>JAPKBZ010000150.1 GCA_028823175.1 Myxococcota bacterium
ACGGCGATCTCGGCCCTCGAGGTGAGCCTCGGGGGGGCCGTGGAGTTCACGAGTTGCGGCGCGGGAAACCCGGTGATCGACAGGATCGACGAACTCGAGGCGGCGATCACCGACGTCAAGGCGGCGCTGGATAGCCTCGACCTCGCGGGTCCCATCGGCGGAGTGGCCGAGGTGGTGGGCGTGGATCTGAGCGCCATCGAACAGGCACAGCAGACGATTCGCGAGCTGGCCGACGACACCTCGAGCCGAATCGCCGAATTGGAAAGCCGGATCACGGGGCTCTGTGCGGGGGTCGCCTATACCCCGCCCCTGACCGATGCGTTGACGCTTCTGGCCGACATGAAGAGTGCGATCAGTACCCTGGATAGCCAGTTGGATCTCTTCCTCGACAAGTTGGATGTCGATACGGTTCCCGGTGCGCCCGCCGACGGCGGCTATCTCGGAGTCGTGGCGACCTCCCTCGGGACGGCGCGAGGGGCTGTTGGTGACCTTTATAGCCGTGTCGAGGAGGTCGACGTCTTCCTCGAGACCCTCTTGGTCGACCCGGCCTCGCTGCTCGCGGGACCCGCGAGCGCCTTCCTTAACACGGCCGCGGGAACCTACGATTTCAGCCAGGCTGCGGGCTGGAAACAGTTCTTCGACGACCAGATCTTTGCGGCCACCGGGGGCTCGATTCCCGATTGGTCATCTCTGGTGGTCGGGCTGCCCGGCTATTTGACGGACCCCGTGATCTCGACCGTCGATCTCATCGCGGTGGAGTTGACCAATATGCTGGCCGCCTATACCGCCCTGGTGCCGCATCCGAACCTTGATGATTTTGAGGACCAGTTGGTCGCCCTGATCATGAATAGCCCGATCATCGAGACCCTCGAAAACGAGGTCTACGCCTTTACGTCCGAGTTGACCGAGGATCTCAACGTGATCGGCTTGGCGGTCTTCGATCAGCTCAATGCGGTGATCGGTGAAGTTCTCCAGGCGGCCAACGAGTCCATCAACGAGGCCTTCGCATCGGCGACCTCGGCCGTCGAGGGTTGGGATCTCGGCGCGGCGGAGATGGACGGCTATGCGCTGATGACGGGGAACGAACTCTCGAAGCTCCATGTCGGCGCCGAGTTCGAGATGGGCGGCGAAGAGGATGGCTTCGCCTTTAAGGCCGCCCTGGACGTGACGAGTTGGAGCGCGAACGGCAAGGAGACCGGCTGCGGGATCGACCCGGGCGCCGGGAGCCCGATCGACGTGGTCATCTCGACCTACGACCTGCCCCTGACCCTCGGCGAGTCTGAAATTCTGATGACCGAACTCTACCTGGGCTTCACCCTCGAGAGCTTGGCGCCGGTGGGGCTCTTCGGCGGCGTATTCACCAGCGGCGAAATCGATTTCTCGGAATTTTCGATCTACGACCCGGGGATGGCGCTCGGGGCCGGCGCCTATGAGAATTATTTTGGGGCCAGGGCCGGGGCCTCCTTCGATGCCGTGTCCATGCAGGTGGCCTTCCTGGTGGGGAGAACCTGCAACCAGGATGTCATCGTCAGCCTCGATCCCCAGGTGGGCGAGTTCATGACTTTCCCGGAGAGCGGCTTCGCGGGACTCTTCGTTCGCGGATCGGCGAATATCCCGATCTGGAGCAACGGCTGTTTCCTGACCGTGGGCGTGGGCGCCGATGCGGGCACGTGGATCCTCGGCCCGTCGCCGGTGACCGTCGGCATGCTGGTGGGGGGCGCCGTCTACGGCGAGGGCGCTTGCCTGGTCTCGGTGAGGGGGCAGATCACGATCCTGGCCGAGGTGTCGGGAATCACCAGTTTGAATCCCTCGGCCATCGGATCCTTGATCCCGGATAACGTCAAACTTCAGGGGGAAGCGTTCTTTGTCGGGGGCTTTGGGTTCGACTGTGATCCCGGCACCTGGACTAGCGTTTCCCGGAGCCGCAAGGACGACTGGTGCGGAACCGGTGACTTGAGCACCGGCGCGTCCTACGACGGGTCCTTCCACCTTCAAACACCCAAGCTCTCGGCCATTCACTAGAGGAATGCAGGCGTGACGGCAGCAGAATCGACATTGCTCGCGTATTGGAGGCGCCCTGGGGCCCGAGGCCTCGGGCTGTTTGCGCTCCTAGCGGCTCTGCTCTTGGCCGGGCAGGCGGGAGCCCAGAGTGAGCAGCTCTATTTCGTGGGCATGGAGGCGCGCAACGGTTCGATCTCGGCGGATGCGAGTGGGACGGCCGTCTATCTCCGTTGGGATCCCGTGGAGGGCGAGCTTCCCCTCGATCTGGTGAGTTTTCGGGTTGAGCGCAACGGGGCGCCCGTCAGCGGAGTGATTCCGGCGGGATCGGTGCTCTCGAGTTCGCAGATCGCGGCGCTCTACGCCCCGCCGTCCCAATCACGGCGAGCCGCCGAGATGACGAGTGCCCTGGCCGACGAGGCGTCTGGCCGGGTCGCCCAGGCAGTGGAGGACGGCACCTCGGTGGCGGCCTGCGAGATTCACCCCGTGACGCCAGCCAATTTTCCCGGTGCGATTCGCAACAAGGTCAGCCCGGCCGGCGCGTGCTTCGATAGCTACTGGTCGATCATGGCCTCTCGGCTCGATTTCAACGTGGCCCTCGCGCGCAATCGCGGATTTATCGATACCGATATCCTGGCCTCGGGAGCCTATACCTACGAACTCGTGGGCGTCTCGGATTTGGGAACCGAAGCCCTGCTCGGACGGATCGAAGTGACGGTCAATGGTGTGGCGGATCTTCTGGCTGGCGCCGCCCAATTCGAGCAACGCGAGGTCGCGCGCTGTGACGGGCCCGAAAGCGCGAAGGATCATGGAGCCGTGTCGCTCTTTTGGAATTACCCCGGCGCCAATCTCACCGAGTTGCTCCGGGATGCGCTGCTGACCACGGGATATGACCTCTATCGAAGCGATACGGATCCGGGCGGCCTGACGGGTCTGGACCTGGGCACCCTGGCCCTGGGCCTCGGCCATAGCAGCGACGGCAGCGTCGAATTTTCCGGGCTCGATCGGGTGAATACGCGGCCGATCCTGATCTCGGGAGCACCCGACCCCGGACCCGACGGCGTCGAGCGCGATACGCGCAACGTCGGCTGGAATCCCCCCTTCGTGCAATACGTTGATTCTCCCGAAGCCCTCTTAGCAGCGGGCGCAGAGCCCGGGGAGTGGCGCAACTACTACCTCGTGGCCCGGGATTTCTCGGGCAATTATGGCAACACGGTCGAGATCCGGGTGCAGATCCCGGATCGCCTCGCGCCCCCCGCGCCCTGGGATATCCACACCGAGCGCGATAGCGCAGATGATTCCATCCCCGGCCTGGGCGGAAATTTCGAGGTCGTCTGGGACCACGTGGACGTGAGGAATTATTACGCCGACCACACCCATGCCCACGATTACTGCAACCTCGAAACGGCGCGCTTCGATCGAAAGCTGATCTACGCCTCCGGCGAGGACGATTGTCAGGCATCGGGCCTGCGCGAAGTCGATCTCGATATCGCGAGCTATATGATTTACCGCTTTGCCTCCCCGGCCGAAGCCCAGGCCTTTCTGGATAGCGACCGAGACGGCCGGGCCGACTTGGTCGAGCGGACCGCCTTGCCCGGCCCGCCGGTTGGCCTCACCGATCCGGGGACCGCGTGCGATCCGGCGGTCTGGCCCGCCGGAGCCGCTGATTACCGGGTGGCATCCGCGCCGGGCGTTTATGAGATCGATGTCGCTTCGCCGCCGCCTCCCGGGGCGACCTGGAGTTTCGGAACCACCTCGGACGGACGCCGGCAGCTTCGTTGGCGGGACACGGACCCCAATGGTCCTGCGGGTCTCGCTCATCTGGGCGACGTGTTCTGGTACGCGGTGGTCGCCGTGGACACCGAGGGCAACGCCAGCCCGCTTTCGGCCCCGGTGCGCGGCTTCTTCCCCGATCGTACGCCTCCCCTTCGGGATGGGATTGTTTGCGGCCAGCTCGAGGATTGCGTGACCTGGGCGGATCACCTCGGGGTGTACGACTCGACGCGTCCCTTCGCCGAGGATCGGACGAGCGGAGGCCAGGCCGATTTTATCCGGGTTGGATGCGAGGATTCAGGAACAGGCAATTCGCTCTACGAAGAGCAGCACGCCATCGTCGCCCTGGCCGGTGGCAAGCGCGGAGTCGAGCAATCCCCTGCGGACTGTTCGAGATTGAGGGTGGCCTGCAACGGTGCCGGGTCGGGCTATGTCGAGTTTCATTCCAACGACGGCCAACTGCTCGATGCCACGAACCAGCCCTATACCGCCGTGTACACCAACGGCTTCCGGGAGTGCCGGATCCCCAATGCCTTCCTCGAGGAGGACTGCACGAATTCGGGAATCGTTCCCATCGAACCGGGGGAGGCGCTCTCGACGCCGCCGATCTGCGAGCCCGCTCCGGCGGCGCCCGACGCCTGCATCAGCATTTATCGCCGCATCGGCGACGAGAAATTCAAGGTCAAGACCCACTGTGAACCGACCGCCATCAGCCTGGACTTCCCCTCGTCGGGCGGCGAACCGATCTGTCTTTCCGTGGTATTGCAAGACGAGAACAACGTGATGTCGGCGCCCTATTATATGAACTGCTTCTCGCTTCCCTCCACGGCGCCCATCGCGCCTCCCCAGCCCCTCGGAGTCACTTTCGCGCCCACCACCGCCACGTTGATCTGGCTCCCGCCCGAGCAGAACGTGGTGGGTACCCTCCTTCAGTGGCGGCGGATGGACGATAATAGCGGCGGCGCTTATTTCTATGCCCACGCTGGGCTGACCGCCGAGGACGGCACGCTCTCGTACGCCGAGGTTGATCTCGGCGGCATCATGGCTTCGGGTGACCCCGACCAGCAGTGGTGCTTCATGGCGCGCTCCATCGGGAGCGACAACAGCGAGCAAAGCTCGAAGTGGTCGGCGGAACTCTGCGGCTTGCGGATCCCCCCGGACGAAACCTATCCCGAGTACCTGCCCTGGCCGGTGATCCCCCTGCCGGGCGAATTGGAAGAAATACCGGCGACCTATTTCCCCCGCGAGGGTTTGCCCGGGGTGTTGATCGGCGAGGACGTGTTTATCGATTGGCAGTTGACTTCGGGTGTTCCCGATACCTGCCTTGAAGCAAATGCAGGCCAGGCCTCGGATCTCAGTTGTCTGCCTTTCGGCTCGGTGACGGGCTCCTATCCCGGATTCTGCCCGTCCGTGCGCGCGGCCGTGGCGCCGCGGTTGGGCTTCGTCGCCTATCGCCAATCCCGGGCGGATTCTTTGGATCTGAACCCCTCTGAATATCACCAGGTCTCCCCCTTGATCGACCGCATCCATTGTTGGGAGGAGGCCAGGGATAGTGCCTCCGCGGGTTCATCGGTGGTCGGGCATCTGGATGATCCCTTCTTCGAATTGGTCTCGTTCTCCGTGGCAAGCCCCTACTGGCCCGGGGAGGCGGCGGTGGTCTGGGTCGACCGCACCCCCCACGAAGTCGATCGGGAGTACCGCTACCAATTGGTCTATTTCTCCGACGACGGTGAAATCCTGGGCCACCGCACGACGGATTGGGCGACCTCGAGGGAAGCGAACTGATGCTGAAATCTCTTCGCATAGGCGGGTGTTGGATAGGCGGGTGTTGGATAGGCGCGTCTCGAATAGGCGCGT
>JAPKBZ010000151.1 GCA_028823175.1 Myxococcota bacterium
TCCCATTCAAACTCATACTCGGGCCACAGGCCGCCGGGAAGCGCGCGCCCAAAGCCCCTTCATGGCGGCCGATCCGGAAAGAACGCAAAACTACCACTTTGGATCGCGACCCGGCACCGCCGAATAGTTTCCACGCCGCCGCCTCGCCGGCTCAAAGACACGTCCTGCCCGGCATCGCTCCCCGACCCCTCATCCCCAGCACTTGATAGCCGCACTTCTACCCAGCACCGCGAAAGCAGGAGTGATAGAGTCGATCCGTGCCGAAGAACGCCGAAACCGCCACGGGACTGACCCGCATCAGCCAGTGGATACCCCTCATCGGCCTCCTGGTCATCGGGGGAATCGGGCTCGAACGCTATCTCGAGGACGCTTCTTTCTGGGTCGATGAAGCCATCGTGGCTGAGAGCCTGCGCGATCTCCGAGCCTGGGAGCTATTCGGCCCGCTCGGTCCGGGCGGGAACAGTTTCCCTCGGCTCTACATGCTTGTGATCCAAGGCCTTCAGGGACTCTTCGGATACGAAACCATGGTCCTCCGGGCGCTCCCCTTCGGGTTTTATCTTGCCGCAACCTATCTCTGGCTGAGATTGCTCACCCGCCGCCTGGGAGCTTTTCCTCTCTTGGCTGTTCTCGCCTTTTGCCTACTCCTTTTTCCCACGTCCTGGTTCGCATACTCGGTCATGCTCAAGCAGTACACCTTCGACGTTTTCCTCAGTGTGCTGCTCTTCTCGATCCCAGACCGCTATATCGATCGTTTCCTTCGCGAAGGCCGCTCCCCCTGGCTCGGGCTCCTCTTCGCGCTGCCCTGTGCACTCTCCTACACCTATATCATCAGCCTCGGGGGGCGCTTCGCCGGCTGGTACGCCGGCGGGCTGGCCGAGCGCAATTTACGGCTCTCCCTCAGCGGGCTGGCGATCTTCGTGGCGGGAACGGCCGTCGCATGCGGAAGCCTATGGCTCACGGACATCCGTTTTATGGCCGAATCGGTCTACGGATGGTGGGCCAGTTGCGTCTTGGGGCAAAACTGGGCGACCACCCACCTGCTGCTCGACAAATTCGTCATGGGCTGGTATTCGGGACTTCAGGAATTCCCGATCAACGGCGGGCTCCCTCAACCCCAATTGGTCTTGCTCAGGCTCGCCTTGCTCCTCGGCGTCATCCAGGTCCTTCGAAATCTGATTGGGAAACCTCTCGCCAAAGAACCTGCGGGCTGGGGCACACGATCCCTGGGCGCGCTCGCGGTGATCGTGGCCGCACTCTGCGCGTCCTTCATTATCGACTACCCGATCTGCTCGGGCCGCCTGGTTCTCTTTGTCCTTTTCCCGCTCCAATTGCTTCTCCTTGAGGGCTTCGCCGCATTCCACGCCTGGCTTGAAGACGACCACGGCCTAAAGAAGCTCTCACTCGCCCTTGGTGCGCTCTGGATCGCAAGCATCGCTCCCTTTGGCGTCATGGATGCCTTCCGTTTTACCGCGACCGAGACCCCAGACGATGTGCGGTCGGTCATCGAACACATCGAATCCCAGGGTTCCCTCCCGGTCCATGTAATGCCTTGCATCACCGCCGGGGTTCGTTCACTGCCGGAGGGCCTGCCCGCTCCCGAAGTAATCTACGCCTCCCCCACCCCCGAGGTGCCCTGGGGCCAGGAGATCCTGATCCTCGAGAAGAATCCCCACGCGATGCTTCCCTACTGTTTCAGCACCCACAAGATCCTGCAAAGGAAGGCCGAATCATGGGAGAGGCTTAACTCGGTTTCCGATCCCGTTCGACTCTTCAAAGCTAAATTCCCGGAACCGCCGGATTGATCCCCTCCCGGCCGAATGAGTTCGGAGCTCGAGAGGGTCACCTCGATGAAGAGAGGTCAGCGCGATAGCATGACCCTGCCCAGCATTTCCAGACGTGCTCCAAATCGTCTGGCCAAGTCTGCAGAAATCAGGGGAGACCGAAGGTGGCCAGTTCAGAGAGCAGGAGCGGCGGCAGTAAATCCCACGCCTCCGGCCGCTTGAAAGCAAATTGCCTCTTTGCATTGAGCTTCATCTTGGCGGCAGCCATGGTCTTTGCCGCGACCCTCGCCATTCTCGACCCCATCTCGGCGCGGCACGGACAAATTCCCATTCTGGTCATGAACAAGATCCACGAGAACCTGGGCGTTCTGGCCGAAGCCAAAACCACCAAACCCAAACTAACCATCGCCTTCCTGGGGGATTCGACCGTTGACGGCTACCCACCCGGAGAGAAAGTCACCGACTTTTTCCGGAAGGCCTTAAACCGAGAGTACCGCTTCAAACCGCCCATCGTGGTCTCCAGCCTCGCCTTTCCGGCGATGGGACCCGCGTCCTACTATTTCCTGGCTGACCTAATCGTCGACACCAAACCGGATCTCATCGTCTGGGAAGTCAGCCTCACCCATGCTTCCGAGCGTTGGGACCGCGTCCTCCCCCGCCCCGAGTTGGCGGGCTGGATGGCGCCGGACCGAATCCCCGCCACCCTCGGGATGCCCATTGAGCACATCGGTCTCACGGCAGACGAGATTCTCTTCTACTCATTGATCGTCCAGGCGGGCCAGGAAGGCGTCTGGGGAAATATTCTCAAGCAGTTGTCCCGGGTCGACAAGGTGCGGGGGATCCTCGAGGAAAAGGCCTCGGTCTATACCCACTCGCGCGCCGAATACCTTTTCTTTCTCAGCTTGGCTCTGACCGCCATGGAAAATCTTCAGGATCGCGAGCATGACAATCGCTACAACGAGCAAGGCGAGATCGAGCACTTCGGCAGCGTGCTCAACGGAATTGACCTGGACCACCCAGCGCTTCGCTTCGTGGCTGAATCGGTCAGCCTATTTCGCGACGCCAATATTCCGGTCCTGGTCTACCTGAATCCCATCAATATCCAACACCTCCAGCATCTCGGCCTGATCCGGCCCGCACGATTCAGAAAAACCCTCGGATCCTTTCGGCATGCCGTCACGGATCATGGCGGCATTTTCCTCGACCTCCACCGACTCTTTCCCGATAGTCATTTCGCCGACATGTCGGGGCATTTCCGGCACGATGACGAAGTTCAGGCCCAGGCCGAGTTGGCCGATGCTCTGGCCGAATTCGTTATTCGGAAACACCTTCTTCCCGTTGCCAAGACCCACCCGGGACGAACGAACTGATGCTTTTCAACAGCCCCCAATTCGTCCTCTTTTTACTGGTCGCACTCAGCGTCTATCGCCTCCTTCCGCGTCGGCTACGTAATCCATTCCTACTCGGCGCGAGTCTTTTTTTCTACAGCCTGTGGCTACCCGCCTATCTGCTTCTCCTCCTCTTCGATATCGCCGTGAACTACGCCCTCCTCAGGGGCATGCAAGCGAGTTCAAGACCAAGGATCTATCTCGTTGCCGCGATCGCCTTCACCCTGGGGCTCTTGGGAAGCTTCAAATACGCCGCGATGGCCGTCACCAGCGTACTGCCCTTCCTCACCGGAATATTCGATGAGGCCACCCGGGTCCCGGACATATTGCTACCCCTGGGAATTTCTTTCTACAGCTTCCAGATTCTGGCACTAACCATCGACACCTACCGCGGCGAGCGTTCAAGTGTCCCGAGCCTTGGGCGCTACGCCCTCTTCATTTCGTTCTTCCCCCAACTCGTTGCAGGTCCGATTTTACGCGGCGCTGAATTCCTCCCCCAACTCGCACGAGGGGGCCAGATCACTCCGAGCAGAACCCGGCGAGGGCTTTGGCTTCTGGCCCTCGGTCTCGCAAAGAAGGTGATCATGGCGGACTACCTTCTCTCGGGCTTCGTCGATCTGGTCTTCGACGCCCAAGGGGTCCAGTCGCCGATCTTCTTCTGGATCGCCCTCTATAGCTTCGCCTTCCAGATCTACTACGACTTCTCGGGCTATACCGACATGGCCCGAGGCATTGCCCTGCTCTTGGGCTTCGAACTCCCCTTGAATTTCATGGAGCCCTACCTCTCGCGGAACCCGACGGAATTCTGGCGACGCTGGCATATCACCCTCTCACGATGGCTCGCCGATTACCTCTACATCCCGTTGGGAGGAAACCGAAAAGGATTCGCGAGAACCCTCGTCAACCTGATGCTCACCATGTTGCTTGGGGGGCTCTGGCATGGAGCGAGCTGGAATTTTGTCATCTGGGGCGGCATTCACGGGCTGATTCTGGTGGGTCACCGCCTGCTCGGGCGAAAATCCGTCGATCTGTCCGCCCCGGTCCGATGGCGCGATCTCCCGAGCATCCTCGTCTTCTTTCACCTGGCCTGCCTGGCCTGGGTCTTCTTTCGGGCCGACGATTTCGGATCGGCGATTCTTTTCATCGAGCACCTCTTCATGGGCGCAAACAATTTCGGACTGCCCTGGATCCAGGTAGGAGTCCTGATCCTCTGCGTTTTCCTCCATGGCAGTGAACGATTCGTCAGGCTCCGGCTCCCAGCCATCCGCGAGCGACTCGCCCTCAGCACCTGGTCAAACGCTGCCGAGGGAGCAGCTATCGGCCTCCTCGTTGCTATCGCCATCGCCGTTTCGGGGGTGGGTGGCGACTTCATCTACTTCCAGTTCTAGGACGGGCGCGCGCCCCCGCCTGGGGCTGGATTTCAGACGTGGTTTCGCAGCATGAGTTCCTTGGGATGCGGGGCGAGATAGGTCTGGTCGGCCAGGTATTCGAGCCCGTTCCCCCGGACGTGATGGCGAAGGAGCGTGATGGGCACAACGAGCGGAATCAGCCCTATACGATACTCGTGAATGACCTCGGCCAACTCTACTCGGGAAGCCGAATCGACAAGCTTCTTAAGGTGCCCCGCCGCGTGCTGAAGCGCGTTCGCGTTTCGCCCAGGCGTCGCCATATGGCGCAACGCCCGCATGAAGCCCTCGCTATAATCCCGCTTGAAGTCCTTGCGCGGCACTTTCTTCACTTCGGCGACGAGTCGCCCCAGCTCCCTATAGGCCGAATTGGAGTGCGCCATCAGCTGTAGCTTATGGATCGAGTGAAAAGCGATGACGGAACCGGCCGTCCACCTCGAGGCAAAAAGCGTTTGCAGCCGCCGATAGGCGAATACCCGCTCGATAAAATTCTCTCTCAGCTTGGAATCAGATAGACGCCCCTCCTCCTCGACCGGAAGGTCTGGAAAAGCTTCCAGCAGGCCCGAGGCGAATAGCCCCGCACCGCCGGCCGTCGGCATACCCTCGCTGCTGTACACCTTCACCCGGGCCATGCCGCAACTCGGCGACCCTTTCTTCAGGATATAGCCGCAAAGGTCCAGCTTCTTCAATTCCCTGAGCCGCCGGGTCGTGTAGGCCTTCATCGATCGGGTGTGGTCGACTCCCGAGCGCGTTTCCACCAAGCGAGGACCCGTCTCCGATTTGATCAGTCGAAGGGTCGGCCTGGGAATCGGCATCCCCGATTCCGCTTCCGGACAAACCGGCACCCACTCCACGAATGGACCGATCTGGTCGGTCATGAAACGGTCGCGCTTATGCCCCCCGTCGAAGCGAACCTTGTACCCAAGCAGGCAGGATGACGTCCCGATGCGGATTGTCTCCGCTTCTGACGAAGT
>JAPKBZ010000152.1 GCA_028823175.1 Myxococcota bacterium
CACGCTTCTCGATCGTCAAGGAGGTGCCGTACGACCGGGCTCGAACGACGATGGCTGACTTTTCCATGTGTGCGGACTGCGAAGCAGAGTATCGCGATCCTGCGGACCGCCGCTTTCATGCCCAACCGATTGCGTGTTCCGTCTGTGGCCCAAGAATCTGGTTGGAGAACGCGACGGAGACTCCGTTCACAGTCGAACGCACCGAGCAGGCTGAGGTGATCGCTGCCGCCGTCCAGCTTCTCGACCAAGGAGCCATCGTCGCCATCCGAGGTCTTGGTGGATTTCACTTGGCCTGTGATGCGACAAATACCGAGGCAGTCCATCGTCTGCGGATACGCAAAGCACGCTTCGGCAAACCCTTCGCCCTCATGACGCGCGACCTGGAAGCGACCCGGCGCTACTGCCATGTCTCCAGCCTTGAGCGCGAGTTACTGGAGAGCAGTTCCGCCCCCATCGTGTTGTTGCGCACGCGAGAGACGAATGGGTTACCTGAGGGATTGGCCCCTGGGCTGAAAGTGCTGGGGGTCATGTTGCCTTACACCCCTCTCCACCTACTCCTCACGCAAGAGATGGACCGTCCACTCGTGATGACTAGTGGCAACCTCTCCAGCGAACCCCAGATTACCGACGTCGAGGAGGCTCGAACACGGCTCGCGGACATAGCCGATGCATTTCTTATGCACGATCGCGACATCGCCAACCGTATCGATGACTCGGTAGTGAAGGTCATGGCTGGCAGGCCACGCATGATCAGAGTTGCTAGGGGGCATTCGCCGTCCAGTACACCCTTGCCGGAAGGATTTGAAAAGGCGCCCAGCATCTTGGCCTACGGCGGAGAGTTGAAGTCGAGTTTTTGCCTAATCAAAGAGGGGGCCGCGGTCATGTCCCAGCATCAGGGCGACTTAGAGGATGAGGCGACGTTCGATGACTTCCAGCACAACCTGAAACTCTACACCGCAATCTACGATCATCGCCCCGAGATTTTGGTCGCAGACCGCCACCCTGAATATCTTTCAACGAAACTGGCGCGGGCTGACGCCGAGCGCGACGGCATACCGTTGCTCGAAGTCCAGCACCACCACGCACATATTGCCAGCTGCATGGCAGAGAACGGACTGCCGCTCGAATCTCCGCCGGTGCTGGGTATTGCGCTCGATGGACTGGGTTTAGGGACAGACGGAACCATCTGGGGCGGGGAATTCCTCGTTGCTGACTACCAAAGCTCTCGCCGCGTCGGCTCGCTTAAACCGATCGCCATGATCGGTGGAGTACAAGCGATTCGTGAACCTTGGCGGAATACCTATGCACATCTCGTGGAATCGATCGGCTGGAAGGCATTCGCCGAGCGTTATCCCGCCCTCCCCCTCTTTAAACACCTCTCTGGCAAGCCCCTGGCAATTTTGGAAAGCATGCTCGGAAGCGGAGTCAACACACCGCTCGCAAGCTCATGCGGCAGACTCTTTGATGCCGTTTCCGCAGCGATCGGACTCTGCCCTGATTCGGCACTCTTCGAGGGACAAGGAGCGATGGAGCTTGAAGCGCTGGCAGAGGAGTGGCTGACAAGTTCAGAAGTAGAAGGCCCCGGCTATCGATTTGCGATATTGCCCAGTGGTGAACCTTCGCTGCCTCGTATCGATCCAACCCCCATGTGGCTCGCCCTGCTGGAAGATTTACACGCCGAGGTTCCGGCCGGGCTGATAGCAGCGCGATTTCATAAGGGGCTCGCTGATGCCCTTTTTGAGATGACGACTATAATCCGGGCAGAAATGGACCCCGAATCCCGTATCACCACAGTCGCTCTCAGTGGGGGTTGTTTTCAAAACTCGTTGTTGTTGGAGTCTCTGTTGGCATTACTGGAATCAGAAGGGTTGCGTTGCCTGACTCATTCTCGCTTTCCAAGCAATGACGGGGGGCTGGCTCTCGGACAGGGAGTTATTGCCGCCGCAACACACCTAGCTGACCAGGAACAGGACGTTGCAGGCAAGTAAGCACTACACTTCCGAACACCACACATCTCCCAACAATAAGAAGAAAAAGCCATGTGCCTAGGAATACCCGGTCAAGTCGTCAAAATCACTGATCCCACTCGCAATCTTGCGCTCGTCGACGTGAGCGGAGTTCAGAGAGAAGTCAACATGGATTGCATTGTCGAGGACTACCGCCCATTGAACGCCTGTGTGGGCGACTGGGTCTTGGTTCACGTTGGATTTGCCATGAGCCGCATCAGTGAGGATGAAGCCAACGCGACATTAAAAGTCCTGACCGAACTTGGCGAAGTGCAGAGTGAAGTGGATGCAATGAGGCAATCAGGACAAGCCAACGTCAAACTATGAGCCCAGCAGACCCCACCCCCAAGAACAAGCACCTAGAATCGTTGTATCCCTTTCTTCACGGGAAGGTGCGAGACGCCGAATCGATGAGGGCTGTGATGCTCGATTCGACGCACCAAAAAATCGCACACCACCAACAGACCATTGAGCAGTTCTTTGCAGAACACGCGGATGAAGTGGTGGCCGCCGCAGGGACGATTGCAGACGTCTATCGCAACAACGGCAGGCTCTTGTGTATGGGCAATGGCGGCTCAAGTTGCGACGCAGGACATATTGCCGTTGAGTTCTTACACCCTGTGACCGCGGGACGACCCGCCCTGCCGGCCATCGATCTGACTGCAGACCGAGCCATGATGACAGCCGTCGGTAATGACGTGGGCTTCGGAAACATCTTCGTACGCCAAGTGATCGCCCACGGTCGGCCGGGTGACGGATTAGTCGGGATTTCCACGAGCGGAAACTCGGAAAACCTCATCAAGGCATTTCAGAAGGCCAAGGAAATGGGCCTCGCGACCATCGGCTTGGCAGGAATGAACGGCGGCAAGATGGCGGATCAGGGCCTGGACCATTGCTTAGTCGTGGAAACGGACAGCATCCATCGCATCCAGGAATGTCATCTTTCGATCTATCACATTCTCTGGGATCTGGTGCATTCGTTGCTCGCCGATGACCGTGGCAACTTGAACGTGAATTCTGGCACCAACAAATTGGCTTAGGCAGACAATCATGAAATACGTTGACGAGTTTAGGGATCCAACAAAGGCAAAGTTTCTTCTCAAGGAAATTCAAGCCTTGGTGAAGAGCATCGAGGTCACCAAGACTCGCCCGCTTTACATCATGGAAGTTTGCGGGGGGCATACGCACGCCATATTCCGGTACGGGGTCGAGACCATGCTCCCTGACGAAATCGAGTTGGTACACGGCCCCGGATGTCCCGTATGTGTGCTTCCCATGGGGCGAGTCGACGACTGTGTGGCACTGGCGGAAACTCCCGGCGTCATCTTCACCACGTTTGGCGACGCCATGCGTGTGCCGGGTTCGAAGAAGAGCCTGCTGCAAGCGCGCGCAGAAGGTTGTGACGTGCGCATGGTGTACTCACCGCTCGATTCACTGGCGCTTGCCAAGGAGAATCCTGACAAGCAAGTCGTGTTCTTCGCGCTCGGGTTCGAAACCACGATGCCCAGCACAGCGCTGACGATCCTCCAGGCAGAACGCGAGGGGGTCGAAAATTTCACCGTGTTTTGCAATCACATCACGATCATTCCCACGATCAAGGCGATCCTGGACTCCCCGGAATTGAGCCTTGACGGTTTCCTGGGGCCAGGGCACGTGAGCATGGTCATCGGAGACTCGTCCTACGACTTCATCGCCGACCATTACAACCGGCCCTTGGTCATCACAGGCTTCGAGCCATTGGATGTTCTCCAAGGCATCTGGATGGTCTTGAAACAAATCGCGGAAGGTCGGTCCGAGATCGAGAATCAGTACAACCGCGTCGTTCCCTCCGGAGGAAACCCCGCTGCCCTGGAAGCGATTGCCAAGGTGTACGAACTCCGAGAGTTCTTCGAGTGGCGCGGACTGGGTTCCATCGATCACTCCGGGATTCGAATTCGTGAGCCTTACGCGAAATTCGATGCCGAACAACAATTTTCCGTACCCGCGCTGAAAATCGCGGATCCGAAATCTTGTCAGTGCGGTGAAGTCCTTAAAGGCGTGATCAAGCCTTGGGACTGCAAGGTTTTCGGGACTGAATGCACGCCGGAGACTCCACTGGGAGCCTTGATGGTCTCGTCTGAAGGCGCTTGTGCAGCGTACTACCAGTTCGGTGACCTCGAGAAGATTCACGACGCCAAGCAAAAGCATGAGGAGACTGTATGAGCCAGGCTGAGCTTATGCCTAAGGGCGGCGCCCGCAAGCGCTCGGGCATGGTTGAGGTCCCCGCGATCACCCTCGCCCATGGGGGCGGCGGGAAAGCCATGCACGACCTGATCAATGACGTCTTCGTTGGAGCTTTCGACAACGACGCCCTCGCCCCCCTTGAAGATCAAGCGCGATTCTCACTCGCTGACCTTGCCGCCGAAGGAGATCGACTCGCTTTCACGACGGACTCGTTCGTCGTCAATCCACTTGAGTTCCCAGGTGGCGATATCGGTACGCTTGCGGTCTGTGGAACCGTCAACGACCTCGCGGTCGGCGGTGCCAAACCGCTCTACCTGACCTGCTCCGTGATCATCGAGGAAGGACTCCAGCTTTCGACGCTGCGTAGACTCATTGGCAGCATGGCGGATACGGCCAAACAAGCCGGGGTCAAGATCGTAACGGGTGATACCAAAGTGGTGGAGCGCGGCGCGTGCGACAAGCTGTTTATTAACACGGCTGGGATAGGCGTCATCCGAACAGGCTGTGACTTGGGCGCAGACAAGGCGCAACCAGGAGATGCCATCCTCGTCAATGGCGTGCTCGGTGACCACGGGGCCACCATCCTGACTGCGCGCGGCGACATGGCAGTCAAAACGCCAATCGAAAGCGACTGCGCGCCCCTGAATGACATCATCGATTCACTTCTCACCGCAATCCCCCGAACGCGCTTCTTGCGTGACGCAACGCGTGGTGGCCTTGCCACTGTCTTGAATGAAATCGCCCAGGCATCGCAGGTCGGTGTGGAAATCGAAGAAGACAAAACACCCATTCGCACAGAGGTCAAAGGCTTCTGTGAAATCCTCGGCCTGGATCCGCTCTACCTCGCTAACGAAGGCACCATGGTGTGTGTCGTGCCTGCGGAAGATGCTGCCGATGCACTCGCTTGCATGCGCCAGCACCCCTTGGGCAAAGAAGCTTCCATCGTTGGAAGAATTACGGATCACCGACCCGGGAGAGTGGTGATGGAAACCGTGTTCGGAGGGCGCCGAATTGTTGACATGCTCGTTGGTGAGCAACTGCCCCGGATTTGCTAAACGAGAAAGCAAAGGAAAAGCAAAGTGATTGGAAACACAACAGAGAATGTCTGCCCAGCGGAAGCAACGATCGTTCGTATTCAAAGTGAAGGCGAAGTTCTAGAACTCGACTACAACGGGGCGATGTGCCAGCACCCTGGATCCCTGTGGTGGGGCACCGCGGTCGGCTATCGAGCGATGCAAGTCGCAGCAAAAGCCCTTTCGAAGAACGGTTTGT
>JAPKBZ010000012.1 GCA_028823175.1 Myxococcota bacterium
AAGGTGTTCGACCCCGCCGATCGACCGAGGCCTCACCGAATTCAGAGGCCTCACCTAATTCAGAGGCCTCACCGAACTCATCGACGAATCGCGCGAGGATCTTGCACGCTTTCATCTGCATTCCGCCGCCTTTTCGCTTCTTATGGGATCGGCCTTCGGGCGAGCAACTTCCAATGGATCTCCGCCGAGTTCCCACCTTTTTACGGTCTCAACCGACAAGGCTGGGTCCACTCACAGGAGAGCATGCGTCCGTGACCCATACGGTCACAGACACAGGACGGCTTCCGGGTTCCAGAAAACCCACGCGACTCGCGACCGCAGATCTCCCCTGTGGGGCTCATTGGGCGCCGGGGAAGCGATCGCGATCATCCGGGGTGACGAACAGGAGGCCGCCGCGCGATTCAGGTCGCGTATAGTAACGGCCCGGCAGGGCAGGAGGCCTCGCCGAAAGTGCAAGAACACCGTTCCCGAGCGCAAGGAGCCATGGGGTGAAACAAGAAGAAGCCGGCGAGGGCGACGAGGGTCAGCGCATCCCCTGGCTCCTGGGGCTCGGCGCGGCTTGCGGTCTGCTGATGGCCGCCTACGGAATTCTTGAGCCGCCGAGCGGGGGGCAACACGCGGTGCCCGCCGATGCGGTTGCGGTGGTCAACGGCGAAGTCCTTCGGCGCGATACCTATGAGCGACTTCTGGCGGGGTTCGAGAGCGATTCCCGGAATCCCATCGACGACGAGGTGCGCCTGCACATTCTCGACCGAATGATCGAGGAGGAGTTGCTCGTCCAACGCGCGCTCGCACTCGGCCTAGCCTCAGTCGATCGCCGGGTGCGCGCCGACCTGACCTCGAGCCTGATTGAATCGGTGGTTTCGGGCGCCGAAGAGCGCGATCCCGAGCGCGAGGAATTGCGCGCCTTCTACACCGAGCAGGAGGCCTTCTTCACCCGACCCGGCCGCTACCGCGTCGACCAAATTCTCTTTCGTATTCCCTACGAAGACGACGGCCAAAACGCTCTCGAACGAGCGCGAGCTGCCCGGGCGGAACTCCTGGCCGGTACCCCTTTCGAGGAAGTGGCCGAACGCCTCGGCGACGAGGAAATTTCACCGCTCCCGAACACTCTCCTGCCCGCCATGAAGCTGCGCGAGTACATCGGTCCAACCGCTCTCGGTGCCGTCATGGAACTCGAGACCGGCGAAACGAGTCTGCCCGTTCGATCGGGCGTCGGCGTTCATTTGCTACGGCTCACCGAATCCCTGCCCTCGATCTCGCCCCCCTTCGATGAAATCGAAGACCAGGTGCGGCGCGAGTACATTCGTCGGACAGGCGACCGCGCCCTGCGAAGCTACCTCGAGCGATTGCGCGCGGAGAGCGACGTCTCCACCGCGCTCCCCCAGAGCGGTTGAGCCCATCGGCCCAGCGAGAGGAGTTTATGGATCCGAAGGGTCACTCAAAGAGCCATCCGAAGGGCGAAGCCCGGAAGCGCGTCGTCCCCCGACGAGCCGATTACGGGGAGGGGATCTACCGTCGCTGCATCGTGCTCAAGGCCGAAGAGCACCATGTCCGCACCGAGTTGGCCGACGATTTTCACCACTTCGCGGTGGCCTTGAGCCACGATGGCGAGCATGCCAAGCGGCTAAGCGGCGAGGGAATCCGAGTCCCCTGGACTACCTGCCCCGGTGCCCTGCTGCCGCTGCGCCGACTCGAGGGGGCAAGCCTCGACCTGCCCCTCACCGAACTCGCTCGCTACACCGATGCCTCCGCCCAGTGCACGCACCTCTTCGACCTCGCCTGCCTCGCCTTCGTGCATGCCCGGCGGGCCCGTGCTGGCGGGGCCGCGACCCGGCGCTACGACATCACGCTTCCCGATCGAGTTCAAGGAACCACCCGGGCCCGCCTCGAGCGCGATGGCCTTGACCTACTGGAATGGAAGATCGAAGGCAATCGAATCGGCGAAGCCTCCCCTCCCAGTTTCGAGGGACTCGAACTCTCGGGCCGACCCTTCCATCGCTTCATCACCCACGAAGTCGACGACGATCTCGCCGAAGCCGCCTGGGTCCTGCGCAGAGGCGTCTTCATCGGCGGGGGCCGGATTCACGATTTCAAGCGGGTCGATCGGGGAACCACATTTCAGCCGGTCGTCGGCGCCGCATGCCATACCTTCGGACCCGATCAAGTCGGCCAGGCTCTTCCGATTCACTCGAGCCTACGCGACTTCAGCGCCGGGCGTGACAAGATCCTCGAACGGCCCGAAGAGGGCTGAGCCCCTCAGCCCTTGGGTTCGACTGCCAACCGATCGACGACGACCGGAGTCGAATCCCGATAGCCGCCAAAGGGCCTCGATAGCCGGGCCAGTGCGTAGCGGTCGACGAAACGTTGGCGAATCGAATCGGCCTCATCCGGGTCTTCGATCACGCTTGCCCGGCCGGTGAACCGATTGCCCCCGATGATCAGGGAAACCTCGGCATCCGCAGCCACGTTCCTGCACCAATGAGTTCCCGAGGCGCTCCCTGCCAGGTAGATCTTTCCGGGCCCAAGAGCGAACCAGATGGTGACGCTTCGAGGTTCACCGCTGCGACGACCCCGAGCGGTGAGTCGACAATTCCAGAAGCGCTCGAGAGGGGAGAGATCGGGATCCATGACCGCGAATCCTAGCTCTTCCGGCTCCGCTATTCCGACCCTTCGCGATCGGGTAGCTTATACAGACCTAGGGGAAGAGCCTGGCGATCACCGGGAATGAGAAGGAGATAGGGACCTATGTCACTCGAGGGTAGGGTCGCGCTCGTCACCGGCGGCAGCCGCGGCATCGGAAGGGCGGTTGCCCGAGCACTCGCCGAGGACGGCGCCGATATCGCGGTCCACTACAACCGCGATGAAGAAGCGGCACAAAAAACAGTAGAGGCGGTCAGCCAATTGGGCCGACGTGCGCTGGCAGTTCGCGCGGCCATCGAGGATCCCGAAGCTCTGGCCGTCCTGGTCGGCAAGGTTCGGGAGGGACTCGGCCCGGTTGGCATCCTGATCAATAACGCTGGAGTCGCAAGCCGGGGGCGAAGCGTTCTGAAGACCGAAGCCGACGAACTCGAGCGGCTGATGCGCATCCATGCCCTGGGGCCGCACGAACTCTGCAAGCTCGTGCTCCCCGACATGCGAAAGCAGGAGCGAGGCGACATCGTGATGGTCTCGAGCGTCGCAACGAAATACAATGCCGCAGGTGGTGCGCCCTATAATATGGGTAAGGCCGCCATGGAATCCCTCGCCCTGACCCTGGCCGCCGAGGAGCGAGGCCACGGGATCCGGGTCAACGTTGTGGCGCCGGGCCTGGTGGAAACCGAAATGGGCAGCCGACTCATGAAAGCCACCGCAGGGATCGACGACCTTCGTCAACTCGACGCCCAGATGCCCTTTGGAAGGGTCTGTCAGCCCGAGGACATCGCCGACACGATCCGTCATCTCGTTTCTCCGAGAAGCGCCTATACCACCGGCCAGCGAATCGAAATCGACGGCGGAGGGCAGTAAATCCCGTGTGGAGTGGCATCCGTTCCTTCTTTTCTCCGCCCATGACGGCCGACCCGGCAGAGGTCACGGCCAAGCTGCATTGGGTCGTGCGGCTGCGCTGGTTGGCCATTACCGCGCAAATCATTTCGATCTTCCCCGCTCTCTATTTCGAAATGATGGATCCGGATTTGCTGCCGACATTCGCCGGGGCGATTGGTCTTCTGGTCGTTTGGAATCTGTTGACCTGGCTTGCGCTCCAGCGCGAATGGGAACTCCCACCTCCGCAGATCCTGATCCAGCTCTGCGTCGACATTGCGGTGCTTTCGACCCTGCTCGCCCTGACCGGGGGTGCGTGGAACCCGACAGTGCCCATTCTCTTCGTCCACTCGGTACTCGGCGCCATGCTCCTGCAAGGTGGCCGTAGCCTCGCCTTCTTCCTCATCCTTCTACTCAGCGTGATCGTGATTCAATTCAGTGCGCAGATCCCCCCGGCCCTAGAAAATTCCCTGCTCCCGAGAACCATCCTCTTTCCCGCGCAATTCCTCGTCGCGCTCGTCTTCTGGATCCTGACAGCCTGGCTGTCCCGTACCCTCAGCACTCTCCAGACAGACCTGTCGACCGCCCGAGAGCGCAAGACCCGCATCGACCGACTTCGCGCCGTGGGCGCCCTGGCCGCCGGGCTCTCTCACGAGTTCGCCACCCCCCTGAACACCGCCCAATTGCGCCTCGGGCGGTTGGCCCGCACCCAAGGCCTTGAGGACAATGCGGATCTCGTGACGGCCCAGGAGGAACTCAAACGCTGCGGTGAGGTTCTGCGCCACATGGCGGGCTCCCAGCTCGATCCCGAAAGGCTGAGTCTCGAGATCGCGGACATCGACATGCTGGTCAGCCAGGTCTGCCGGGGCATCCGCAACGATCACGACGAGGGCGTCACTATTCGCTACCACACGACGGGCCGTGCCCCCTACCGCGCTCTCATCCCCTCAGTCGCCTTCTCCCAGGGCGTGATCAACCTGATCGACAATGCGATTCAATCCGGCGGCGACAACTGCACCGTCGACGTCGTGGTCGAGGGAACCCTCGATCATGTCAACCTCTCGGTCGCCGATCGTGGCGCCGGGTGGCCTGCGATCGTGCGCAACCACCTGGGCGAACCCTTCGTCACCACCAAGCCCGGGGGCGTGGGGTTGGGGCTCTACTATGTCCACAGCCTTTCGGAGGCCATCGGAGCGACTCTCCTTCTTGAGGACCGGCCCGACGGAGGGGCCATTGCCAAGGTCTCCTTGCCCCGACCGCCAAGGGTCGAATCCCCCGGTGGAGAGGCGTAAGATAGAGCTTCCACCCACGATGACTGGAGCCGCGAACTTTTGGAGACCGAAAAAAATCCCCCGGCCGAGGACAACAGAAGCCTATTGATCGTCGAAGACGATCAACGCTTTGCCGATACCCTCGCTGCGGAATTCCGGGATCGTGGCTATCGCGTCGAGTGGTTGGAAAGCCTTCGCGCGGTCCAAGAGCACCCCACGCTCGACTTCCGCTACGCGGTCGTCGACCTTAGAATCCGCCAGGATAGCGGCCTTGATGTGATCTCATGCATCAAAGACCGCGCGCCCGATACCGTCATCATCGTACTCACGGGGTACGGAAGTATCGCGACGGCAGTGAAGGCCACCAAACTCGGTGCGACCGCCTACCTGACCAAGCCCGTCGACGCCGATGAGATCGAGCGGGCCTTGACCGGCGAAGACACCGAGGAAGACATCCCCATCCCGGACGAGTTCCAAAGCCTATACCGGCATGAGCGCGAATATATCGAGTATGTCCTCGCCGAATGCGAGGGAAATATCAGCCAAGCAGCCCGGCGGCTCGGCCTTCACAGGCAAAGCCTTCAGCGCAAACTCCGAAAATATACGCCCAACTAAGATCGGCCCCATTTCACGAAAGTGCCCGAGAGGAGAAGACCATGAAGCGCTTCGAAGACAAGGTCACCATCGTGACCGGATCCGCTGCCGGGATCGGGAAGGCGAGCGCCGAACGAATCGCGAGCGAAGGCGGGCGGGTAGTCTGCACCGACATCCAGACGGAAGCGGTGATGGCCACGGCCAAGGAAATCCGTGACGCGGGGGGCGAGGCGCTTGCCCTTGCCTGCGACGTCAGCGATCCGAGCGATGTGGCGAAGACCATCGAGGCGACGGTTTCGGAGTACGGCAAGATCGACAACCTTTGCAATATCGCGGGCATCCTTCACTTCGACAACACCCTCGACCTGGAACTCGAGAAGTGGAACCGCATCCTCAAGGTCAATCTCACCGGGACTTTCCTAATGTGCCAGGCCGCGCTCCCGCACCTACTCGACGGCGGGGGCAGCATCGTCAATATGGCATCGACCGCGGGGCTCGCCGGGCACCCCTGGACCGCTGCCTACTCGGCCTCCAAGGGGGGCGTGCTCGCCTTGACCTCGACCCTGGCCGTCGAGTACGGAAAAAAAGGCGTCCGCGCCAATTCCGTCTGCCCCGGATCGGTGAAGACCGCGATGCACGATCAATTTGTCCTGCCCGAAGGGGCCGACGCCAAATTGCTGGAGCGCATCATGCCTCTGGACACATTTCGGGGCCCAGAGGTCGTCGCCGCCCTCGTCGCATTCCTGGCTTCGGATGATGCGGCGCATATCAACGGTGAGAAGATTCGAGTCGACGGCGGCACCCTCGCCTGAAGCTGCGTCCCGGCCCCCGGGCGAGTCCGAGCGAAGCGGCCTCGGCTAGAAGGTGTAGATCAAGCGATCCTTCTCATCCTGATGACTCTCCGCACTGCCCATCAGGCGCAAATGCTCGAGGTGGGCGTAAGTTTCGCTTTCCGCCATTCCCCCCCAACTGCGCTGCTTGAAGAGCCGCTCCATGAAGGCGCGCACCGGGGCGGGGCCGAGTTCCCGGGCGATGGAACGTACCTGGTCGAGGCGCTCATCGTGATGGTCCTTGATCGCCTCGCACCGGGCGGCGAGATCGCTGAACGGGTGGCCGTGGGCCGGAAGCACCCGACTGACGTGTTCGATCGCCGCAGCCCGATCCAGGGATTCGAAAAAGGCCTTGAGCGGATCCCGCTCCAGGGTCAGACCGGAAATATGAGGCGTAATGGTCGGTAGCACGTGGTCGCCCGCCAAGAAGATTTCCTCAGCGGGGTCATGCAGGCAAATATGGTCTTCCGTGTGGCCGGGAGTATGCACCACGAAGAATTCGCGGCCCGCCAGCCTGATCACATCGCCACCGAGCACCGGATGCGTGATCGTAGGAAAGCGCATGGCTTTTCCGAGGGTTCGCATAAGACGCCAGCGCATCCGCATCTTGAAGGGCGGGCGCGGCTGCTGGCCGCCCCACGGCGTGCGCCCTCCCGAGTAGTCGGGCGAGGCGGGAGTGAAGGGCTTCCGAGCTCGGGCCCGGTCGGCCTCAGGGCCGGGCTCTCGGCCGGCCTCGGCATCTTCGTGGGCGTGCAAGTCGTTGACCGAGAACTCGGGCTTGCCGTGTCCGCCCATCCCCAGGCTGAAGCTGCTGTGGGCGATCAGCTTGCCATTGGACTCGGCGAGAACCCGGGAGGCCCCCCCGAAATGATCGGGGTGGGAGTGGGTGACCACCACCGTATGACAATCCTTAACGGCGAGACCCGCTTGGCGAAGCCGCTGCTTGAGCGCCACGAACGAGCTCCCCGTGGGCAAGCCGGGGTCGATCAGCGCGGCCCCTTCGCTATCGAGCAAGGCGTAGCAATTCACGTGCCCGAGGCCGGGCATCGAGATCGGCAATTCCATCCGGAGCACATCCTTAGCGACCTCGGTCACTCCCTCGCGGGCGGTTTCCTGCTCCTCTCTCTTCGGTTTTGCAGATTCCATTTAGGGAGGCTAACGAAATCCGGGCCGAGTGGCTGCCGCCCGAGAGCCGCTTTTTCAGCCTGTTCAGCGGGCGAAAGATTCGCGAGAATTGGCCGCCGGACGCATCCGCGCCCGGACTCACACGGAGGCCAATGGGGCCAGCCCCCTGCCGCCTGGAGGATAGGCCCCATGACAGGAATGGTTTCGGGAAAGGTCGCTCTCGTCACGGGGGCGGGCAGCGGCATCGGGCGAAAGTCGGCAGAACTTCTCGCCCGGGAAGGCGCGCGGCTGCTGGTTTGCGATCAGAACTCCGACGCGGCCGAGGAGACCGCTGAGGGAATAAAGGCGAGCGGAGCCGAAGCCGAAGCCCTTGAGGTGGACGTCTCCGACGAGGACCAGGTTAGCGCCATGGTCCGTCATTGTGTCAGTCGCCTTGGGCGCCTCGACTGTGCGGTCAACAATGCCGGCATCGCGGGCCCTACGGGAACCCTCGAAACCGTCTCCCTGGACGATTGGAGCCGAGTACAGGCCGTCAACCTCACCGGGGTGTTCCTCTGCATGAAATACGAAATCGCGGCGATGCTCGAAGCGGGCGGGGGCGCCATCGTCAATATGTCATCGGGGGCGGGTCTGATCGCGACCCCCGGCCTCTCCCCCTATAGTGCGAGCAAGCATGGCGTACTCGGCCTCACTCGCACCGCCGCAGTGGAGAACGCACGGCGAGGGATTCGCATCAATGCCATTTGCCCCGGCAGCATCGATACCCCGATGCTGCGCAAGGCAATGGAATCCGACCCTGCGACCGCCCGTTTCATCGAGAAGAGCATGCCCATCGGACGCCTCGGGAAGGCCGAAGAAATCGCCGAAGCCGTGGCCTGGCTCTGCTCGGACCGGGCCTCTCTGGTCACCGGACAGTCCATGGGCGTCGATGGTGGGTCTGTCGCTCGCTAATCCCGCCCACCTGGGAGCAGGCCCACTCCTAGGACACCCGGCCTCTGACCTGGGTTAAGGCGCGTGACTCGAGAAGATCGTCGTGCTGCCGTCTTCCTTGATGGCAAACACCGAGTACGGCTCGGGGTTCGGGCCTTCCATGCCGGGTGAGCCAATGGGCATCCGCGGAACCGCCAGGCCCGCGATGTCCGGCCGCTCTCGAAGGAGCCTCTCAATATCCTCGGCGGGCACATGCCCCTCAACGAAATAGCCCCCGATGATCGCGGTATGGCAGGAAGCCATCCCCGCCGGCACCCCATTCATACGCTTCACGGGGGTGACATCGGGAACCTCTTTAGAAGCGACCTCGAAGCCGTTCTCTTCGAGGTGTTCGATCCACTTGGAACAGCAGCCACATGTGGGTGTCTTGTAGACCATCGCCGAAGACTTAGGAGCGGCATCGGAATCCGCCCAACTCATGGATACGATAAGAGGGGTGGCCACGAAGACCAGCCGAATGATTTCAAGGAGTTTTTTCATCGATTTTTCCTTTTCTGGGGCCCTACTGCACCCTGCTCATCCTACACCGACCGAACGCAGGTCCCAATCCTTGATCTTTTTCTGCAACATCTGGCGGCTAATCCCCAGCTCCTTCGCAGCCCTTGTCGCATTGCCCGAATGGAGTTGGAGAATGGAAACGAGGAATCCCCGCTCAAACTCCTGCCGCGCCTCGCGCAGGCTACCACGCCGATGAATGACCCCGGGGTCGCTCCCTGAGTTCGACCGAAACCTCTCCACGATTCGAGGGGAAAGGGAGTCGACCGAAATCGACGCGCCGGGCGTGGCCAATGCGAGCGCTCGCTCCAGCTCGTTTTCCAATTCTCGCACGTTACCCGGCCAGTCGTATTGAATCAGCGCCTCCAAGACGTCCGCATCGATCGCCCTAATTTTTTTCCCTGCCTTTTCGGCGATTCGGCCCAAGATACCGCTGGCGAGGAGCGGGATATCACCGGCCCGCTCGCGAAGGGGGGGGACCGGGATCGGAAAAACATTGAGCCGGTAGTAGAGATCCTCGCGAAATCGCTTCTCCTTGACCTCCTGAAGCAAGTCGGCATTACTCGCGGAGATCAATCGAACGTCGATCTTCCGCGGGACCGTTTCGCCCAGGCGCCGAATTTCTCCCTCCTGGATCACGCGCAGAAGCTTGGCTTGCTGATCAAGAGGCATCGCGTTGATCTCATCGAGGAAGAGGGTGCCGCCGTCGGCCGCTTCGAAGAGGCCTGGCTTCTCGCGGTCAGCGCCGGTAAACGCGCCACGGGCGAAGCCAAAGAGCTCACTCTCCAGAAGAGACGCCGGCATCGCACCACAATTGAGTGCGACGAGGGGGGCAGCCTTTCGATCCCCATAATTGTGAATGGCGCGCGCCACGAGCTCTTTGCCAACCCCGGTCTCACCCTGGATCTGCACAGCGATGGAAGCATTCGTAGCGCTCTCCATCAGAGCGAAAACCGACTCCATGGCAGGGCTTTGGCCGATAATCTCGGGAAACGAATCGGCGTGAATCCTCTCTCGCCGCAGGCCACTGACTTCGCCAGCAAGGCGCGTCGTGGTATCGCGCAGGCTACCCATGAGCATGCTGGTTTCCACGGCCAGGGCGACCGAGAGAGCGAGGGCCTCGAGGAAGTCCAGATCGGTCTCCTCAAAGGGTCCCTCCAGGCTGTTGATCACCTCAATCACTCCTATGACGCTGTCCCGAGTGCGGAGCGGAGCACACAGCATGCTCCGAGTGACCTCACCTGTTTGGCGGTCGACGGCGGGATTGAAATAACGGTTTTCGGAAACTTCGTTGACGAGCAACGGTTGGCGGGTTCGCACCACCTGACCTGCAATGCCCTGGGCAACGGGAAAGCGAAGCGAGCGCAGGCTTTGGTCGATCCCTGCCTTGGCGCTGCTGGTGACGGGAAAGTAGAGCTCGTGGGCCTCCTCATCGACGAGGAGCAGCGAGCATCCCTCGGCTCCGAGCACCGCCTTTGTCCGCTGGACGACCAGGGGCAGGAGTTCGTCGAAATCACGTTGAGCGATAAATCCGTGAGAGAGTTCGAGAAGCAGGCCCAGGCGCTCGCTCGACGAGCTGCGGCTTTCGCGTGCGGTCGCTACATCCATTTCAGACCTCCGATAGGAGAAGTGTCATATAGCCAAGACAGTCAATTTAATATGACAGAGATAAAAACGTCAATGAAAATAAGGATATTTGGCTAAATCTCGCTCGAAACGCCAAGAAAAGTAACTATTGATTGACTATTTGTCGTCTTGAATTTCATCAATTTTAAAATTTCTCATGTAAAACAAACACTTAGGATCATGGCACAGGGATTGCTCTAGGGAGGGGTAGCCCACACAACCCCCAACCCGAGGTCATCCCGTGTCCCCCCCCACCCGATTCTTCCTCTCCGCGGCCACCCCCAGGCATCCACCCTCTCCCACGACGGGAGCTCCACCCTCACCGGAAGCGCCGACGGCGGCAGCCGCCGCCGCCGCCAGGCGAGTCCATCGGGAACGACTACCCGCTTGAGGGGACTCAGCGCAGGCGGGAAGCAATAACGCCGCGCGTGACCCTACTGGCCGAACCCAGCCCTCAGAATTCCTGGAGAAAACCGTGGTCAACTTTTGCACCGACCTTCGAACCGCCCGACAGATTCATGAACTGATGCAACGCTGGATGAACGATTTTGGCCAGGGCATCGAGAGCGAGCTGTCCAATGATCTCTGGGTCCAGAGATTGGGAGACTTCGCGAGGAGCCTCGATCTCGATGCCCTGGCCGCACAGTGCGAACCCGACCAAATTCTGGTCTGTGAGCTGGGTGGCCGTGGACCCACCGCCCAAGCCCTGGTCTACCGGTTCATCTGCTGGCGGCAAGATCGTCCCGAAGCGATCCCAGCAATCCTGGATATCGAGGAATCCATCTGCGATCGAATTTGCTTGCAGGGACTTTGGGAGGTCGTCCCGGCGCCCCTCCCTGTCCGTCCGAAGCGCCTGCTGCCCGGGACGGCCCTATCGCAGTGAGCCCAGGGGGCTCTCAGCCAGCCGGAAGGGGCGTTGCGGCAAGGGCTTCCTCGACGGCAAAGAGAGCCTCATCGATGGACTCATCATCGTGTGCGGCACACAGAAAACCGTTGAGCCCCGGATGAATGAGTACCCCTCGACGAGCGGCCTCTCTCGAAAACCACATGCCTCGGCTGTGATCGGGGTCGTCTTCGAAGAGTAGGGTGGGCATGGCGGGAGGCCCCGAAAAATCAATGGCATGGCCCGTCTCAACCGCCGCCGCCTCGATCCCCGCCCGGAGGCGCGAGCCCGCACGAGTCATCGCACCAAAAGCATCCTCGCGGTCGTAGGCTTGCAGGGTGGCCATCGCGGCTTGCATCGGTGGCTGCTCGAAATGGAGCGAGGAGGTGAACATGATCCCACGCGCGCCCTCGCGAAGGGCGTCTCGGCCGAGGAGCGCGGAAACCGAGTATCCGTTGCCCAGTCCTTTGCCGAGGCATAGAAGGTCCGGGTCTATGCCCAGGGCGTGATGACTTCCGCGCGGGTTCATCCTGAAGCCCTGGCGCACGTCGTCGAGGATCAGGGCAGCGCCGGTTTTTCTGCCCGCCTCAGCGATTGCACGAACGAAGCCAGGCTCTGCGAAGCGGGTGGGCTGAAACGAATTCTGGTCGAGGGCGTTGAAGAGAACGCCGGCAATCTTTCCCGAATGGTCCCGGCAGAATTCCTCGAGCGCCGGGGCGTCGTTCCACGGAAGGCGAACGATGTCGTCCAAGCGACTCGAAGGGACTCCGGGGGGCGGCCAGGGAGAGAGCTCGGCATCCGAACCGTGGTAGGCCTGGTTGAACGCGACGATCAACGACCGCCCCGTAGCCTTGCGCGCAACCCGACAGGCGAGGGTCACGACTTCCGAGCCCGTCTTGGCCAGAACCGCCCAATCCTGTCCCGGGTGGCGCTCCACCAACTGCTCGGCGAGTTCGATCATCGAAGGGGAGAAAAAGTTCATACTGGCGGGTCTTCGAGCTTGTTCCAGAAAAGCTTCTTGCACGGCAGGGTGGCCGTACCCGAGCAGGTTGGGACCGTTGGCGCAGATGAAATCGATGTATTTACGCCCGTCGGCATCGACCACCCGGCAGCCCATGGCATCTCGAACGAAGCCGGGCAGCACACCCTCTCCGGCAAAGCGCGCACTGCGTGAGAGATAGATCCCTCCCCCCGGAAGGACTCGGTCGGCACGTGCCCAGAGGGCAAGCCCCTCGACCCCATCTACCACCCAGTCGGCCGCGGACGAGTTCTGGTCGGAGCTCACGAAAGGCCCCGGGTTGACACTAACGCGCCACCCGAACCCAAAGCGACTTCAGGCTCCGAAAACTGGGGACGGGTGCATATTCGTACCGGCCTTCGAGGGCATGGATTTCAGGGAAGCGATCGAAGAGCGCGAAAAAAGTTTCCTGCGCTTCCAGACGCGCCAAATGGGCGCCCATGCAGAGATGACGCCCGCCTCCAAAGGACTGGTGGTGCGTGTCCTCGCGTTCGATATCGAAACGATCTGGCTCGGGATAGACGTCGGGGTCTCGGTTGGCAGCGGCCAACGTGACCGAGAGACTCTCGCCCCGAGCGATTTTGACGCCTCCGATTTCCATGTCGGCGTTCGCAATACGCCCGGAGTTCACCACCGGCGAGTCGTAGCGGAGAATCTCTTCCACGGCGTTCTTCATCAATCCAGGCTGCGCCCGCAACTTCTCCATCTGGTCAGGGTGATCGAGAAAAGCCTTGGTCCCGTTTCCGATCAGGTCGGTGGTCGTCAGGTTCCCTGCCGCCAGAAGCAGATTGCAGGTTGAGATGACCTCGGCCACGCTCAGGCGATCCCCGACCGCTTCTGCGGCAACGAGTTGGCTGATCAAATCTTCGCCGGACTCGCTTCGCCGGCGCCGGATCTCCTCCTCGAAAAAAGCATCCAAGGACGCCTGGGCCTTCTCGGCCAGCCTCACCGCCGCCTCCTCTTTAACCGGGCTGAAGGCGACCTCGACGCTGTCATGCGACCATTGCTTGAAGCTCTCGTGCATGCTCGGATCAACCCCAAGCAGTTCGGCAATGACCACGGTGGGGATCGGCCTGGCCACTTTTTCCATCAGGTCGAATTCGCTGCCGTCGATTTCCCCGATCACCCGATCCGCTACCGCCCGGGCACGACTTCGCCATTGCTCGACGGCCCTGGGAGTAAACGAGCGGTAAACGAGTTCTCGCAGCCGGCGATGGCCGGGATCGTCCATCAAGAGCATGGACGGCTCTTCGTCGTCATTGCCCAGGACCTCCCGGGAAAAGGTTCCGGGGTTGCCCTTTCGCGGGTCGGACCACAAATCGCGATCTCGCAAGATCGCCATCACATCATCGTGTCGGGTGAAGACGTAACGCTTGAAAACCTGGTCGTGATGAACGCGCTCGCATTGCCTGAGCTTGGCGAGAATCGGGTAGGGGTTTTCCCGGAACGGCTTGTCGAGAGCGGTCAGCTCCAAACCGGTAGGAACCGCATCAGCCATCGGGGTCATGCCTCCGGGATCGCGTGAAGCGCCATAATAGCACCCCGAGCCCATCCCAGATTTCAGAATCCCACCACCGACGGGCGACGATTCAGCGGCTCAAGATCGGCGCCGGCGGGCCCCCGCCAAGAGCGCCAGTCCCCAGGCTGCCAGCAGGCCGCTGCTGGGCTCGGGAACGGGAGTGGCGAACAGGTTGAGCACGGCGACAACCGTCAGATCTGAAGCCTCTCCGTACGCTGCGCCGCTCAAGGAGTGCAGAGTTACTCCGGTAATCGAAACATTCGGCCCGGGGCCCACCACCGCTGTCATCTGCGACATTTGGTAAGCGATGGCTATACCGCTAACCGTAGCCGGGATAGCCGTCCCCGTTGAGTCCGTCGCGCCCCAGGAGCCTGAAACATCGAGAGGGCCCGCGAAAGTCGTGTAGCTCCCGGTCCCCGTTGCAACCGGGGCAGCCGTAGGGCCGTAGCCCGCGGCATCAACCACCGACGCCGTCTCGATCGTAATTTGATCGTAACCACCGTAGGGGGTCGAAAGGTTGAGCAGAATATTGGAGGCGAGGGTGACGTCGATCGCGTCGATCGAAGGGGTCACCGCATCGAGCGTCACACTTCCGGTGAGGGTGGGACTGATTGCCGACCCGATGACCAGCCCATTGACCATAACCGTGATATTGGCCGTGCCGCCGGTCAGGTTATATGTGACCGGCGCAGCACTCGCCGCCACGGGCAGCCCCGAAAGGAGCAGCCCTACCAGAAGCGGAGCGATGCGTAGCCGCCGCGAAGAAGCCAATCCGGCTTTCTTTCGTTGCTCCCGACCCAAAAACCCTGTCCAACTCGCAAAAGCGCACCAAATGGCAAGCAACTTGTCTCCCTTCCCAGGAATTTAGGAACAAGCACTCGGAGCCGAAACTTCATTTGTGTCATTGAAGATCCGGCAACCGTTGGAGTCCCCAGATACTTTTTATACGCCTCGAGGCTCTATCTGAAAAGCAAAAAGCGCATTCCCGCCGTCTTTTTAGAGTGAACTCCTGCTTTCACCTTAGAATGAACTCCTGCTTTCACCAAAATTCAGGCTCGTATTTCGAGCCGGGGGGCTCCGATTCCCCCACGGGGCCCAGGGTTTCCCCCAAGGTAATCAGGGCTCGGGAACCCAGCCGAGCCCCGTCAGGGCCTCGACCGCTTCACTCCTCTCGGGGGCGTGGAGCGCCACGCTGGCCCAGTCACCGGGTTTGAGGACGAATCTGGTGGACATAGGGCGCGTCACTCCGCCGCGTTCGATCGCCAGCACGATAAATCGCTCGCCAGCGGTTCCTCGAGCGGGTCCGTCCTCACCCCCTTGGTCCGCCTCCGACGGTCGATAGAGAAAGCGGACGATCTCGATGTCGCCACTTCGTGCGCGCGCCTCCCAGCGCTCGAGGTCGTGGTGGCCTTCGAATACGACGTCGGCTTCGTCGCGCTCCAGCATCTCCGCAACCAACCCGCCGTCGATCTCCGTCGCAGCCACCAAGGCCCTAGGGACACCGAAGAGCTCCCGCGCGCGCTCAACGAAAACTCCGTTGAGCGTTTTGTTTCCCGTAAGCCCGACAGCGGCCTCCACGGATTCAAAGCCCGCACGCTGGAGAGTCCGCTCCTGAATCGCGTTGCCAAAGACCACCCCGAACCCCCTCTCCTCGGCCTCGCGAGCCTTGTGAGGATTCGAGTCCAGGAAGACGACGCCTCGGCCTCCAGCGCGGAGCACCTCGGCCAGCGCCAGGGCGATGGCGCCCACTCCCAGAATCGCCACGCCCTCTCTCCCCGGAAGGCGAACCCCGAGCCAGTTGCCCACGAAACCCGCGCTGAGCCCCGCCACCACCACCGTGCAGGCGATGGTCAGGAAGACCAACGCCCGCAATTCGTCTCCCCCCTCCAGACCCGCACTCTCGAGCGCGCGCGCCACGATGGAGGCGATGGCGGCCGCCACGATACCGCGCGGCGCCACCCAGGCGATGAACCCCCGCTCGCTCAGAGAGAGTTCGGATCCCGCGGTCGTGATGAAGACCTGCAATGGACGAACCAGGAAAACCAGGGAGGCGACCACCAGCCACCCCCCCAACCCGAGGGCGCGAACCTCCTCGAAACGAACACCCGCCGCCAGCATCACGAAGAGCAGGCCGATCAGGAGGACGCTGAGCTGATCCTTGAACTCGCGCAGATCGCGATCGACCGAGGTCTTCGAATTTCCAACGACGACGCCCGCCAGGGTCACCGCCATAATCCCGCTCTCGGGGACGAACGCGTCGCATGCTTCGAAGAGCAGCAGAACCAGCGCCAGAACGAGGATATTGCGATGACCCTCGGGAACCAGCCGCCGAACCGCCAGCAGCCGCGCCAATATAAAACCCGCACCCACTCCGGCGCCCGCGCCGAAGGCCAGGCGAAGGACGAGGCCCAGCCCGCCCGCCGCCAAAGAATCGAGGCCCGGCGAGATGGTGACCTCCAGAACCAGGACCGCCAGAATCGCCCCAATCGGATCGATCAGAACCCCCTCGGCCTCGAGCACTGTGGCCACCCTGGGGCGAAGTCTCAACTCCGCCACCAAAGGCCCCACGACCGTCGGACCCGTGACCACCACCAGACTTCCGAAAAGCAGGGCTATTTCCCAGTCCCAGCCAAGGAAATAACGGGCGGCCAGCGCCCCGCCCAGCCAGGTAATGCACGCCCCCCAGGTCACCAACCGCCGAATCTCGAGCTGGGATCGCCGCAGGCGAGAAATTTCGAGGTTCAGCCCGCCCTCGAAGAGAATCACGGCCACGGCGAGGTCGACCAGGGAGTAGAGGCCACCGCCAAGTTCGTCCGGCCGCACCCAGCCCAAGCCATCGGGGCCCACGCCCACGCCCACGACGAGCAGCAGGACGATCCCCGGCAAGCGAAGGTGCCTAGCCACCGCCTGAGCGAGCACGCCCGCAGCGAGGGCCAAGGCAATCGTCAGGCTGGAATGGGCGGCCTCCACCGGTCCTCGCTTCCTCGTCGGCGACTAAAGCCGCTCCGAAAGAACTCGAAGTCGGCCCGAGCCGCGCCAGTCGTCCTTCTCGACGCTCGCTTGACCGGCCAGCCGATCACCCAATTCCCGAACTCAGCCGCCCCCGGTAGGGAGGGACTAGTTGTCCCGGGATCCGGCGATAAAGGCCTGCACGTTGCGGTGGGCTTCGTCGTCGGTGACCTGCTCGGGCGGGTGCTTCATGAAATAGGAGGAGGGTGAGTGCAGAACCCCGCCAATCCCCCGATCCAGAGCCACCTTGGCGCAGCGAATGGCATCGATGGAAACGCCCGCGGAGTTCGGGGAATCCTCCACCGAGAGCCGCATCTCGAGATTCATCGGAACGTCGCCGAAGAGTTTCCCCTCCATGCGGATGAAGCAGACCTTATTGTCGTTCTGCCACGGGACATAATCGCTCGGACCCACGTGGATATCATCGGCATTCATCCGAGTCGCAGCGACCGACTGGACCGCCTCGGTCTTGGATTCCTTCTTGCTGGCCAGGCGGTCCCGGTTGAGCATATTGAGGAAATCGGTGTTCCCGCCCGTATTCAGCTGGTAGGTGCGCTCCAGCTTTACTCCCCGCTTCGCAAAGAGGTCGGTCAGGGTCCTGTGCGTGATCGTGGCCCCGAGTTGGGCCTTGATGTCGTCTCCCACGATGGGTAGGCCGCGCTTCTCGAAGCGCGCGGCAAAAGCCGGGTCGCTGACGATGAAAACGGGAATGCAATTCACCAGAGCCACCCCGGCCTCGAGAGCGCACTCGGCATAGAAACGAGCGGCTTCTTCGGAGCCTACGGGGAGGTAGTTGATGAGGACATGGGCACCGGATTCCCGAAGTTTTTCGACGACTTCATGCTGGGTGGGCTCTTCGCCATCCGAGGGCAGGAACGTGCGCTCATCGGAGTAGTCGGCCATGTGCTCGGCGACGCCGTCGAGCACGCGCCCCATGCTGACATGGACCCCAGCCTTGGGCACGTTCGGGCAGAACGCGGTGGTGCAATTCGGCGACTCGAAAATCGCCTCGGAAATATCCTTCCCGACCTTCCGCACGTCGACGTCAAAGGCGGCGACGACCTCGAGATCCGAGGGCAAGTACCCGCCGAGGTCCCAGTTCATCAGCCCAGTCGCCTCTTCGGGGCCCCTCTCGGCGTAGTACTGGATGCCCTGAACGAGCGAGCTCGCGCAGTTGCCAACGCCTGCGATGGCGATTTTAATTTTGCCCATGGTTCCCCCCTGCAAACTTCGCCGACCCCAACGGCCATTTGGGCTGCTCGTGCCCGGTGTCGGGCGAGGCAGATCTTACCTTAGTCCAACGGGAGCTACCCCGTTTCACTGGCCGGCTAAGCGCTTGTTCGTGCTCGTGGCCCGTTCCAGCAGCCCCTTTGTATAGCCCGAATTATCGGCCGCGGGTCCGCCCCTCGGGGATTCAAGGAACGGGGAGGGGGGAGAAACTCCCAACCCCGACGCTGCTCAGTCAGCCGGGGCCCGGCCCGACACCAGACGAAGGAAAAAGATCAGGTCGGTCCGACTCTGAGAGTCCACAAGAGGGGCAGAAAGCATACGATTTCGGGGAATCAGGCCCTGGGGGTCGACCAGAAAACGGTCGAGGGTGCCGCTCTCCCAAACGACCCTGGACGCTCGAAGCGCTGGAGAGTACGGAAAACCCTTAACAAATCCAGCCTGTTGGCCGAAAAGTCCAAGGAGGGGCGGGCCCACCTTGATCGCGTCTCCAGTCAGATCATGACAGGACCAGCAGGGTGTGGCCGAGCGAAGCCCGCGATCGAATCGCATCTGGTCGGCTGGCGAGAGCTCGCTCCGAATTTCCGAGTAGGGATTGCATCCCCCCACCCCAAGGCAAGCCACGAGGCAGACCCCTACCATCCAGCCCGGGAACGCGGGGCCAGGGAAAAAGAGAGTAAAAGAAAAGAGCCGCAAACTCATGGATCCTCCGCAACGATGCGTGGCCAACCAACCCGTCAGGGGTCTCGACCCGGAACCGATAGGAAAGTTTGCCACTCCGGTCCAGCGAGAGATCCCAGGAGCCGCCCTTTGAAGATCGCAGATTTCGCCCACAGAGACCCAAGCCCAGGCTTGCCCTCTCGAAGATGGCGCGCCGGAACCACACTCGCCCAATGGATCCTCGTGGCACTCGTCGTCGGGGTCGGCTTCCCGGCGCTCGCGAACCCGTTTCTAGGCTCGCGCTATCCGGCTCCCCAACCGAACCCGACCTGGATCGAACCCGGCGAGCCGATTCCGGTCGAGGGGGTCGGGTGGACACCCGTGCGCATCAAGCTCGAAAATAGCGAGGCCCGAGTGCGCAGGTCGTGGCACAACCTTGCCACCGCCCAAATCTTGCTGACCCACGCCCGCGTGCGCCGCTACCCCAGAGGCGAGCCCTTTTTCAAGATTCGCGATCGAGTCATCTTTCTCGAGTCCGAACGCACCGCCTCGGAAACCCAATTCCTCGAGTTAGTGCAACAAGCCCGGCGCGGGGGAATGCCCGCCGGAACCCTCTCGCCGTTCATGGACTTCTCCGCCGAAATTGAGCGGGACCGAAAGCTGAGGGCGAGCGCGGTGGACGCGTACGTAGAGCCCTGACTCAGGGGTTCACTGACCCCGAGCCCAACGGGCCGGGAGTTGAAGACGCCTCGGGAAGCCAGTCCTCGGGAGGGCAGGCGGTATAGACCACGCCATGGGCGGGCGAGATCACCGTCCACGCGTAGGACCCGCCGCCGGCCTGACGAGCGCGTATTCCCTTTTGCTCGCCGTCCGCACAGGGTTCGAGGGAAAACCCGGCGTCCTCGTCGCTGACCCAGACCTCGTCGCTGGCCCAGACATAGGCGAATGTCCTAGCCCCGTCCTTGACCAGGCGAACCGAGATGCCCTCCGGAAGTCCCGACGGAACACCCAGGTAGGTCTGCCCCTCGAGCCAGCGGGGAGCGCCGGCTTCGCCCGAAAGGCGAATACCCTTAAGGGGCTGACCGATCTGCTCCGAGGGAAGGGTCTCCAGGTATTCCGCGAGCAGGGGACCGTTTTGGGCATACCACTTGGGGGTCGCCGAAGCCGCACGCTCGCGTGGAGCCGATCCGAAGGGGTGGCCACAGGCGATGAAACCAAGCCAAAGGAGCGCGAGAAAGCAGGCCGCGACGCGGCCGCCTGTCGGAATCGCCCCCCCCGCTCTGCTCCGAAAAATGCCGATCCCCATGGCGAACGCCTCTACGCCCCGGACCGCTTCGCCGCGATCAGGCGCATGGCGAAGAGAGCGAGTAGCGCCGAAAGGCTTTCGTAGACCGTGGCGCCGAGGTTATAAGGGGACGTGCCGTAGAGCAGGAGCCCCAGGGTTCGCGCCAGGGCGAGGCTGCCGAGCAAGACGAACATGAGCATCAGCCCGGACTGAAACCTCTCCTCGCGCATGCCGTGATAGATAAAGAGGCCGCCCACCCCGGCCTGAAGGCCGCCGTACATGGCAGCAACTTCGGTCATCGCGCTGGCTCCGGGAAGTTCCATTCCGGCGTAGCCGGCGACCAGCAGGGGCGAAGCCAGGCACGCAAGACCGTAGAGCAGGAAACTGGCTCCATTCGTCCAGAGCAGGATTCGAGCTAAAAGCATGGATACCCCCTTCGCCGGTTCGAAAGTCTCGCAGCGGAGCCAAGGGCATTCCCAGCGCGTTTCCCTCCGCGAGCCGGAAGCGGTCTTCCGCTCGCCAGGGATTCGAATCGCCCCACGGCCGAGAGTAGACGATCCATCGAGAATCGAAACGTTCCACGAGGCAAGGGATTCCCGAGCGGGCTAGGCTCTCAAGTAGCGATCGAGAAATCGAGAAGTGAGAGGAGAAGCTGAGATTCGGGCGCTCGTCTTTGATTTCGACAGTCTGAGCTTGAACGCGGAAGCCGCTGAGCAGCAGGCATGGCGAGAGACGTATCTCGCCCACGGCACCCTGTTCCCCGAGGAGGAATGGCTGGGAAACGAATCGCCCGCCGAGCCGGAATCCGATCTGTGCAGGCAACTCGAGCGACAACTCGGGGGCCGCGTGAATCAGGAGAGGGTCCTCGGCGAGGTCGCTCACCGCAAATCCGAACTCCTCGCCTCCGAGACTCCTCCCTCGGGAATGATTGACTTCATCGAACGGGCTGCCGAAATCGGCATGCAGCTCGGGATCGCCTCGGATGGCCAACGGCAGGCGGTCAGCGCGTGGCTCGCACGCCTGGGTCTCGGCAAGTATTTCAGTGCGGTTCGCTGCGCCGCCGACCTCAGCGAAACCCAAGCCGGACCCCGTATCTATTTTTCCCTCTGTGAAGCCATGAACGTGGCTCCGACCGAGAGCATTGCCATTCAGAGCTCACCCGGAGGCCTGCAGTCCGCCAAGGGTGCAGGGCTTTACTGCATCGCGGTCCCCAACCGAGTCACCGGCAGCGTCTCGATGGATCGGGCCGACCTCGTCCTGCTTTCCCTCGAGAATACGACACCCGATGAAGTCATCGAACGAGCACGGCTGAAGAGAGCGGCGACTCCGTAGGGTGGAGCAGCAAACGCGTGTCTACTCTCCTACGGGGAGCGTTGTCTCATTCTCAGGGGGAAGCAGCCGGGCGAGATACTCCCCACTCGAAGTTCGAGCGAGAACTTGCGTCTTCCAGCCAAGACTTTCGCTGACCTCAGCCAGACTCTCCTCCTCTAGGTAGAGCCAACTGAAGGACTCACCCGCGAATCCCTGGAACGAAAACGAAACATCGATTCCTTCCATGTCCGGTGCGCACCCCGCGCGGGTGCCGAGGAGAGGACTCGAATCCAACAAAATCTGGCCCCCCTTTCTCAGCCGCGGGGCCAAGGAGAGCAGAAGCCTCTCCAGACCAAACCGGCTACCGGCGATCCCGATGCTTTGCATCAGGAAGAGGATGGTGTCGAAATCCCCAAGCTCCTCGGCGTCGAGAGCAAAAACATCCGCCACGCGCGCCTGCTCGACTCCGCGCTGACGCATCACCTCTACGCAGAGCGGTGAAATGTCGACGGCCACCACCTCGTGGCCTGCTTCCTGAAGGCGAAGGCTATGGCGCCCAGCGCCGGCACCCACGTCGAGGACTCGTCCGCGAGCTTCCTGCAGCGATCGCTCATCCAGCGCTTCCAGTCGACCTTCGATCGAAAAAAATTCCCGACTTCGAATCGTGTAGGAAACGCCGTCATTTCGCTCCACTTCGATCTCGGCATCCTTCCCCGTGAGCCAATGCGAACGAACGGCCAGGCCAAGGGGAGCGTGGTGCTCCACTTTTACGCGACGCCTCATCCAATATTTTATCCAGCTCGGGACCTTCATTGCCTGAACAAGATACCTCGAAATTCGAAAAACCATTCCAATCGCATGCTTCGACACCTAGAACCGAAGGTGCAGACCGCACCCTTCGCGCGAAGCCGTTGAGCTCAGAAACTGCAGGCGGGAAAGCGTTCGCTGGTATTCTCGATTGTCGATCAGGAGCCGATACTCGACCCCATCGAGCTCGGCGACGCGAAAATCATGCACGGATCCGTACGTCATGCGATCGGCCTCGTAGAATATATGCATCGCCTTCTCCGTACACCCAGGAGAGATCGCCGCCTCCTGGCCAGCCCCCACCGGACCCAAAATCAAATCGAGCTCGTTGAGGAGAGCGACAACCCCGTGCCCCCTCAACGCGTGCAGCGAATTGGGAGAGATCTCAAATCGCCAATCGGCCTCGATGAACTCGTCGTGGTCGAGCCAGATAAAACCGGCTTCACCCGCGGAGTAGGGCGGGCTGGGATTGGACTGCGGCCGACTATGATCGAAGTAGTAGATCCCGGGCTGCGTCATCCCGTCCTTCCGAAATTCTCCCGGAACTCCTCTTCAGGACTGGATCTCTGCTCTGGGGAAGCGCTTGCGGGGGCCTTGGCTCAATCGGCGGGCGGCGCTGCCCCGGCTATCCGACGCGCTGCATTCCCGCCGGCGGGTTTTTTCCGCGGTCAGTTTCGTCGCTCACGAATCGACTCCACTCTTCGTCGTCGACAGCCTCCATGTAGTCTCTATGCCGGCTCTTCAAGTGCGCGCCGCAGCTCATGCATTCGACGTAGTGCAGGGTCTGGGCCTCGCGCACCGAATCGACCTCGATCGAAGCCCTGATCCAAAGGCGGCTCAGCTCACCCTTCGCATCGCAATCTACGCATCGCAGTAAGAAGACCGAGTCGATCATCATGACTTTCCTCTCTTCCTCCCCAGGAGCTTTCACAATACACTACGGAGACGGGGGGGTCGATGAAGACTTGGCAATCCCCGTGCAAATTCGGTGGGGAGGCGGGCGGAATTAAAACCTTTCCAGTTTTTCACTCGACTCGAATTTCGGCTCGCTTGATGGTCACCACCTTGCGGGGCTCTCCGCTTTCGGACCCGTAATTTTCCAGTGCCCGAAGGGTTCCCAATCCCTCGACAACCTTGCCGAAAACTGTGTGCTTTTCGTCGAGATTTTCGGCTGCGTCGAAGAGGATGAAGAATTGACTCCCCTCGCTGCGAGGCCCGGAATTTGCCATGCTCACAACACCTCGCTTCGAGTGCCGCGCCTTTCGATTGATCTCGCTCGGATAGTTAAAGCCCGGCCCACCCGTACCGGTGCCTAACGGGTCTCCTCCCTGTGCCATGAACTTAGGAATCACCCGATGGAAGGTCAGGCCATCGTAAAAGCCGATCTCCGTCAGGTAGATCGTCGCGGCCACACGTCGAGGGGCCCACTTCGGTTCAAGTTCGATCTTCAGTGCGCCTTCGCTGGTATAGAGATACCAGTAATAACTTTTCGCTGGATTGAACTTGACGACAGGGGGCCGAGGGACATTAGTTTTCCATCCCGGGTCAGCCTTGTCGACTGGATGCTCCGCCACGTAGGCGTCGACGACCTCGAGGACCGGCGGCTGATTAAACTTCGCAGCTGGTTTCTTCGGAGGAGACTTCGGCGATGAGCAAGCCGATAGGCTGACGCCAACAACAAGCGCCAGAAGCAAGAGCGGCCTGAGGTCTCGGACTCCGATTGAAGGCGATCCGTTTTCTCTATTTAGCAAGCGATTATCCTCTGGGTGATTGAAGTTCCCCTCCAATCAGTTTGGGGCTCTCTCTCTCCGAGAGCAAGGTATGGTCGTACCCGACGAAAACTCTTCCGGGGCGGGCCATTTTCCCGGTGGGTCAGGGTCCCTCGTGTTGGGGCATACTCAGTGGGCGCCACGGGCTATCTGCCCTTCAGGACTACTATCGTGGACCCTTCCCCCAGAATCGAAGATTGCCGCCGAGTCGATCAGATCGCCTGGTCGACCTGGGAGCCCGTGGACGTCGCCACCCTCACCTTTATCGTTCGCGGGACAGAGATCCTGCTGATCCGCAAAAAGAGAGGGCTCGGAGCGGGAAAGATCAGCGGGCCCGGTGGCCGACTGGAAGTCGGCGAAAGCCTCATGCAATGCGCGGTTCGCGAAATCGAAGAGGAGCTACTCGTCACACCGATTGAGCCAAAATATCGCGGCGAGTTGCGCTTCCAATTCCTCGACCTCTATTCAATTCATACCCACGTGTTCACGAGCGTCGACTTCATAGGGGAGCCCAGCGAAACCGATGAGGCAATACCCCTCTGGACACCCATCGACGCACTCCCCTATAACGAAATGTGGGAGGACGACCCGCTCTGGCTTCCTCGCATCCTCGAGGGGCAGAACGTCTCGGGCTACTTCCTCTTCGATGGCGACGTCATGCTCGACTACGAAATCGAAGCCAACTCCCCTCAAGACCAAGAGGGCGATCCGGGCGCGTGGCACGAATAAATCCGTCGCCTACCAGAGATAAACGCGGCTACTGCTTCCGCTCGAACCCCGGCGACGACTTCGACGACGACGCATTCGGTCGTGGAGGGCTTGCCTGCGGGTGTCGAGCAACTGAACCCGGGGCGTAAGATTTTCGCCTTTAGCACCCCGAGCGGCCCGCCTTTCTCGGTAGGCGCAGAAGTCCTCAAAGGCCTCGATCTCGTGCTCGAGCTCCGTCACGACGAGCTCGACCATGATGGCATCATCGAGAAAGCCGAGGACGGGCACCTTATCGGGAATCATGTCATCGGGTTCGGCGAAATAGGCCATTCCTCGCAGCACTCGGTCTCGGTCACGACCAGAGAGAGCCCACTCCGCATCCTCGAGCATATCGATCAAGATCACTAGCTTCCCGACGCGATCGCGGACGAAATCCGGGGCAGTCGTCCGACCGATGCCCTCGATGAGCTGACGACAGGCTGCCAGAATTTCTTCCTCGCTCGATTTCGCGTGCTTTTCTCGCACGTCTCGCATCACCCTTCGGAAATACTTGAGATCCTTCTGGGTTAGATCGAACGAGACTCTCATCGTTGAATCAGCCATGACTTGAGGACTTCCTCTCTAGCTTTGAGCGAACCCGCCCGCTTCCGGGCACTCCGCAACCCTAACAAAAAAAAGAACTCTTCTTCACCCGGCAGGGCCAGTTGGCGGGGCGGGCAGAATTTGTTGCGACCTTTGCCCGGCACCCAGCCCCCACCAGGCCCCCACAGCCAACAACGCCCCCAGCAGGGGGGCCAACACGTAGAGCCACAAAGTGCCCAGAGCACCGGAAAAGATCGCCGGACCCAGGGATCGGGCCGGGTTCAGCGAAGCCCCTGAGATGGGGCCGCCAAAAATCGCAGAAAAACAAACGACGGACCCGACTGCAATGCCCGCGATGATGCCCTTCTCCTTGGCGCCAGTGGCAACACTCAGAATGACAAACATAAGAAAAAAAGTGAGAATTCCCTCGAGGACGAACGCCGCCACGATATTTTCTCCAGGCCGAGTTGCACCAAGATCCAATTCGGCAGGAAAGAGAGCCCGGAGCACCGCACTGGCCAGGATTGCCCCAAGGAGTTGGGCCGCGAGATAGACCGGGACGGTTCGTCCGGGCAGCCGACGGGCGCTCCAAAAGCCGACGGTTACGGCTGGATTGAAGTGTGCGCCGGAAATGTCACCCACGGCATAGATCATGGTCATCACCGTCAGGCCAAAACAAAGCGCGATGCCCACGTGACCGATTGCGCCGCCGCTGACACGATCCACCACAATGGCGCCCGTACCCACGAATACGAGAGCGAAGGTTCCAATTCCCTCCGCAAGCATCTTCTCTGGCCAAGACCCGTGCATCCTGACCCTCTCAGTCGGGCTGACCAAGGTCTCCGCTCTCCGGCTTGAGCGCATCAAGCCGAGCCCCGAGTTCGGAGGAGTCATCGATGTACTCGATCGAAATGAGCGTCGAATCGTTCAGCAGAATCAGAGTCGCGGAGTCCGAGCGGTCGGGGAAGCGGGCGGTCAGATCGCCCTCGCGATCCAGCAAGATGGGGTAGGGGCGGCGGCGCATCGCGGGAACTGCGAAAAGCCGGGTCACCAGGCTCGGCATGGCGCTGATGTCATTCACGTACGCAATGCCCCGAGCGGTCAGGAATGCGCCATCCCGTCCCTCCATGGCGTCACTCATCACCGAACCGCCCTTCCGGTCCCGACTGTAGAGGATGACTCGAATATCCGGCCCCAGCCGGTGCTCCTCACCGTGCTGATCCTCCAGGGAAAACGCTTCCAGTCGGTCGCCGACTTCGAGGGGCTCCTTCTGGGCGAAACTCACCCCTTCAAGAAGGAAGACCACAGCCAGCACAGCGCAGATCCAGCCACTTTTTCGAAAGCTCATATTACGATCGCCTCCCCGCTCGAAGAAAAATTCTCGCGCCAACACCCCAAAAGTCCGCAACGAACGAACCCTACCCTACCCTCCACGAAGCACACCCCGGGCGGCGAGTTCTTCCCTTAGGGCTTCAACCCGGCGCCGATTGACGCCCATATCGGACCAGCCCAAGCGCGAGGCCGAACGAACGCCGATCGTCCCCTCGGCGGCATGGAGTCGCAGTTCGAGGTCGTCGACGAAGCCCAGGAGGGCACTCCGGCACTCTGCATGGAGATAGCCCGGCTCCGACTCAACCACCTCGGTCCGGGGCATGGCTTCCACCGCCTGCTTCGCAGCCTGCCAGGCCGCCTCCGCCTCTCCCTTGAAGGCCAGGGGCTCGACGAAATGGTCCCCAGCGGGGTCATCACTGCACACGCAATTCGGCGATGAAGGGCACGGCGCTAGCCGGCCGTCATTCAAGCCCAAGTGGGCGGGGCGAGTCCCCGCGCACGAGAGAAGAACCATTGCGATCAAGATAGGTGTCCCTCTGCTCCAGATACGAGTACCCATGGGGCTATCTTACATCGCCCAGGCGAATCTCAACTCCGCGAAACGGTCGCCATGCGAATGGGTCGCCGGCCCCCGGGCGGAATCGACTCGAGCAGAGTCGGCCGGGCACTCAGGCGAACGAGGGCGGGGGCCAGGCAGCTTTCGCAGATGCCATAGTTCTTCTCAGCTCGGCTCTGCAGCGGCCTTTGCTTGCCACCGGGGACGTCGGCCTCATTGAATCCACGCGATCCCGGAACCGAGTCAGCGGGGGCATCCATTGGATCACCGCACCAAGAGCAGACGAAGCACATCTTGGCGGGAGGACAGGAAGACGGGCGAGTGGGGGGCGACGATTGCCTGGGGGGCATAAGTAGAACCTACCATATTCTCTGGGCTTTTTTGTGGCTTCGGCCCCAAGATTTGCCCGGAGCGGTATTCTCCGAGAAGCGAAAAGCCGGTTGGGGGGAGGAGTCGGCACCCCAGCGGCGGGACGAGTGACGGGAGGGGCGCGTTGCCCGCAGTCCGAGAAGAGATCGAGGCCGCCTGGCGGCACATCGTGGCCGTCGCCGATGCCGCGGACTGGAACACCTGGGCAGACCTTCACAGCCCCGACTGCGTCTGGGTCGAGCACCATCTGGGGACATTTCGCGGCCGTGAGGCGATTCTCGGGGCAATTCTCGAGGCGATGCGGCCTGTCCCGATGATGCGATTTCCGGTCGAGTGGGTCGCTTTCGAAGGCAACCGCGTCGTCTACTACCCTTGGCAAGTTCTTCCGGATCCAACGGGTGGCGACGAGATCTATCGCTTTGGCTGCGTCACCATACTCGAATACGCTGGGAGCGGGCTCTGGAACTACCAGGAAGATCTCTACAACCCCGCCGAAGGCCGCGCCGTGTTCACACGCTGGATGGAAGCCGGGGGCCGCCTTGCCGCAACCGGGAGCGACGGATAGCGGCCTCGCTTGTCGGCTTTAGCCAGAGCCAGATCTTCCCAACTCGTCGAGGGTCCGTTTCAGGGCTTCGCGTTCCAGATTTTCGAAATCGAGTGCGACGAAGCGGCGGATTCTCGCCTCGAGTTCTTGATAGGTCCGCTCAAAGGCAGCTCGAATTCGGGCCTCGTCCCCATCCCAAGCCACCGGATCCGCCAGGCCCCAATGCACGCGGAAGGGCGCTCCGGGCCAGACCGGGCAAGACTCGTCCCGAGCCCGATCACAGACCGTGAAGACGAAATCAAAGGTTGGAGCGCCCGACTGCGTGAAGTTGTCCCAGCTCTTGCTCTGGAGGTGGTCGGTCGAGTGCCCCTTTCGAGTGAGGATTTCGAGGGCATTGGGATGCGGCGCACCCAAGGGGTGACTGCCAGCACTAAAGGCGCCGAAACGTTCGCCGCCGTACTTGGCCAGAAGACACTCGGCCAAGAGGCTGCGCGCCGAATTCCCCGTACAGAGGAAGAGAACGAAATAACAACCCTCCAATTTTCTTCCTTTTCAGGGTACGGGCCTCTCCACCTCCCACCCTTCTCACACTGTTTCGACTACCATGGCCATTCATGACTCTACGAAATAAATTTCTCGTCGGCATTGGATGCATTGCTCTCGCAATTCAACTCGTTCCCGTCGACCGCGAAAACCCGCCGGTCGAAACTGAAATACCGGCGCCTGAAAACGTTCTGGCTGTGCTTCAAAACGCTTGCTACGACTGCCACTCGAACGAGAGCGTCTGGCCCTGGTATGGATACGTCGCCCCTTTTTCCTGGCTGGTCGAGTACGACATCGAAGAGGCCCGGGAGCATATGAACTTTTCCACTTGGAACCAGTATGACGCCGACGAGCAAATCGATATGGTGGAAGAAATATGGGAGGAAGTCGAAGAGGGCGAGATGCCCCCCTACTTTTACACGCCCCTCCACCCAGAGGCTCGCCTCAATGCGAAAGACCACGCCCTGATCCAGGTCTGGGCTCACGAGTCGCCTTAGAGCCCTTGAAGAGCAGGCAGAGAGCCAATCGCCGCGAACAGGAGACTCTCGAATACTCGGCGTCGGCTATTTCGGCCGAGTGACCAAAATTCGTTTGAGCCCCACCCCCACCGATCCGAAGACCAGCGAAACCAAAGCGGCGTACCAGAAATAGTGACCCGCCGACCGCATACGCCACGATTCGGAATCACCGTTGAAGTCGTGCTCCGACAGGATCTCTGGCGGAGCCAGTAGGCCCAAATAAAGGCCGTTGACTCCGACCCACGCCGCGTATAGGAATGCGAGCAGTGCGGGCAGCCAGGAAACGGCTCTCTTCAATCTATCCATCCACTCCCTCTCGGCCACCCAAGGCGCGAAGGCGCTCAATTCTCCAGTGTGACTACACGCGCCGGGTCACCGACCGGCCGACACCGAACCCGCCGCCTCACGCTGGCTCTGGCACACAATACAGAATGCCGCTTCCGGTTTGACCTTAAGGCGCTGAACCCCGATCGACTCTCCGCAGCCCAGGCAGTCGCCATACTCACCTTCGGCAATCCGCTGAATCGCGGATTGGACACCCTTCGCCCGGGCCTGGGCGGCCTGACGATTCGCCTGAGAGATCTTCTGCTGAGCCATCGCATCCATGCGTGACAACCGGCCAATCGGCTGATCGAGATCAACAGGCCGACTTTCTGCTTCGGAAATATCAATGAGCAGGAGCAACTCCTCGCTGAGCGCCATGAGTTCCGCGTGCAGTTGGTCGATTTCTTCGGGCGCTAGATCGTCCATCTCTAATGCCTCCGGTATCCAGATAGGCCTAGGCGCTAAAAAGCGTTCCCACCCACTCGTTCAGCCGCTTGCCTCATTGGGCTGGGCGGGGGTGCTTTTGATCCACTCGTCCACTCGGCAGGCCAAGTCCTCACCCGCTTCCTCCTGGATGAAATGACCGACCCCCTGCAGAACCGAATGGGGCTGGCCGACTGCGCCGGGCACCATTTCCTGAAAAATTTTCTCCCAACCCCGTGTAGACGGATCGGAACCGGAGTAGAGGGTCAGGAATGGGCGTTGCCAGGTCGTGAGGAACTCCCAGGTTGCCCGATTGATACCCGCCCCCGGGTCGTTTCGCGTCACGGGGATCAAGACCGGAAATTGCCTCATTCCCGCCTTCGCTTCCTCACAGGGGAAGGGAGCGTCGTAGGCTGCGGCCACATCATTCGTGAGGGGTTTTACCAGGGCACCGTTCATGGACCAACTGGCCTCCATCTCCTCCGAGCGCTGGCTGAAGAGAATCCAATCCAGCAGGCTTTCGGCGAGACAGACATCGTCCTTTCCTATCCCGTAATTCGACCATTCCAGCCGGCCTTTGAGATCGGCACTGGCGGTATGGAGCACGGTGTTCGAGGCGATCACCCGCGCGAATCGGTCCGACTCTTCGGCCACCACGCCCAGACCAATGGCCCCCCCCCAATCTTGACCGAAGAGCGTGATGTTCCTCAGGTCGAGGGCGACGACAAGTTGACGTATCCATTCGATATGGGAGGCGTAAGAATAACTCGTCCGCACCGTGGGCTTGTCGGACTTGCCGAACCCGATGTGATCGGGCGCAATGGCTCGATGGCCTGAAGCGACAAGTCCGGAAATCATTTTTCGATAGCTGAAGGACCAAGTGGGTTCGCCGTGAAGCATCAGAACGGGGTGCGCATCCGGATCACCTTCATCGACATAGTGCAGACGAAGCGGAGGGGCTTGGGCGGTTGGGCTCGAAGCGACCTCAACGAAATGGGACTCGAATGGATATCCGGGGAGGTCATCGAAATTTTCTTCGGGCGTACGAAAAACTCCCAATGAACACACCCTCCTAGGGAGCGCCCGCCCTGCAAGCGAAGGCTCTCGAGCTGCGCGCAGGGACCCGCTTCCCATCGCTGGCTAGCTTAACGCGTTCACCCGCCGCCGGAAGTCGGTGGGGCCCGACCCCAGACCCTTGGCTGGGCGTGTTCCACCCCTAAAACCCGCCCCCGATGCCCGGCCCCCAAGCAGCGACGCACCCCCCGCTTGGGCTCGCTTGATCCAAAGAGTACACCTGTACTCATAGGGTCGAAGCCGGGCGGAAGTTCCAAGCGGCCGAGCCCCCGGCGGCCAAAATCCTCGGGCTCCCGACGCCCGGGTCGGTCCCCCGCCAGGTGCACCGAGGGCGGATCGAAGCGCGCGCCGACGGCGGTTGGCGCGCGCTTCGATCCGGCCCCGCTAGTCCACCTGCTTTTCCAGAACGACCACTGGAATTTCGCGTCCGGCTCGCGCTTGATAGTCCTGGTAAGCGGGGTAGACGGCCACCATGGATTCCCAGAGCGAGGCTCGCTCGTCACCCTCCGCAGTGCGCGCCTTCGCGCGAAATTTTTCCGCACCGACCTGCACGGAAACCTCGGGCACCTCGACAAGATTCAGATACCAGACGGGGTGTATAGGGGCGCCGCCCTTCGAAGCCACGATCACGTGACCCGTTTCGGACTCGCCGTAAATCAAGGGCAACATGCGCGGCTCTCCGCTTCGCCGCCCCTGGGTAGTCAAGAGGAGCGTCGGGAAAACTCCCGAGCCTCCTGCCGAAGAGGCATCCCACATATGACCATCACGGCCATCACTTTCGACATACCGTTTCATGTGGTCCAGAATCCAGCCGGGCAGATCCGAATTTTCTTTTGCTTCAGTCATTTTTATCGACTTCTCCATGCTCATGCTCGCAGACGTTAAAAATTAGTATGACGCATTTCACAACTTCGGCGAAAGGACTCGAAAACTCTCGATCATAAAGTGAGCGATTGCCAGGAGGCAATTTCGCTATCCTCGATTTATCGCTCAAGCGACTCCTTGAATAAAATATTGAATCGTCCTTGCCGGCTCCCGTGGAGTAAAAAGACCCATTCAACCCTTGAACGCTTAGCCCGAGAACACACCTTTATAGTGTTCCACATCGGGGAAAACTTCATAGAAAGAATGGAGAATCTCCTTCCAACGCGAGTACTCCTCTGATCCACGGAATCCTTCGGTGTGGTCTTCCAACTTTTCCCAGCGAATCTGAAGAAGAAATCTCGAATCTTTTTCAACGCAGTGCAGGAGTTCGTGAGAGCAATAGCCAGGCATCGAAGCCACGATCGCCTGGGCTTCCGAAAACGCCCGCTGGAAAGCCTTCTCTTTTCCACTCTTCACATCCAAGATTACGGATTCCAAGATCATCACCCACTCCTTCATCACAAATTCGATTGGCTCGTCGCTCGTTCCTTCATATCCAACACAATCACAACCCACCCAAGCGGGGCGAGTCGTGCAACGGTAACGGGGAAAATCTTGCAACGGCGACGACTGGGCTAGGCTCCCCGACCGGGGCCGACTCCCCAAGGAGAACCGATCGGGCCGGTCGCCCGCAAACACCCACCAAGGTAGACCTTTTGGACCTGCCATCGAGGACAGGGGCGGGGGGAGGGACAGGGGAATAAATGATCGAGCAATTTATCGAAAAATGGCATAAGTACCTGAAAGGACAGCTCCCTGGAGGGCTCGACGAGATCCTGGACGAGAACGTGACCTTTCATTCGCCGGTGGTCTACACGCCTCAGGAGGGGCGCGAGATCACGAAGCTCTACCTCTCGGCGGCGGCCGGAACTTTTGGAGGCGACCCCGGTGAGGAAGGGGCAATCTCTGCGGAGGGCGACGACTCTCGATCCGGTTCTTTCCGCTACACCAAGCAGGTACTGTCGGGGAACCAGGCCGTACTCGAGTTCGAAAGCAAGGTCGGCGGTAAATATGTCAATGGAGTTGACATCATCGAGTGCAACGACGAGGGCAAGGCAATTGAGTTCAGGGTAATGATCCGCCCACTCCAGGCGGTGAACATGATCCACCAACAAATGGCGTCGATGCTCAAGAAGATCCAGGACAGCTAGCCGCGAATAGACAAAAGAGGGACGCCGGCAGCTCCGGTATCCCTCTTTGTTTTTCTCTTCCGGCGATTGCTAGAGCAGGGCGTCGTGCACGAGCTGGCCACTCTGAACGTTCAAGCCTCCGGCGAGGTGCCCATCTTCGACGCAGGCCTTTTCCCAGCCCAAGTCAGCGATCGCTTTGACAAAAGGAAGCGTTACGTTCGTCAGGGCAAATGTCGAAGTCCGGGGCACTCCGCCAGGCATATTGCTCACGCAATAGTGAACAACACCATCGACCACAAAAGTCGGCTCTGCATGGCTGGTTGGCCGACTGGTTTCAAAACAACCGCCTTGATCGATCGATATATCGACAAGCACCGAGCCCGGCTTCATCCTCTTGACCATCTCACGAGTCACCAACTTCGGTGCTGCAGCGCCCGGGATCAGGACGGCGCCGATGACGAGATCGGCTCCTACCACCAGTCGGTCTATCGTATCCGCCGATGCATGAGCAGTTTTCAGCTGATTCCCGAATTGCGATGACAACTCTCGAAGTCTCTTGGCCGAGCGATCGACAACGGTGACGTCCGCCTTCATACCCACGGCGATCTCCGCTGCGTTCGTGCCGGCAACGCCACCCCCCAGGATCACGACCTTAGCCGGGGCGACTCCGGAAACGCCCCCGAGAAGTATTCCCAATCCGCCCGAGGCCTTCTGAAGATTTTCCGCGCCCACTTGAGCGGACATTCGTCCAGCCACTTCACTCATCGGTGTGAGCAAGGGGAGCGAGCCGTCGTCGGCCGTCACCGTCTCGTAGGCGATGGCCGTCACACCCGACTCGCAGAGCGCCGCCGCCTGCGCGGGATCCGCCGCCAAGTGGAGGTAGGTAAAGAGGACCTGGTCCGGTCGAAGCCGCGCGCACTCGATCAGTTGCGGTTCCTTGACCTTCACGATCAAATCCGAGGCCGCGAAGACTTCCTCGCCGGTCGCCGCGATGCGGGCTCCCGCGCTCGCGTAGTCCGCATCGGAAAAACCGATTCCGCCGCCTGCACCGATTTCCACGAACACCTCGTGCCCCGCAGCCACCAGTTCCGAGACGCCCGAGGGCACGATCCCGACCCTGTACTCATGCACTTTGATCTCCTTCGGAACTCCGATCCGCATGCTCTTCTCCTCCTGGGGCGAGATCGGGCGCCGACCTCAACTCAATAATATGCTGTTTGTCTCTAAATTTTCTTGTCTTCTAGCCATAAAATCGCTCATATCCGGTGGATTCCTTCACTCAGAGGCTAAAAAATGGCATATTATTGCTTGATGGACGCTTATGATCGCTCGATTCTTGCGACGCTCCAGGAAGAGGGCCGTATCGCCAACGTTCAACTCGCCGAGAAAGTCCACCTCTCTGAATCCGCTTGCCTGCGCCGGGTTCGCGCCCTCGAGGCCCAGGGCATCATCGAGGGCTACTCCGCCCGGGTCGACCCCCAGAAGGCTGGCCTGCCGGGCATCGTCTTCGTCAGCATCACCCTCGAACGTCAGGATCAGGACGAACTTCAGGTCTTCGAAGATGCCGCCCGGGCCATCCCCGAGGTCATGGACTGTTACCTCATGACCGGTGAATTCGATTATCTGCTCCGAGTCGTCGTCGCCGATACCGAAGATTTCGAACGCATTCATCGCCAGGGGCTGACGCGACTCCCCGGCGTTGCCCGGGTCCACTCGAGCTTCGCCCTGCGAACCGTCCAGAAGAGCGCCGCCCTTCCAATTCCAGAATCATGAAGCCAGCGCGATGCTGATCCACAGCTCATTTCAAGACTGCCAGGGGTCGTAGTCTCCGAAGCTCCAGACGTTGCCGTCGCAGTCGAGACAGGTATACCCTCGGCCGCCGTAATCCTGATCCTGAATCTCCATCATGACCGAGGCACCTGCGGTCACCGCCCGGGCGTAGTGCGCATCGGGATCGGGGACAACGAGATAGATCGCCTGATTCGTCTTCTCTCCAAGTTCACTCGCCGGCCGCACCCGCTGATCGAATGCGTTCCCTCCATGGGAATCGGCCGAGGCCAACATGATCATCGCGTTTCCGTGAATGAGTTGAGCATGAACGATGCTTCCTTCGTTCTCTCCAGGGACAACAAGGTGCTCTTCGAATCCGAAAGCCTGGCAAAGCCAATCGATGGCTAGCCGAGCCTCGGGATAGCGAAGAGAGGGCACAATCGAACTTGCAACATGCCCGGACTTTGTATCCATACCCCACCTCCAACTCTGAATAGGCGAATCATAAGAATTTAGTTGCTCGTGCGGAGAGCGCGAAGATCGCGTAGATAGAGCAGGCCCAACAGGCACCGGCCCAACGTCAGAGCGATTGGGAAGACCAGGCCAAAAGCAACAATTTCGGCCTGCTCCCCGTAATCGGACCAGAAGAAAACCATCGCAGCGGCCTGGGTTCCCAGACCCGCCGGTGCGATGGGGATTGCGGCAACCAACATAATCACCGGCGCCGAAGCAAGGGCGAGGGCAAAAGGGATTTCGATCCCGAAGGCGTGGCTACCCGCCCAGAAGATCCAGATAAAAACGAGGAAGTAGACAAGCTTGATGAGAACGATGAACGCGAAATCCGCAGGGCTGGCCAGGCGGTAGCTCCGAATGATGGATGCGTTGCGAACCCTGCTCAGCCAACGCCACCCAGGAATCGAAGCCGCCAACAGAAAAAGCAGCCCAGCCTGGATCAAAAACGTCACCCCGGCCACGTGTCGCAGGGTTTCAATCGTGGAAGTCGCAACGAAAACCGAAGATCCCACCAGGGCCAGGCCGAGCATGATCAAAGCGTCGCAATTTCCATAGAGAAAGAGCGAACTCGTCGACTCGAGGGCAGGAACCGATTTGAAGCGCTTCAAGTAGACCACGATCGCCGCAGTTCCCACGTTCCAGTTCAGAGCGGTGAGGAGATAGGTGACCCCGCGCATGGAGCGTGCCTCGGACCAGGCTAGAGGCGCATTGAATCGCGTGATCAGGTAGGCGAGGGCTCTGGAATCGAGAAGAAACCAGAAGATCACAGCGGCGATTATTTCGGGAACGAAGAGGTCGAGTCGCGCGTTGCGGGCAGCCGAGCCCACCTGGGCAATCGGAACCTCCCAGAGCAGGAAGACAACAATTCCGAGAGCCGCCAACCAGGGGGCGACACTTCGCAACCAGCCCGGAGCGCTTAGACCCTCGCGAGACGCTTGGGAGGCCGGGCCTCTGTCGATGTCACCAGACTCTTCCATTGAACGAGAAGCATACCGGGTTTCGCTTCCCCGCAGGAGAAGAAGCTAGGACCGATTCGCCTGCCGGTCGGCCCCGGGATCGGCGGCGCAGTCCAGCGCGGGCACGGCGGACGCCGGCAACCGGCCAACCTCGACCAGCCAGACAAAAAGATCGTGAATCGTTTCCCGGGGATCGCGCCAATCTATTCCGAGTTCGGCGACCTGACGCGAATTCTGCATCCGGGGAAAGCGCGTGGCGATTTCGAGACCTTCCCCGGTCATTGGCATCTTCTTGCCCGTCAGCGCCCCGACCCTGTCCAGGGAGCGACCCGCCAGCCGGAGCAGCCAGCCCGGGGCCGCCAATCGCGGAATTTCGGCGCCGGTCACCTCTTCGAGCAGGGCTGTGAATTCATCCCAGTCGAAATAGTGACCCGCCGCGATCACCCGGCCGACCCTCTCCTCCTCGAGCATACGTACGAGCAACCCCGCCAGATCGCGCACATCCAATAACTGGTTCCCTCCTTGGCTCCGAAGCGTTCGGCGCAGGAAGGATCGATAGGCCTTGACGGATTCACTGAATCCCGGGTCGTCCGGGCCGACCACACCCGGTGGATACACCAGGGCGACTCGCGCGCCCGCATCCTGGTGCGCGCGCACCCACCCGTCGCACTCGGCCTTCGAGCGACCATATCGCGTGCGGCTTTGAACCAGGGGAGAGTCCTCGGTGGGGGGGCGAGAGGGATCAAAAATGGCCGTCACGCTCGAAAGAAAAATTGCATAGATCCCCTTGGCGAGGGCCTGTCCGATCACCACCTCGGTCCCCCGAAGGTTGTCCGAAAAATCCGCTTGGGCGGCGGTGACCGAGACGCCAGCGGCGGCATGAACAACGGCATCGACGCCCTCGAGGGCCCGGCTGACGGCTTTGGGGTCGGTCATATCGCCCGGGATTCTCTCCTCGGCTTCGATTCCAAGCGGCCCGAGCACCCGCTCGCCCTTGGCTGCATCCCGGACGAGCGCGCGAACGCCGTGGCCCTGGGCCGAGAGACGGGCGGCCAGGTGGTAGCCGATAAATCCCGTGGCGCCGGTGACCAATACCTTCATGGCTTCCTTTTAGCCCCCTGTGCATCCGCGCGCTTCACGAGCGCAGCGGCCGCCTCTGCTCGAATTCGAAGGCGGCCCCTCGGCTGATGCGAGCCAGCTTCAATTCTTGGGGTTCGGGTCGAGGTTCCGCAGCAGGGTCGATTTCCACGAGCCAGGCCAGGCCTCCCCCGGCCGGCCGGGGCAGTGCATGACAGCGTGCCCGGGGATTGACGACGCCGGCGATCGCCTCGATCGCCGGATGTGAGGCTTCTCCGAGACCGGCGAACCACGAGTGGGCGTCTTCCTCGGCCAGGGCTGGGCAATCGTGCAGGGTCAACCGCGCGCTGCGGGAATCGACGATCTCGAGCGAGATTTCGGAATAGGTCCTGGGGTGGAAACACGGGTGAAGCTGCAAGACCTTGGCAATGGAGTCGATGCCTTCTCCTTCGATACCCAGGGCGCGAATAATTCTCTCGGCGGTCAGTGCACCGATTCCTGTCCATTGAGATCGGCCGAGTTCAGCGACGGCATCCTCATCCAGGCGCTGGCTGGCGCAGAGCAGGAAAGCCCTGGCCAGTAGGTGACTCTGCACGGCGAACTCCTGGATCACGGTACCCAGCGCCCGATGAGACAAATCCTCGAGCTGGAACCCCGGGTCGAAGGCGCCCGAGTAGTCGGGCCAGCCGCCGGCTTCAGCTTCGTCCGCGAAGGGAAGAAGGCCCACCGCCGCCAAGAGCGAACCTTTGACGACCTCGAGATTAGGATGTTGCTCGTAGGGCTGACTTTCTTCATCGATCGCCACAGACCAGCGGCAATGGGGCTGCCGACCGGCCGGAACCCGGGGCGGGCGGTGCAGGGGCCTCATCTTCATGCACGGGTGCGTGGCCGCCGCCGTCGCGTCGAAGGTCGGGTCCTCAATATCGTGGCACATGAGTTTCACGCGCTCTTCACCAAAGGGCTCGACGTCGAGGAGGGCACCACAATGGGGAAGCCAAAATTCCCCGTAATCGGGCCCCTCGAGCTTGAATTGGAAATCCATGAATTGGTGAGGCGCACCAATATCGAGTTGCAGGTTCTTGAAAACCGTCGCCACGTCGTGTCCCTCGAAACGCATCGCTCGCTGCATGCGGGCGGAATAGAGGGGGCTGGCCGCCATCCATTCTTCGATAGAAAACTGAACGTAGGCGTTCCCGCCGAATTTTTTCGCCACTAGGGGCAAGCCCACACGATCCTGAAGGTGACCATTCAAGAGGTACTCGCGACCGAGGCGCGCCAGGGTCTGGCGCGAAAAACTCGCGAGCCCCACCGCCGGGTCGAAGGGCCCTGAATAATCGTCGAGGAGTGTGTTTTCAGTGGGGCTCTTCATGGGCTAGGCGTCGGGGTCTTCCAGGGTCGCATACCAATCAAAATCCTTTTGACGAACCCAACCCGGCATCTTGCTCCCCAACTTCATTCTTTCCTGCATTCGCTCGCTCAACTGACCGTTCTTCATCATCGCACCGAATACGGCCCCGGCGTTGGCATGATCGAAAAAATCACGCTGCCAGCACCACTGGAAATTGCCCGCGTAGCGGAACCAGCTGCCGCCCGTACCCCGAATTTCATAAGGGACGCCATCGGGATCCTTCACCGGGGCCACTTGCCGCCAGATTCCGAGAAATTCGCCCTTCTCTTCATCAATCAGTCGGCGCTTGTAGGGGTAGGTCCAGCGATCGAGGCCCGACATCTCGGTACCGAAAACCCAATCGTGGATCTCCTGGCGCCCCCGAGCGGCGAATTCCCATTTGGGTCCATTATTCCAGCTATAGATCGCTTCTTCCGTATAAAAAGACGACATCTTCGACCAGTCGCCACTCTCCCCCGCCTCATCGTTGGCCGCCACCCAGCGGTCGACCATCTCCTTAATTTCGTCTCTCGAAAAACCAGGCACTAGATACCCTCCTCTATGTTCTCGATGGTCAAAGCCCGGGTCGGGCAGTGTTCCGCCGCCTGTCGTACCCGGTCGCGATCGTTTGGATCGGGTTCGGAAACGCGCACGACGACTTTTTTCTCATCCGGGTCGACAGAAAAAATGTCGGGCGCTTCCTCGGCGCAAACTCCGTGACCCTGACAAAGATCTGCATCGACACAAATTCGGAAGCGCCCAGTGGTTCCGATATCTTGCGCACCGCCTCCGGCCGTCACCAGCGATCGAGGGGCCTCGCGCCTGCGGTAGCGGACGGCGCAGGGCTGGGCGAGCTGCACCACCATCTTTGAGTGGTCGTTTCGATAGGCCTCGGGAGCCTGGGCGAGTTCGAATGTGTAGTCCCGAAGCAGCTCACTAAAAATGGCTTTGATCTGCATCAGGGCAAAGGCCGAACCCACACAGCGATGTCGCCCGGCTCCGAAGGGAATCCAGGCGAAGAGCTGTTTATCCTCATCTCTTCCCCCAGCGTAGCGGGCCGGGTCGTAACGATCGGGTTCGGGAAAGCATTCGGGCATCCGGTTCGAGACCGCAGGCGAGACCCCGACGAGTTGACCGGCGGGAACGGTGAACTCCTTATAATGGAAGTCTTGCATGACTTTTCGCATGAGCAGGATCAGCGGGGGGTGGAGCCGGAGTGCTTCCATGATCGAGTGCTCGAGGCAGGGAATTTCGCGCAGGGCCTGGTGGCTGACCTCTCGGCCATCGGCGTAGAGCCCATCGAGCTCCACGACGACCTTATCCATCGCCCAAGGGTGCCTCAAGAGCTCGATCAAAGTCCAGGCAGCGCTCCCCGATGTGGTGTGGTGCCCGGCAAACATCAGCGAAATAAACATCCCCGTGATCTGGTCGATGGTGTAACGGGGGCTGCCTGACTCATCTTTCAACTTGAGCAAAATATCGAAGAGCTCGGGGGATGCTTCTGGATCACGCCTTCGGCGGTCGAAGACCCCGGACAAAAGATCAACCAGGCGCTGCCTCGCCCGATCTCGCGCGCGAAAGGCGGGCAGGGGGAGGTTCGCATTCACGTACGCAATCGCATCCGTCCCCTTCTCCAATTCGTAGAAGGCGCGGAAATATTCGGGGCTGAGCTCTTCGCGAAACTCCTTACCGATCAGGCACGAGCTCGACGTGTAGATCGTGAGTTCCGAGAAAAAATCGAGCAGGTCGATCTCGCCCGCGTCGCCGAGGCCTTCCATCATCCGCCGCACTTCGCTCGAAATCGACTCGGCATGGGCCTTCATGAACTTCGCGGTGAGCGACTGATTCCTGAGCGCTTGCTTTCGCTGCTCCGGGGTTCCGTCAAAGACGACACCCTCACCGAAGATCGGGGTCATAAAGGGATAGGCAGCGGCCTGATCGAGTTGCTCGTCGCTCGCTCGGAAGAAGGCTTCCTGGGCCTCCTCCCCCATCAACATGACCACGCGATTGCCGGCGAAGTTGATCTCGCCAATTTCGCCCAACTCGTCGCGAACTCGCTGAAAGAGGGCGATGGGATCCTTTCGGAGTGCGCCCAGATGACCCAGCAGCGGCCAGGCCCCGCCCAGGCGGGGCGCTGCCAACCCCCTGGACCCGCCTTCCTCGCCGCCGGGGATTGCCCCCCTCTTCGCTCGCGGATCCTCAGCGGGATGGGGCGCCGAGTCAATATTGTGCGCGTCGGAAGGGGATCGGACCACAACTGCGACCGTATCCAATTTACAATTCTTCTGCAATGTAAATTATGATAGGGTCCACCGGGTCAAGAGAATCCCGGCGAACCAACGCGAGCAGCAGGAGCAGAGGAGTGGCCATGAGCAAGCGAGTGGGCTTCATCGGTCTGGGCAACCAGGGCAAGCCCATCGCGGCGCACCTGGCACCCGCCGGCTTCGACACCGTTGTCTACGACATCGATGAAACCGCTATGGCCGAGGTGGTCGCGGGCGGAGCGAGCGCTTCGGCTTCGCCTCGAGAGGTCGGAGAGCGAGCCGACTGGGTCGGGCTCTGCGTCCCCGAGGATGCTCATGTTCTCGCCGTCTCTTTGGGGGAGCAAGGACTCGTCGCGGGGATGCGTGAGGGCGGGGTCATCTTGATCCACAGCACGGTGCTTCCGGAGACCGCCGAGGCCGTTGCCGAAGCAGCAGCGGCCAAGAAGATCGCCGTCCTCGATGCCTGTGTCACCGGCGGCGCCGCTCGCGCGGCCAATCGGGAACTCACCTACCTCGTGGGCGGCGACCCGGAAACAGTCGAGAGGGTGAAGCCCTATTTCGAAGCGACCACGGATATCCCCCACATCCATGCGGGGCCCCTGGGCAGCGGAGCGAAACTCAAGCTCTGCATCAACTTGATCACCTATATCCAGTGGGCCGCCGCCTATGAGTCCATGGCCCTCGCCCGGGCAATTGGCCTACCCCAGGAAATTCTGGAAGAGGCGGGGCGATCCAATGGACAGATCACCGACTTGATGCTGAGCTACCTGACCAGCCAAAAGCTTCCCCAGGACGCCCGGGAGAGCGAACCCTTCCAAAAGCTCATGCGTGGCCACATGAAAATCGCCGAAAAAGACCTGGCCTGGGCACTCGAACTCGCTCGCAAATCCGAAGTCGCCTTGCCCGTTGGCTCCCTCGTTTCCCAGTCCATGGCGCGCCTCTACGGCGTCGAAGATAAGGCACGAAGGTGAGCACCCAGCTCGAGAATGCGCAGCCCGGCCCCGGCAAACGGCGGAGTCATGCCGAGCGAACCGCCGAAACCCGTGATCGGGTTCTGCGCGCTGTCGTCGCGAGCATCGATGAGGTGGGCTTTCAGAGGACCACGGCGGCGGAAATTGCGCGCAGGGCTGGGGTCTCGTGGGGCGCAGTCCAACATCATTTCGGAGACAAGGAGGGCATCTTGATGGCTGCCCTCGAGGAATCGTTTGAGGTCTTTGCCGAAAAACTCGGCGCTCCGCCCGACGGCGCCATGGCGCTAGAGGATCGCGTGGAACTCTTCGTCGCTCGAAGTTGGGAACATTTCCGAAGTGCCCACTACCGCTCGACCTTCGAAATTCTCATCAACCTGCCAACCGAGACCGAAATGCCCTGGCAACGCGGAGTCCTCGACGAATGGCAAAGGATCTGGTCGCGCTTCTTCCCCGAGAGCAAGCCACGGGGACGCCAGCGAATAGACCTCATGCTCTATGCCATCTCCGTTCTCACCGGCCTCTCCGCGACTCGAATGCTCGAAGGCCGGCCGGCGCGCACGCCTTGCCGCGAACTCGCTTTCCTTGAGCGAACTCTGATCGAGTCGCTCGGCGAAGAGGAAACCCGGGGATGAAATCCGAGCGGGGGCCGTGTTCGGGGATTCGCGTCCTGGATTTCACCACCATGATCTCCGGCCCGCTCTGTACTCAGGTCCTCGGTGATCTCGGTGCGGATATCCTCAAGCTCGAATCGCCGCTTGGCGACGCCGCCCGCTATAGCGGCGCCCCTTTCCGAGAACCGGGGTTTTCGGGCTTCCTCGCCCAATTCAACCGCAACAAGCGAAGCCTCGTCGTGGATCTCAAGCGCAGCGAAGGCCGACAACTCGTTCTCGATCTCCTGCCCCAGATCGATGTGCTCGTCGAAAACTTCAGGCCGGGGGTCATGCAAAAATTGGGGCTCGGTTATTCCGCGCTCTCGGCTATCCACCCCGGTCTGGTGTATGCCCAGGTCAACGGTTTCGGTGACGATGGACCCTACGCCGAGCGTCCGGCCTACGATCAGGTCCTCCAGGGCCTCACCGGCCTGATGCCGGCCCAGGGGGGCGAGGGCCCGCCAGCCCTGGTCCAGGGGGCGGTCGCCGACAAGTCCACCGCGCTGACCGCCCTTGCGGGCGTGCTCGCCGCCCTTTTCGCCCGGGAGCGTGATCCGGAGGGACGCGGACAGAGGGTGGAAATCGCGATGATGGACGCCTTTTCCGCTTTCTCCCTCACCGAGGCGATGATGGAACGCTCGTTTCCTCCCCTGAAAAACGAGTTCAGTACAGGCGCCGACTTCTTTCGCACGTGGAAGACCGCGGACGGCCATGTGGTCGGCCTCCTCATTCAGGATGCCCAATTCGCCGGACTCTGCCGAGTCCTCGAGCGTCCGGAACTCGCCACGGACCCGCGCTTCGAAGCCATGGTCAAGCGTTTCGAGAACTGGCTTCAACTCGTCCCGATCCTCGACGCAGAACTCTGCAAACTCTCCAGCTCCGAATTTCTCGCGCGAGCCGAGAGCGAAGGCGTTCCCTTTGCTCCGGTCAACGACCTCGACGATTTTCTCGCCGACCCTCAGGTCCGGCATCGCCGAAGCGTTGTGGAGTTGAACGACCCACGCTTCGGGCCTGTCCAATACCTCGCGCCTCCAATTCGCTTCGAGCGGACCCGCGCGAGTATCGAGCGCCACGCACCGCGCCTGGGTGAGCACACCGACGAGATCCTCGAAGAACTGGGGCTCAGCGCCGATGCAATCCGTGAGTTACGTGAACTCGAAGCGATTCGGTAGCCCTCGACCGCCGTTCAAAAATGGTCCAGAACCTCATCGCCGAAGCGCTTGATGCCATCGCAGCGAGCCTCGCGGGATTGGTTTGCATCGCCATAGAAGAGCCATGGCACAGTGATCAACTCGGTCACGCCCCGGTCACGCATTTCCCGATAGCCATCGAGATCGTAGACATCGCGTAGGGCCGCACAAATACCCAGGGGCTCGCCGGCCCGATCCGACTGTGCCCGATAGGTCCGCAGTCGATCCATAATCGTGTCGAGTTCTTCGCGAGTCTGGATTTCAGACGCCCAGCCATCACAGAGCGTCGCCGCTCGCCTCAGCGCCGCATCGGAAACGCCTCCCCCGTAGATAGGAACGGGCTGGGGCGGAACCGGGTTCATTTGCAAGGGCCCAAAATCGTAGAACTCACCGTGATGCTCGACCGCGCCCCCGCTAAAGAGCGTGCGCATAATTTCAATCGACTCCGCCAGGCGGCGCCCACGGCCCTCGAAGGACTGGCCGAGAACCTCGAACTCTTCGCGCATCCAGCCAGCGCCAACGCCCAACGTCAACCTGCCCTGGGAGAGGACCGAGGCCGTTGCCACACTTTTGGCGGCGAGCACCGGGTGGCGAAGAGGCAGCACCAGAACGCTCGTGATGAAGCGAATACTCCGGGTGACCGCTGCCATGGCGCCGACGGCAACCAGCGGATCGGGCCAGGGCGTCTCGGGCGCCCAGCGGGGCTTCCCATCTGCCGTATAGGGGTAGGGGGTACCCAGATGAACAGGGTGAATGACATGGTCAGAGATGACGATCCCGCCGAAGCCGGCCTCCTCGGCTGTCTTCGCGATCTCGCAGAGGTCCTCGGGTTGGCTATACGCGACGGCGATACAGAAATCCAGACCTTCTCTCCTACAGAGCGGGACGAAGGACTCAAGACGCCTTCGATCGCGTGTTGATCAGGCGTCGCGATCTGCCCTGACTGGTTCATCTCCCACTTCGCGCATCGACCGGTTCCAATAATCGCGCGTCAGATTTGATTGGTACCCGATGCTGGCGATCACCACGAGAACGGCAACGGTGGCAATCGCCGGTTGCTCACCCATAATCGCAATCACAATTGCCATGCCAAGCACGATCAGCGAGGAACTCCCGGCGGTCACTAAATCCTGACGCGTTGCTCGCGACACGCTTTCAAAAAACTCTCGGTTTTCAGGTTCCCGGCGCGCACGGATAAAAACCCATTGGCCACTCGCAATCGTACTTCCCCCGAGCAAGGCGATGGCAAAGAGCCAGGCGGCCATCATCCCAGGCTGAGTCAACTCGACCAACGCGAACTCGACGATTCCGAGCCCGAAGGGAATCACCGAATCAAAGATCGAGGGGACCCAGACCAGGCGAATCACGATACTGATATAGAAGAGCCAGATCTGCAGAAATCCGAGCAGAGCGGCCACTATCTGAAGCCAAAAAATAAATGCCGCCCAATTCAGAGTCCATGCGGCGGGGCTTTCTACCACACGGGTCCAAAGCAACTCGAGGGCAAGCGCCTGGACCATGCTGAGCACGGTGAGCATGACGGATGGGAAAATTGTCTTCGCACGTAGGCGAATCGACTCCACGCTACTCAGCCCTCGTCGCTTTTGCTCTCATCCACTTCGGGGGCATAGATCCCGGTTCGAAGCCGCCGAAAGCCACTCTCCAGCAGCCCCACGCCGATCAGGATGGAAACCGTCAAGACCGCGAAGACGAGGGCCCCCGGCGCGTACCCCAGACCGATACAAGCTCCGATAGCCGCCAGGATCCAGATCACCGCCGCCGTGGTTACTCCCGACACGACACCGCCCCGGGCGAGCATGACCCCGGCCCCCAGGAAGCCGATTCCGGTCACGACCTGGCCGAGAACCCGGGTGGGGTCACCGGTGACCGTTCCCAGCACACCGCCGAGCTCGACAAAAATTGATGTACCCAGGCAAATAAGGATGCTTGTCCGCACGCCGACGGGCTTGCCACGGATCTGCCTTTCCAGGCCGACCAGCCCACCCGCCAGAATCGAGTAGCCGACCTTGATCCAAAAACTTGTCGCCAGGGGGTCGAATTCATCCATACCCAGGACCTCTTTCGGATTTCGCTCAAATGCAATGAAAGTGCCCCCACCATAGCGCTTGTCGGCGCCGGGTTCTGCCTTGGGAAGTTTCTCATGCTAACTTCGGCCAAACCCCTGAGGAGACCCCATGTCCAGTATCCATGACTTTTCAATGACTTCGATCACCGGCGAGAACGTCGCGCTGTCCAGTTACGAAGGCAACGTTTGCCTGATCGTCAACGTCGCGAGTAAATGAGGACTCACTCCCCAGTACGCAGGTCTGCGTACCCTACACGATGAAAACAAAGCGGCGGGCTTTCGAGTTCTCGCCTTCCCGTGCAACCAGTTCGGCGGCCAAGAGCCCGGAAGCGACGAAGAAATCTCCGAGTTCGTCAAGTCCAACTTCGACGTGACCTTTCCGCTCTTCGCCAAAATCGAAGTGAACGGCGACGGGGCATGCGAACTCTACGAATTCCTCAAGGCGGGGCATCCCGACGAAGAGGGCAAAGAGGACATCGCCTGGAATTTCACAAAATTCCTCGTCGGAAGAGATGGGCAGGTGATTGAGCGCTTTGGCCCCACGACGACACCGGAGAAGATCGCCGAAGTACTCACAAACCACTTGTAAAATTTTTCTTCGTACCGCAACAGCGAGGCCAGTCGCCCTCGCAACACCCCTATCGAGCCTTTGGGGGCGACGCTCTGGGTGACTGGCTTCTCTGTCCCGATAGCGGACCGTACGCTTCGGATCTCTATCTCTCGCTCATATCCGCCATCCATACCGGCGAAGATGTGGACCGAGCAACTCTGTGAGGATTTTTTCAACTCGGTGTAGAGTACGCACATCGTCGCTCCGGAGGTTCAGTCGCATGCTTCGCTTTATCGGTTTGATCGGCCTTCTCGCCTGGCTCTTGCCCGCCACAGCCCTGGCCGACTCAACGACCGATCTCGAACCTTTCGAAGCCTTGGAGTTCGTCGAACTCGAACCGATCAGTCCCCACTCGGTCTGGGTGACCGATGTCATTTTTCGTCAAAGCCTCCTCTTCGATGCCGATAGCGGCGAGGCTCTCGCCACGATCGGAAATGCTCTTGGGTCCTTCCCAAAACCTCCGATTTTTTCGAGCTCTCGGAACGAGTTCTACGTGCCCGAAGCGCAAAGGAAATGGGGGCATCGCGGCGAACGAACCGACTTCGTCACGGTCTACGATGCAAAGACCCTGAACGCTGAGGCCCAAATCGTCATCCCGACTCAGAGCGGAGAAAGTGCGGGGAATATCGGCTACGCGAATCTCCTCGACGGCGGGGACACCCTGGCGATCTACAACCAGTTTCCCGCTCAATCCGTTTCGCTCATCGATATGGGCGAGCGAACTTTTATCGACTCGATCTCCACCGGAGGATGCGCGGGGATCTACCCGACCGGCGAGCTTAGTTTTGCCACGCTCTGCGGAGACGGGACCCTGCGAGAAGTGGAAGTCGACGCCAGGGGCCAACTGATCCGCGACGAGTCTACGTCCGCCTTCTTCGATGCGGTCAACGATCCCGTGATGATGAATGGCAGCCGGGTCGGAGATCGCTGGGTCTTCATCTCCTTCAGTGGCGTGATCCACGATGTCGATTTTCGCGCGAGCCCCCCGACGGTTCGTTCTTGGTCCGGGGTCAGCGCCCCCGAAAAGAGCGAGGGCTGGCGACCGGGCGGGCGGCAAGTCTCGGCCGCCCACCAGAAACTCGAGCGACTCTATGTTCTCTTTCACCCCGGCGAATCGGGTAGCCACAAGGATCCGGGCCCCGAGGTCTGGGTCTTCGATCTGGAGGCCGGCAGCCGGATCGACCGCTTCTCCCTTCCCAATATGGACGCCTCCGCCATCGCCGGCCTGCTGGGGTTGGAGGGAGGCTTCACGGGTTGGCTTCTAGAGAATATCGTCCCCGCCACCGGCGGAGATACCCTCGCCATCACCCAGGACGATGAACCCCTCCTTCTGGTTCGTAATTCCAGCCTGCCAATCGCAGCGGTCCTGGACGCCCGAACAGGCGAACATCTCCGAAACCTCACGGAAATCGGCATCTCCGGCTTTCGATTGACGGTGCCCCGATGAACGGATTCGCCAGCGGACTCGACCCGGTTCTCGACGCCCTATTCCGAATCGGACTCTGCGCGATCTTCCTGGGCGCGTGTATCCACAAGGCCAGGGACCTGGATAAATTTTCGGCCACCCTCGGCGACTACCGCCTTCTCCCCCGACACCTCTCGGGTGTCGCGACCCGAGCTCTCGCCACCAGCGAGGCCATCGTAGCCCTCGCGCTGCTCATGCCCCCCCTCGATCCCCTGGGACCCCTCGGCAGCCTCGGCCTCTTCGCGCTCTACAGCGCCGCCATCGGGATCAACCTCGCTCGGGGTCGGCGACATATTGACTGCGGCTGTACGGGCTTCGGGCAAGTCCCGCAAACGATCAGCGGCATGCTGCTGGTTCGCAACGCCGGGCTCGCCATGCTTGCCCTCGCACTCCTCGCCCCCGCCGCCGCTCGGCCCCTGGCCTGGCTCGATTTCATCTCCATCGCCGGGGGGCTAATCCTTGGGGCACTCGTCTGGCTCGCCGCGCATGAACTCGGCCGCACCCCGCCGCCGATCCCGGAGGAAGCTCCATGAGCGATGCCCTCGCGATTTCCAATGCCCTGCTCTGGGTCGGCCTGATCGTCCTGGGCTTCGTCGTCATGGCACTCACGCGCCAAATCGGCCTGCTCCACGAGCGCCTCGGACCCGCCGGCGCCCTCGCCCAGGAGCGGGGGCCGAAAGTGGGCGACGCGATCCCCCGGCTCGAGTTCCCCGACATAATGGGGGCACCGGTGGCGGTTGGAGGAGAGTCACCGGGTGTTCGCACCCTTCTCTTCTTTCTTTCCCCGAACTGCCCGGTCTGCGAAAACCTGCTGCCCACCCTGCTGAAAGTGGCCCGGGACGAGGACCCGGGGCTTCGCCTGATTCTCGCCAGCGACGGCGAGCCCGGCGAGCACCACGAATTTCGCGCGCGCAAAAGCCTGGAAGACCAGGCCTACGTGCTCTCCCTCGAACTCGGGCTGAAATTCGCCGTCTCGAAGCTCCCGACGGCGATCCTCCTCGACGAGCAGGGGATCGTCCGCGCCAAGGGCCTGGTAAACTCGCGCGAACACCTCGAGAGCCTCTTCAACGCCCACGAACTCGGGGCAGCATCAATCCAGGAATTCATGGCCCGGGAAAATCCAGCCCCCAACTCAGTCGTCCAAGTGGAGGCCCCAAGATGAGTCGACTCGATCGCTGGCTCGAAGACTCCGCCCGGGGTCTGGCCCGAGGTGCAGGAAGGCGAAGCTTTCTTGCCCGGGTCGGCCGATTTTCCCTGGGCGCTCTCGGAGCCTCGACTCTTCCCCTGCTCCCCGTCGCCCGAGCCGACAACGAAAGCCACGCCCTGCCCGAAGACGTCGACGGGCCCGAGGGCGATCCCGGCGACTGCAATTATTGGCGCCACTGCGCGATCGACGGCTTCCTCTGCGAGTGCTGCGGGGGCAGCACGACTGCGTGCCCTCCGGGCACCAGCTCCAGCCCGGTCACCTGGGTGGGTACCTGCCTCAACCCGGCCGACGACACCCATTACATGATTTCCTACAACGATTGCTGCGGAAAGGGTTATTGCGGCCGCTGCAACTGCAACCGCAACGAGGGAGAGCGACCCGACTACCACTGGTATCGTGCGAACGATATCAACTGGTGCGGCGGAGCCCCCAGCCAGTCGTACCACTGCTCCGTGGCTCGGGTCATCGGTCGCGCCAGCGAGCAACAGCCCGAGCGATGAAATCCGCCCGGGGGCTCGCTTTGGCGGCCCTCATTTGGGCGAGCTTGCCCGCCGCTCGACTCCACGCCGAGACGCCTTCGGTGGCCGAGGACTACGTCCTCCACTGTTCGGCATGCCACGGGCGCGACGGGAGCGGATCACCCGGTCTCGTTCCCTCCCTACTCGAACTCGCCCCTCTTCTGAGCGATCCCAGAGCCCGCGCCTACCTCGCTAGCGTCCCGGGCGTTGCCCAGGCGCCGCTCTCGGATCGCCGAATCGCGCGACTCCTCAACTGGGTCCTCGACGAGTACGCGAACACGCGTGTCACCCCTCCCTATAGCGCGGGGGAGGTCGGGGAACTCAGGGCATCCCCCTTGCGCGACCCCCTGGCCTTCAGAGCGAGCTTGGTCTTGGAGGGCGCCGCCCTCGGCGCGCCTGACTGACTCGAGGGCTTCGAGGAAATATCCACCGGGTACCGCGACCCCGCGGCCAAACTCGGCTTCACTGCCGCCCGGCCCGGGGACGCCCCGGGCCCTTGGCCCGCAAGGGCGACCGCACACCTCTCGTCCCCGGCCGGGCGCCGGGGATCACTTACCCGATACGCACCGTATTTTCGGGCTCCTCGATCACCCCGTTCTCGAGCTCACCGATGCCCGAGATCGCGATCTTGACCACGTCCCCGGCTTGCAAGAATTTCGGCGGCTTCATCACCGCGCCCACACCACTCGGAGTCCCCGTCGGGATCACATCACCCGGCTCCAAGGTAAAGGCGGTGGAGAGATGCTCGATCAGGGCGGGTACTTTGAAGATCAGGTGCTTGGTATTACTCGATTGCCTGAGTTCTCCGTTCACCCAGGTTCGAAGATCCAGACTATGGGGATCGGGAACTTCATCCGCGCTGACAATCGCGGGGCCCAGAGGGCAATGGGTATCCCAGGATTTCCCCATCGTGAAAGTCGGTACCCGAATCTGCCAATCGCGAACCGAAACGTCATTACAGATCGTGTACCCGGCGACGACTTCGTAGGCCCGCTCCTGAGGAACGTGGCGGCAGCGCTTGCCGATCACCACCGCGAGCTCTCCTTCGTAGTCCAGGGCGGGCGAGGCACGGGGCAAATGAAAGGGCTCGTTCGGGGGATGGGCCGAGGTCGACTGCTTGTTGAAGATCATCGGATATTTCGGGGTGTCCATTCCCGCCTCGGCCACGTGGTCGGCGTAATTCAGCCCCACGGCAAGAATTTTCGGAGGCCGCAAGATCGGCGACTCGAGATGGATATCCGCCAGAGCTAGACGCGGGCCGCCAGCCTCAAGGGCCGAGCGCGCTGCGTCCATGGCCGAGTCGCCGGCTTCGAGAAACGCGACCATTTCGCGGGGAAGATCAGGGCTCGCCGCGCTCAGGTCGACGACGGACTCGCCGTCTAGGATACCGATCCGGGTCGTGCCGCTCTCGGTGAACGTAATCAGTCGCATGGTCTCTTCCCTTTCCCGCTCTCCTCTCGCTCCCCTCTCGCTCCCCAAAACCCGGAGAGTTCGTCACCCGAGGAGACGAAAGTGATTTCTGTGTCCAGGTTCTCCCAAACTTTTTCAGCGAACGCTCTTCTCAAGCACCGGCCCCAAAAATTCGGAGCCGTTGATCGCGTAGCGGTCGCCTGAACTCGGAAGTGTAGCCGCCACAAAAGGCGCCGCAGGGTACCGCCCAAAAGCCGGCGGGGTAGCCTCTAGGGCGCGACCAAATCCAGCGCCATGGCGACTCGCTTAGCCGGGTCGAGACCCTCGGCGGCTTCTCCCTCGAGCACAGCGCGGAGTTCGGGGCCCTGGCCAGACTCGGGAACTGAAACGAAACCGAGGCCCGAGTAGAAGGGCGCGTTCCAGGCCAGGTGGCGAAAAGTGGTCAGGCTTAGCGAGGAGAAACCCTCTTCTCTCGCCCAGCGCGCAACATGAAGCACCAACCCCGCCCCAAGACCGCGACGCCCGTGCTCGGGAAGCACGTCCAACTGGCGAAGGTGGGGGGCTCCGTCCACCACGCAGATCGCCGCAAACCCCACCGGCGCCTGGGAAGCCCGCTCACGAACGACCCAGAGATGCCCCACCCCGAGGGCCTCCTCGAGGACGGAGAGGGGAAGCGTCCGCACCCGCAAGGCGGGGGGCAGATCCTCGGGCGGGAAGAGCGCTCCCGCCACGACCTCGATGGCCGAGAGCAGGGGGATCTCGTCGCGGCGCGGGTGCTCGATGGCATAGCCCTCGGGCATTGCCCGCTTCGAAGCAGATCCAGCGCCCTCGCCCATCAGGCGAGGCCGTATTCTTCGCGCAGTTCCGCGAGGGGGCTCTCCCAGTACTCTTCCCAGTGCACGGCCATCAGGGACCGGGCCCGGCGTCCGAGAGCCCAACCCTCGGTGATCGCATCCATCACCACCGGGAGCAATTCGGGCTTGTAGAGCACCATCTGAAGGGGGCGGGTCGCAATGATCATGGCGGGGTAGGGGGCCGGCGTCTGAGCGACGGTGAAGCTCACAACCCGGACCTCACCCAGGGGCGTCGTGTCGAAGCCCGTCAGCACATGGAAGAGATCGTGGAGTTGGAAGCCGCGTTCGGCCAGGTAGCCGACTTCGTCGCCCCGCGCGCGGTGCGCGCCGATGAAGGCGGACTCGCGAAGCAGGTTCGCGTCGAGGTCGTTGTCCACGAGGTAGCGGGCGAACTCCCGGCCCAGAGAGCCAGCGGGCAGGCCCAAAAGTTTCTCGATGTCCGGGCTCGGGCTGAGGTAGCGATCCTTGAGCATCGCTTCGGCTTGGGGAGTGCCGAGGGCCAGGGCATCGAAGCCCGCAAGCGCGGCCTCGTCGCCCAGACGCATATAGTCGAGAGCCAGGGGAACCGAGGCTCGGGGGTCCCAATTGGCCAGGGACTCGAGCAAGCTCTGGGCAAGCTCGGGGTCGAGTTCAGGCGATTTCATATCGATTGCTCCTTCCAAGAATTCTCTTGCCACTCCCCGCTCTCTTACCCAACCCGAATCCTCGAGCCTCCGTCACTCAGCGAGGGACCCGGATCGTTTCCACCAGGCGCTGGACAGATTCGGGCGGGGGCGGGGTCAAGCGAGAAATCGAAAGCGCGACGGCGAAATTCAGCAGCATGCCCACGGTTCCGATGCCCTCGGGCGATATCCCGAAAAGCCAGTGCGCGCTGCTATTGGCTTCGGGATTCACGAACTTGAAGTAGATAATATACGCTGCCGTGAAGACGATCCCCACGACCATGCCGGCCACCGCGCCCTCGCGATTCATGCGCTTTGAGAAAATCCCGAGAACGATGGCGGGAAAAAAGGAAGCGGCGGCCAAGCCGAAAGCAAATGCGACCACCTGAGCAACAAAGCCCGGCGGGTTGACTCCGAAATAGCCCGCAATGCAGACCGCAACCCCTGCCGCCATCCGCGCGTAGAGGAGCTCCTGCTTTTCGGTAATTCCAGGCATGAGAATATTCTTCAACAAATCGTGGGAAATCGAGGCCGAAATTACGAGCAGCAGACCCGCCGCTGTGGAGAGCGCTGCGGCCAGGCCGCCCGCCGCCACCAGGGCGATCACCCAGTTGGGAAGACGAGCGATTTCCGGGTTCGCGAGCACTATGATGTCGCGGTCGACATAGAGTTCGTTCGGGCCGTCGGCTTTGGGATTGGCGTAACGAGGCTCGCCCAACCCACCCCTCTCAGGATCCCGGACGAGCTTGAGACTCTTATCGCCGGGCATCTTCCCGAACGCCCCACCCGGCGCATACTGGATCAGCCCGTCGCCATTTTTGTCCACCCAGGCGAGCAGACCGGTGTTCTCCCAATTATGAAACCACTCGGGCATCGAGGCATAGGGTTGCCCTTCGACGGTTTCGATCAGGTTCGTGCGCGCGAAGGCCGCCACCGCCGGCGCCGTGGTATAGAGCAGGGCGATAAAGAGGAGGGCGTAGCCGGCCGAGAGCCGGGCGTCGCGCACCCGGGGCACGGTAAAGAAGCGGATGATCACATGGGGTAGACCCGCTGTACCCACCATCAGGGCCGCGGTAATGAAGAAGACGTCGATGGTCTCCTTCTTCCCGTTCGTATAGGCCGCAAAGCCGAGTTCTCGGTGGAGACCATCCAATTTATCGAGCAGGTAAACGCCGGTATCCCTGCCCGAACCATCCAGCACGGTCGAGCCAAAGCCGACCTGGGGGAAAACCTCCCCCGTCATCGACATGGAAATGAAGATCGCGGGCACCAGGAAGGCGAAGATCAACACGCAATATTGGGCGACCTGGGTATAGGTGATGCCCTTCATGCCCCCCATGACCGCATAGAGAAAGACGATCCCCATGCCGATTAGGACGCCCAAGCCGATCTCCACATCCAGAAATCGGGAAAACACCACGCCCACCCCGCGCATCTGGCCGGCCACATAGGTAAAGGAAACAAAGATCGCGCAGACAACCGCCACCAGTCGTGCCTGCTTCGAGTAGTACCTCTGACCCACGAAATCGGGCACCGTGTACTGTCCGAATTTTCTGAGGTAGGGAGCCAGAAGCAGGGCGAGAAGCACGTAGCCCCCGGTCCAGCCCATCAGATAATAGGCGCCGTCGTGGCCGCTGAACGAGATGATCCCCGCCATGGAGATGAACGAGGCCGCGGACATCCAGTCCGCCGCCGTCGCCAAGCCGTTCGCCAGGGGGGAAACATGGCCTCCAGCGACGTAGAAGCCGCGGGTCGTCTTGACTCTGGATCCAATTGCGATGGCTATATAGAGGGCAAAGGTCAGGCCAACGATCAAGTAGGTCCAGGTCTGGAGATCCATCGCGTGCTCGCCTACTCCCGCTTTCTAGGACTCGTCGACATCGAATTTTCGATCGATCCGATTCATCTTCCAGGCGTACAAAAAGATTAGGACGACGAAAACATAGATAGACCCCTGCTGGGCGAACCAGAAACCAAGCTTGAAGCCCCCCACACGGATCTCATTGAGTGGCTCGACGAGCAAAATTCCGAACCCGTAGGAGACGATGAACCAGACCGCGAGGAGCCAGCCCATCAAACGAAGATTCGCCCGCCAGTAGGCGCGGTGAGTGGCTTCGATCGCCGCCGCGTCGGGATCGGGTTGCGAAGTCTCTTCCTGCATCTCCTGCATCGTTCTCCCAAGCTGAAGAGGGGGCCGTGAGCCTCGGTGCTTCCCGGCTCTTTGGGCGATTAAACCCGGGGAAGCGTATCACGCGAAGCGTTTTTCAGAAATAGCGACCGACTGCTCTCGGCCCGCGCCTCTCAATCGCCCAGGTGACCGGGTTCCTGGGAAACGCTCGTATGCGTCTTGCTCCGCACCTCCTGAAGGCGGTGGCGCTGGAACTCGGTGGCCTCGGGGTCGACTGGGGATTGTCCGAAGCCCGTGTAGAGAACCTTCCGTTCGCGCTCCACCGGCGGCTGCGCCATGTGCTGGGTGCAACTCAGATGCACCGTGACATCGCCGGTTTGGGTGGGCAGATCGAGGGGTTCGAGATCGAGGCCTGGCTGGAGACAGGGAGCCGGCCAAACCAAGGCGCGATGGCTTCCCGGGACCACGCGCAACTGACCCGATGCAGCATTGGCCCCTGTCACCGAGATGCCCACGGTGAGATTCGAGCACTCGTAGGAATGGCGACCCAGGCTGCAGTCCTTATGCCACGGGACGTCCGAGATTCCTCGTACGACACCAATGGGCTTGACCAAAGCACCCACCCGGGTGCCGGGCTTCCGGGTGCCCTGGCTATGGTCAAGTCCCGGGATAGTTCCGATGCGTTGGAAGCGAGCTTCATCGATGAGCTCGGTGCAGGTGGATGAGTAGCGGTCAAAGCCCTCCATTCGGACGAGGTGCTCGACACCGTCATGCGTCTGGGCAAACCAAGCTCTCGGGTCGCTCTTTTCGAAATGCGGCGCCGCCACGGAAAAATCGGACTCGACCGCCGCCATTTCCTCTGCACTGAAAAGGCCCTTGATATGGAGGTACCCGAACTGCTCCAGATACTCGCGCATGAGTTCGTCTGAATCCTCGGGCGAAAAGCTTCGCAAAAGAGCCTTCTCTATTTTCAGGTCGCCCTGGGCATGGATTCGCCGGGCATCGAGAGCCGAGCGCAACACCAGCCACCAATTCAAAAAATCGGGGAGGCCACCCTCGGGCATATCCAGCAAGTTGTTGCTCATCAGGGCGATGGGCGTGCTCTGGTCGTTGACAAGGTCGCTGAATTGTTCGACGGAAAGGCGGGCTCGCGGCCCCGGAGTGATTCCCGAACTCACATCAACCCGGCCATCCCGCCAGGCCAAGGTCCAGGCTTCGCCCTCGATCTCCAGGGCGAAGGTCCTCAAGCCCAAGGACCGGGCGCCAGGTTCGATCAGAGCCTGGTGGGCATCCAGTTGGGCGGGCAGGGTTTCGCCAAAGAAGAGCTGGGGATCGACCGGCGCCTGATCGGAGTCCCGACGGGTACGAATATCAACCGACATATTTTCTCCTCGGATCCGAATACGACTCGGTATTCCCGCCCCAAGAATAACGCGGTTTAGCGAATGGGTACCCCGAGCCAGAGTTCGGAGCATACCCAGGGGCTAGGGAGACGCTGGGAAGCTACCCCCAAAGAGTTGACTCCCCGCGCCCAGGATCATCTCCACCGCAAGGGCCGCGAGGATCAACCCCAGCACCTTGACCAAGAGCGTTGCGCCGGCATTCCCAATGAGTCCGTAAATGCGGTTCGCCTGGAGGAGCAGAATCAGAGTCAGGCCCAACACGCCGAGGAGTACCCCTGCAGTGATTGCCTGCTCGGCGATGGAATGGTGGCGATTATCCGTCAGCATCACCACCGCCAGGATAGAGCCAGGACTGGCAATCGACGGGACGGCCAGGGGAAAGGCTGCCACGTCGTGGCCGTCCTCTACTTTCCCTCCGCCGGCAGAGCCCATTCCAAAAACCATCTGGACCCCGAAGAGAAAGAAGATGATCCCGCCGGCCAGCTGAAAAGCTTCGAGGCGGATACCGAGCAGGCCGAGGACGACTTGGCCGAGCAGGATGAAGATCAGCAGAATCGCGGCCGAATAGCCGATGGTCCGCAGTGCGACCCGGCGACGTTCCCTCGGAGCCAGACCGGCGGTCAGCCCCACGAAGAGGGCCAATGTGCCGATGGGGTCGATTGTGGCTAGGAGGATAAGAAAGTTGCCCGTAATGTTTTCTGCCACGTTCGGCTCCAGTAGAAGGCCGCGTCCGGGTGCAGGGGACTCAGCCCGACTCCGCTCCACTCGCGCGCGCACGCGGTTGAACTCAGAGCGTAACAAAAGGCCGAGCGCGCGGCCGATCTGCGCGCCTTCTTCGCCCAAGAAAGCGCACCGAGTCTTCGAGGCCCACTCAGCCCCCAACCCTTATAGCTCCCTGGTTCTCAGAGTTTTCGGATCAGGCCGAGAGCATCCAGGTCAAGCACCGCGTTTGAAGCACGGGCGAGTCCGGCCGAGACCACGGACTCGGGCTGGAAATTGCTCGGAGCCGTTACTGCTCCAGCGATCCAGGCATATACGCTCTGCATCCGGTATTGCCGCCATGCGACATCGAAGGCGAGACTGACTCCATGATCAGCCAGGACCGCGAGATAATGACGAACCAGTTTCTCCTGGTGATCGAGGCGGATTTTTTCATCCAGGGAGTTCACCAGCAGATAGCTGATATCGCGCATGCCCTGCCCATAATTAAAAACTTGCCAGTCGAGCAGGCCCACTTCGCCTTCCTGCACGTACATGTTCCCGAGGTGAGCGTCACCGTGCAGAAGGGTGCGTGGGCCCTGCGCCCAGGCCGCTTCCAATTTTCGGTAGTTTTTCATCAGATGAGGAATCAGGTCGACAATTTTCCCCGGTATGGAGGCCGAGTATTTCTGGCACGCGATGGGGACGCTCAATTGCCGAACCAGATCGAGGAGTCGAAAATCGCGGTCGCTTTCGAGTCGGCGCACCCACGCCAGATCCGTCGAAAAGCGCGGACTCTCCCAGAATCCGGCGTGTAGGGTTCCCAGGGTAGTGATGACCTTCCGAGCTTCGTCGAGCGAGCAACTCGATGCCAGGGTACGAAAATCGCAACCCTTGTCCGTCAGATCCTCGAGCAAGATCACATAATGATTCGAGTTGCCCTCGCTGTAGAACACCTTCGGGGATCGGACGGTCAGATCGGGGCGAACCCGTCGATAGAAATCCACTTCGTTGCCGCCCAGACCAAAGAGAACGCCAAAGAGGGAGGAGCCAAAATCAGGCGGGCTCGACTTGATGAAAAGAGAGCTTGGACCCACGGGCTCGCCCTGCTCTTCGGCGTAGCGAACCCACAATCGCGAACGGCTTGCGGTGCCGGTATGCACCTCCTCGATGGAGGCACTCTTCACGAGTCGAGCCTCGATCCCCAATTTTTCTGCCAACCATGCGGGTGAGGTGAGCTTTTTGAGTCGGCGCTCTCGTGTGACAAAGAGGCGCTCGGCCTGGACGCGAAGAGCAGCCCCCAGCAGGCGAGGCAAGAGGAGCAGTACGTTCACAACCAGGCTAAAGCCGGGCGCAGCATAGGCCGCCGGGCGAGTTGGAGTCTCAATCGCCAAGAGGGAAGCCCGAGTCGCCGCTCTCGGCAGGTTCTCCGGATTGTCTCCAATCCTGAATATTGCCGTCCACAGAGGACACAAAAACACCCTCCTTCCCCGGCATATTCGCGCCCACGGACGGGGGATTCGCTTTCGTGTAGAGGGTCGCCCCGGGCATTTTGTTAACCGGCTCCACCCATTTTTCCACGGTCTGTTGACGAGAACCGAGGGGCTTCCGGGGCCTGGTCATTGACGAAAACCAGCTCGAGCTCATGGCTATTTCGAAACCGCGGGCGGCGCGTTCGCCCCGGGCCCCGAGCCCTCGACACTGAAGGGCAGCGAGAGATAACGCCGGACATAATTTCCCCCGGCAAATTCTCCGGCTGCGGCGTCCACGGTAAACTTCGGACAACGCGCCAGCAGCTCCTCGAGGGCCACTCGTGTCTGCATGCGCGCTACGGCGGCACCAATACAGTGGTGGGGGCCATAGCTCAGGGCCAAGTGGCGTCGAACTTTTCGAGTGATATCGCAGCTCTCCGCCCCGGGTCCGAACTCGCGCTCATCCCGATTCGCCGATCCGTAGAGGAGCATGACCTTCTGCCCCTCCGGAATCGTCTTCTCCAAGACGGTGACCTCCCGAGTCGTCATTCGGGCGAGGCCCTGGACCGGGCTCGTCAAACGAAGAAACTCTTCGATCGCCACCGAGATCCGCTTCGGCTCGGTCACGAGCAATCTCTGCTGGTCGGGATTCCGGGTCAGCAATTCCGAGGCACCGCTCAGAAGCCCTGTGGTCGTATCGTTCCCCCCGGCGACCATCGTAAAGGCCATCCCCAAAATCCAGGCCGGAGAAACCTTCTCACCTTTTGGGCGAGCGTGCACCAGGGAAGAAATAATGTCATCGCCGGGGTTATGGCGAACCCGCTCCATATGCGCCGTGAAATAACCGACCAATTGGGCGATGGCTTCGCCGGCGGAGCTGATATCGCCCTCGGAGTTGGCAGCCACAATGGCATCGGTCCATTGGTCGAAGAGATTGCGATCCTCCTCGGGGACGCCCAGATAGTGCCCGACAACAAGGCTCGGCAGCGGCTTGAAGAGTTCGGCGACCACGTCGCCCTCGCCCATTTCGCGCAGGCGCTCGACGCGCTCGACCACAAATTCCCGAACCCGAGGCTCAAGCGACTCGACCTGACGCGGCGTAAATTGCTTCACGGCCAGCTTCCGCATCTCGGTGTGGTCGGGTGGATCCATCATAACGATGGGCGAATCGAGACCGAGTGCTTCCATCTCTCCGTACGCCATGGTCAGGCCCCGGGCCGAGGAGAAAGTGGAGGCATCCACCGCCGCCGCGAAGACCTCTTGAAAACGGGAAAGCGCCCAGAATTCTCCGTTTTCATTCTCGAAACGGTGCACGGGATCGCGGTCTCGGAGCGCTTTGTACATAGGGAAGGGGTCGCGCCAACTCTCACCGCCCCGGGGAAGATAGACGGGGGGCGGGAACTCGGTTCCGGAGTTCGGCATGGCGGCGCTCCTGACTGTTCGGACTTAGAGCGGAGGGGAAAATTGAATTATACAAAAAGTTGATTTCGCAGAACAGGCTACAGCACCCGGGAAAGGCGCCTTGGGACGCCTGCCCGGAGCCCGCCCTCTCTCCGGCATCGGCTCAATCGTAGGGGTACCAAAAGTCCTTGGGTTCGGTGCTGAAATCCCAGTGGACATGCTTGGTGGTTCGAAACTCATCCAGCCCTTCCTGGCCGAGTTCCCGGGAGCCGCCCGAAAGGCGCATGCCTCCAAAGGGGCCTGCATAATTGTCCGTCAGGGGGTCATTGATCCAGATCGTTCCCGCCTGAACCCCCTCGAAGAAGCGCTTGATGCGATCGGGATCGCTACTCAGCAGGCTGGCACCGAGACCGAAGGGGGAATCATTCGCGAGCGCCACGGCCTGGTCGAAGTCCTCGTACTCCATCAGGGGAATCGCGGGACCAAAAGTTTCCTCGCGCATGATCCGCATGGAATGGTCGACCCCGGTCAGAACCGCCGGCTCGTAGAAGGCACCGGCGAGGGAGGATTCGGGCCGGCGGCCGCCGATCAAGAGCTTGGCGCCCTGGGCCGTGGCCTCTGCGACCTGGGCTTCGACCTTGTCGCGAAAGCGGCCCTCGATCATCGGCCCGATATCTGTCCCGGCATCGAGCCCATGACCCAGGCGCAGCGACCGGACATGCTCGACCAGGGCCTCGGTGAACTCCGAGGCGCGAGCGCGAGGCAGGTAAACTCGCTCGGTCGACGTGCAGACCTGCCCGCAATTGAGCAACGAGGAGTAGGCGAGGGCTCTGGCCGCTTTTTCGGGCTCAGCATCCTCGGCGATCACCATGGGATCTTTTCCCCCGAGCTCCAGGTGCAGCTTCTTCATCTGGGGTGCCGCCAGGGAGGCGATGCGTTGGCCGGTCTCGAGGCTTCCGGTAAATGCGATGGCGGCCACCGAGGGGTGGGCGACCAGCGGCTCCCCGGCATCGAGCCCGGTACCGGTCACAACATTCACGACCCCGGGCGGAAGATGGGAAAGGCAATGTTCAGCAAAGTAGAGACTCGAAAGCGGAGTCAACTCGGAGGGCTTGACCACGCAGGTATTTCCCGCCGCCAGCGCCGGGGCCAATTTCCAGGCCAGGAGCATGATGGGGTAATTCCAGGGCGTGATGCAGGCCACGACTCCGTAGGGCTCTTTCAAGGTGAAGTTGAATTGGCTCGAGGCCCCGGGTGGAAGCACCTGCCCGACTTCGTGGCGGCCCAACTCAGCGTAATAATCGAAGGTATTCGCCGACCACTCAACCTCCTCTTCGTTCTCGACCCGGGGCTTACCTTCTTCCCGGGTCAAGAGATCGATGAGTGCGGCCTGGTGTTCGCGCATGCGCACGCCGATCTCGTGGAGCATGCTGGCCCGCTCATTGGCGACGACTCTCGACCACCCGGAGAAAGCGCGCTCCGCAGCCTCGACCGCCCGATTGACTTCCCCGGCTCCTGCTGCCGGAACGCTGTCGAGGATCTCCAAATTGGCGGGGTCGAGAACTTCGATCCGTGCCCCGCTGCTGGCCTCCCACGCCTCGCCATCGATCAACATGCTTTGCATCCGAAACCCTCCGGAGGAGAGAATAGAGGATCGGAAACTTCAACCCGATACCCCTCGCGGAAAATAATCGTCTTATCCGAACCCCAAATCGGATTGGGCCTTTGGATCGGGTCCGTAGAGGTTCTCGTGGGATTCACCGTCCTGCAAGATAAAGACCAGAAGGACGATAAGGCCGATCAGCGGCAGCAGTATAATCGAGACCCACCAGCCGCTGCGACCCGTATCGTGAAGGCGACGCACGAGAACCGAGAGGGAAGGAACGAAAATCACGAGGGAGTAGAGCCCGCTCAAGAGCCCGACTCCCAAGTCCGCGTTGTAGGTGCCCACCAGAGTATCCACGAAAGCGATCAGCACACTAAAGAGGACATTGAACAGGCCGAAGAACCAATACTCCTTGCGCCGAGAGCGACCGGCGAAGTCGGCGTAGCGCCTCAGGGCTTGCAGATACCAGTCCATCCCGGATGCCTCTCCTATTTTTCCCATCGGCTTCGAACCGATACCTGATTTCTAGAGTTTTTCGACCGCGCCGAAAGTGCCGAAGAAATGTTCGGTCCAGTTCGAGAGCAGGGGAGGGAGATCCGGCAGCCCGAGACTTCGCAATTCGTCGGCGATCGGATGGGTCCCGAGTTCAAGAAGCACCCCTTCACCCCCTGGCACGGTGGCCTCGCCCCGCCCACCCCGACTGAACTCGGTACGGTGGGGCACCCCCTGGATCAGGGTATACCCGGTGGCCAGCGTATCGGGCGTCTCTCCCTCGCCGCCCCGGGGCAGGGTCAGGGTCAAGACGTGTTCGCCCCCCATATCGAGACGACACGTCGCCGAGCCCTCGGCGACGCTGAAATCAATCTCTTCGACGGTCTTGGGAAACCCCCAGATCGTCAGGCCCGCCTCCTGGGTAAACGACTGGTTGACGGGAAGGTGGTGAATATAGGTGCCCACCTCGGCGTCGGGCTGGCCGGCAGGGCGCACAAAGAAAACGACGCCTACCTCGTCGTAATCGCCGAGGTCATTATCCCGATAGTCGACCACCACCAGGCAGAGTTGGGTCTTTCCCGGAGCGATTTCATCCGCCTCGAACTCCGCAGGAATGATCTGGCTCGCCACCTCGCGGTCGACCATGTACATGACAGTCCCCGAGGAAGCGTCGCGCACCGCCACGGGTAGCTGGACCCTCTGCCCCTGGATCTCGTAGCTGCTGCTCATGGAATATCTCCCCGTCAAAGGTCAGGGAACCAAGGCTACACGAGTTGTATCCGGCCGCCCAGAGATGGATTCGGTGCCAGGGAACTGCCTGACACCGAACCCATTGGGGGTTTTACGCGAACGCCGAGAGTCGATCCCGAATCGTCGCCTGGGCTTCGTTCATGATTCGATCGATCAGCTCCTGACACGTCGGGATATCGTGGATCAACCCCGCCACCATGCCACAGCTCCAGGCGCCCGCGTCCAGGTCGCCCTCGCGCATGATCTTGGGATAGACGCCCCCAACGAGCTGAGCGATATCCTCGATGCCGAGTTCATCACCCTTGGAGTTTTCGATTTCGACGATCTTCTCCACCGCGGCATTATTGAGAACGCGCTCGGTATTTCTCAGTCCGCGCATGATCAGGCGCGTGTCGAGTTCGCTCGCATTCACGATGGCCTGCTTGACGTTTTCGTGAACTGGGGCCTCCTGGGTCGCGATGAAGCGAGTGCCCATATTGATGCCCTCCGCTCCCATGGCTAGGGCGGCGACGAGTTGCTGGGAGCAGCCGATTCCGCCCGATGCCACGAAGGGAATCTTCATCTCCTCGGCGACCCGGGGCAGCAGGATCATGTTGGGGATATCGTCCTCACCAGGATGGCCGCCGCATTCGAAGCCATCGACGCTTACCGCGTCGCAGCCGATCTTTTCGGCCTTGAGGGAGTGACGAACGGAGGTGCATTTGTGGATGACCTTGATGCCCGCTTCCTTGAGTGCGGGCATATATTTTTCGGGGCTGCGGCCGGCGGTTTCAACAATCTTGACCCCGCCTTCGACGATCGACTGGATATAGCCGGGGTAATCGGGCGCGGCGAAGCCCGGGAGGAAGGTGAGATTCACCCCGATGGGCTTGTCGGTCATCTTGCGACAGCGGGCGATCTCGTTGGCGAGATCTTCGGGGGTGGGTTGGGTCAGCCCGGTAATGATCCCGAGGCCGCCGGCATTCGAGACCGCTGCCGCCATTTCGGCGAGGCCCACGTGATGCATGCCGCCCTGGATGATCGGGTGCTCGATGCCAAATAATTCAGTGATTTGGGTCTTCATATCGTCCCCTCAGGTTTTTCGGAAAGCCGGGCCTGGACGAAGGTGCCGATTGCGGGGAGTCGCGGGTGCAATCGCCGAGGCCGGATCACTCACTCTTGCTCAATTCTCTTGGGGATACTCGCCCATGGCGCGGAGGCTCACCAGAGCCTCGCTCTCCGCGCCGCCATCCTCGGGATACTCAACATAGATCGGGGAAGACCAGGCGCGGGGCTCCGCCTCGGAGAGACAATCATCCGCGGCAGGCGCCAGGTTTCCGCACGGCTCGACCTGCACGCAGGCCCCGCTCTCATCGTAACGGCAGCCCAGGGGGTTCTCGCCATGAATCAACAGAGCGGGCGCCTCGATGGCGCGCGCGTAGTAGACCGTATCGCGCTGGGCCCCGGTAAATTCCGTATCCGAGAATTCGATCACACAACCCGAACCGTCCGCCGGGCAGGGAAAGACCCGCCAGGGGTCTTGCACCAGATTATCGAGAGGCTCGCCCTCATAGGCCTGGGGACGGATGCGAACGACTTCGATGCGCGAGATCGCTCGTCGCGCATCGCCCGGGTTATAACATTCCCCGTGACAGATGGCCTCGAGTCGCTCGGCGCCAAGGGCGACGGCGGAGGACTCGGGGCAGCCGGGCTTCTGTTCGAAGGAGCCCGCGGCCCGCACTCGGAACCGGGGCAGGGCGGATTGCTGAACCGTCGAGCCCATGGGCAAGGAGCCTTCGGGTCCCAGGAGGTCGAACCAGAGCAAGGTATGCCGCCCGCTGGTCGCATAGACCTCCTTGCGCGCAAGGGCGTCCCAGATCGAGTGCCGATCGCGACCCTCCGAGTGCACGGCGACGAGCCCCCCGGTGACAAAATAAGCCGACGCACGCTCGATCTCGAAAAGCTGGAGCGGGTTTTCGCCACTCGAAACAAAGGGGACGGACTCGGCGGCGGGAGAAGAGGCTTCGGTGGACGAACCGAAAAGTCCGGTCCCGGGATCGGACTGATCGGGACGCCGGCCCCGACCGTCACTCATCTCACCCCGGGCGACCTCTTTGTATCCGGTTCCCGCGCTCGCGGTGTGGGTATCGCTCGATCCAAGAAAACCGAAATTGAAACCCTTGGGCTGCTCGGGATTGCTGAAGTCTCGAATCGCGAGCATGTACTGCACCGAGGAACGCGGCCGGTAATTGAAGGCGGGCTGGAAGAAGCCCGGAGCCTGACCCGCGTTCAGCCAATCGTTGGTCTCGAACCCGGGGGCGGTCTTCCAGCCGGCTTGGCCAGCATCGACATAATTCTGGCGCGCCTCGACGGCGCGGTCGCGACAAGTGCCCTCGCTTTCACCGACCTCGAGACAGCGAGCCTCGATGAGCTCGCCCGCTCGCCAGCAACTGGGCAGGTATCCGTTGGTCGGAGCCGGGCACGAGAGCGCGCCATTCGCAGCCACGTCCACCTCGCGCCAGCGGGGCAATTGTTCCGAGTTGCCGTGGCCCGAATAAACCTCCACCAGGGTTTGGCGCTTCGGGTCGTGGCCGGGGAGTTGTTTGCGCCAATCCGAACCCGCGGGCGTGTAGATTCCCCAGGCGGTGCCATGGGGAATCACGAGGGAAGGGAAACCCCAATCGTCGAGCTTCTCGAAGAGCGCCTCGGGGGTCGTCGCGGCCTCGATGCAATCCTCGGGCAGATCGCGCACGGGAACCCCTTCGGCGCAGGTCGGGGTGTTCGCCACGTTGGTGAGAAGGCGAACAAAATCGAGCCCCCGCCTTCCATTGAGCGCCAGGAGGCCCAGGCGTGCGGCCATGACTGAGGGCCCCGACGCCGCTGCAGTGAAACCGCCGGGCCCTTGGGACGCGATGGGGCGCGCTGGGATTTCACCCTCCTCGGTCCCCAGGAGCACGACGTTCTTGTGGCCGTAATGGTTGTCGGGCGTCGTCCCGATATGACTCCACTCCCAGCCCAGGTAGGTCACGAGGTCGGGGTTCGCGGCATCGCCGGCCACGGCGTTGCATTGCCGCACGGATTCCACCGTCTGTTGCCAGAGATCCGAGGTCAGATTCTCGGCGTGATCATTGATCGACCAGAAGTCCAGACCCGAGCAATAGCGGGCAAAATCGCAAGCGTCCGCGGGCGGCCGGCTGCCCGCCCCCCCCGCCATGGGGAGGTTCATCATGAAGGCATCGAAGCTGAACGTCGTGTGGACGTGAAAGTCGCCGAAGAGCACCTGCTTTGAGGCGGGGGCGCCGATGTTCGCAGCGGTCTGGGCCTGGGTCTCCACCCGGGCCGCGACGAGCTCGGCGGGGCGGGGCTGCGTCGCCGGTTCACCATCCACTTCCAGGCGACCGAACCCGTCCTGGCCAATGGCCAGAAGGAGCAGGCCGGCGATCCCAAGCACAGCTGCCAGAGCGATAACGAGTTTTCTCCACATCGAGATCTCCTTTTCCCTATTGGCATAGATACTGCCATAATAGAGCGGGAGCCGCTACGGATTGAAACGGGTCGCCAGCGGCCGGGTGCCCCTTGTCGGGGCGGGCAGCGCCCTTTCAGGCGCTCCCGGCGGGCGGAGCGGAAATCAGACGATCCCGTACGCGAGCATGGCGTCGGCCACTTTTACGAAGCCGGCGATATTGGCCCCGTCGACATAATTCACAAAGCCGCTTTCTTGCCTGCCGTGCTCAACGCACTGCGTATGAATCAACTTCATCATGTCCTGGAGTCGGCCATCGACCTCCTCAGTCGACCAGGCGATACGGAGCGCATTCTGGCTCTGCTCCAGCCCTGAAACCCCCACTCCCCCCGCGTTCGACGCCTTGCCCGGAGCAAAGAGAATCTTGGCTTGCAGGAAGGCACCGATCGCGTCGAGGGTCGATGGCATATTCGCGCCCTCTGAAATCGCGCGGCACCCGTTGGCTAGCAGAGACTTCGCGTCGTCGCCGTCGAGTTCGTTTTGGGTCGCGCATGGGAAGGCAAGATCGCACGGAACCGCCCAAGGCCGCTTCCCCGGGTGAAATTCGCAGTCGAATTTCTTGGCATATTCCTCGACCCGTCCTCTGCGTTCCTCCTTGAGTTCCCGCAAGAACTCCCATTTCTCGCCCCGAATCCCGTCGGGGTCGTGGATGAAACCGCTGGAGTCAGAAGCCGTGATCGCGACTCCACCCAGCTCGTTGATTTTTTCAATGCAGTAGAGAGCAACATTCCCCGAACCCGAAACAACGCATTGATTGCCCTGAATCCCAGCATCTTCGCGCTCGAGCATATTCTCCATGAAATAGGCAGCGCCGTAACCCGTCGCCTCGGTCCGGACACGAGAGCCTCCGAAGGAGAGCCCCTTGCCGGTCATCGCGCCCACGAAACGATTTTCGAGCCGTTTGTATTGACCGAACATATAACTGACCTCGCGAGAGCCCACTCCGATATCTCCAGCCGGGACATCGGTATCCTCGCCAATATGACGGTGGAGCTCGGTCATAAGCGATTGGCAGAATCGCATAACTTCGAGATCACTCTTTCCCTTGGGGTTGAAATTGGATCCGCCCTTGGCGCCGCCCATCGGCAGGCCGGTCAAAGCGTTTTTGAAAGTCTGCTCGAAGCCAAGGAATTTGAGCACGCTCAGGTTGACCGACGGGTGAAAGCGCATGCCCCCTTTATAGGGACCGATCGCGTTGTTGAACTGCACCCGCCAGGCCCGATTGGTCCGCACGTTTCCTGCGTCGTCCTGCCAGCAGACCCTAAAGATGATCACCCGGTCGGGTTCGGTCATCCGCTCGAGAATTCGCGCGTCCCGATACACCTGATGGCTGTTGATAAAAGGCATAAGCGAACCCGCAACCTCGTCCACCGCCTGGTGAAATTCGTGTTCGCCAGGGTTGCGCTTCTCAAGCCCCTTCATGAACGAGCGAACATCGTCAGCGTGCGAGCTGTTGGCCATAGAATTCTCCTGTGTCGAAACTGAAAGCGAGGGTGGGGGCGGGGGTTGGACTTTCCCTTACCCCTATCGGCAAGAACCCGCAAAAGCACCAGCCCCGCACTCCATTCTAAGGAAAAAAATGACTCGAACGATCAAATTTCCTCCCGATCTATCCGGGGGAGGCCGTGATGGCCGCCCGTCTGCTCCTGGCAAATTAGGCACCGAGGGCCCAGGCACGGTTCCCGGGCGCTGACCGGCGGCTTCCAGGGGGTTCAGCGGAACTCGACGCCCAGGGCTGGCGAACCCTCTTTTCCTTTTGAGCCCGATTCCACCACCAGGGCAGCCATCTCCTGGGCGGCGCGATCGTGACCCGCCGGCGACCAATGACGATCGAATTTCCAATGGAGCGGCGCTCCCCCCCTAGCCGCGGCGGCTCTAAATCCGGGCAGAAGCGAACGGCAGGAAAAACCGTTTTCTCGGCATAGATCGGCGAGGCGCGCCTCCGGGTACTCCAGGTTCCAGTCGGTCCGCCGCATATCGGGATAGCTTTCCATCATCAAGGCGAGCGCATCGGCTCCGCCCAGGGTGTAGGGCGATGCAATCGAAACCACGGCATAACGCGCGCCCAGCGACTCGGCCTCGGCCCGCGTCTCCCGAAGCAATCGCTCTAATTCCGCCCATGCGCGGTCGGTTGCCCTCCGCCAAGGTGCCGAAGGATTGGTGCTGTAGACGAGAAACGCCAGGGGGATTCCCTGGGTCTGCCGCTTGCGAGCGGCCAGGGTCAAGCGCTGGCTGATCAACTGATTCAGGCGGGAATCTTCGAAAAAAAAGTGTCGCGCGTCCGCAGCCGAGAAGACAGCCGCCGAGCCATGAAAGACGGGCAGGACATCGCCTGAGGACACCAATGCATAGCGCGCAGGGCCGAGCATGCTCTGCATGACGTCGTTCCCCAGGTAGATAACGCTGATCACCCAATCGGGTTCGAGCGCCTCTCCCGATTCTTTGAGCTCACGAAGTTCATCTTCCGGACTGGCGCCACTGCCCGCAAGAGCAACGGTATCGAATGAGCCCGGCCGCTTTTCCGAAAGGTGGTGGGCGAGCCGACGCGTCACCGTCTCCTCCACCGGCACCGAGAGCCCCTGAACGAAGGAGTCCCCAAGTAGAAGGATTCTTTCTACGCCTCGCTCTTTTACGGTGGGTTCTATGTCGTGGGTTTCGAACGTATTGAGTTCCCAGTAGACACCGAATTCTCTCGGCGGCTGAAATTGGCCATCGACGAAATCGAACCCCAATTGCAACGGCGAAAGCAACCTTAAGATGATTTCGCAGAGGGCCACCGCGCAAACGAGACCCAAGACCAACAAAAACCCCCGCGCGACGAAGTTTCCGCTGGAGCCTTTTCCTCTACCGTTGCCCGCGCCAGTAGGGGGGGGTCCCTTGAAGGGCCCCGGTGCATCCGTCACTCGATATACCCCATGGCGCGCAAGGAATCCTCGGTCTCCTTACGAAGCTCAAGGTTTCCAGGCTCGGGGTAGAGCGGAGGGCGCTCGCCGTGCAACTCGTCCAGGCGAGCCTCGAGGAGAACACGCAGATCGGGTCGGCTTGTTTTCAGGTTGTCGAGTTCTTCGGGGTCGGCTTCCAAATCGAAGAGTTCGGTCGGGCCCCGGGAAGACCGGATCAACTTGGCGGAATCATCGATGAGGGCAAAAAGGTCGCGGTCGAAAAACTCGCCCCCAATCTTGATATTCGAGTCGCTGCGATGCACTTCGAGCACGACCTCCATGCCCTCGCCCTCGGCGGGCAGGGGCTCGGCCCAATCCGGCCGAGCCAGGCCGGCGGCTTGCAGGATCGTGCCGAAGAGTGCGTGGTTCTGAACCGGCTTATCGAGTCGGACAAGCGCTCGCGAACCCGGAGCGCGCACGAGCAGGGGCACCCGAACATTATCCTCGTAGAGATGAGCGCCGTGGCTCAGAAAATAGTGCTCGCCAAAGCTTTCTCCGTGGTCGCCAGTCACGAAAATCCAGCTCTCCTCGGCGGCGGGAAGCCGATCGATGGCGTCGAGGAGGCGGCCTAGGTGGTGATCGAGGTAGGTAATCTCTGCATCGTACCCGGCGAGAGCCGTCTCGAGTTGGGCACGCTCGTCCGGGGGAAGCTCTCCGACCGGGCGGGCGGGCGTCCCGGCGCTGAGTCTTTCGATGAATCGCACCACGACCGGAGTCCCGTTCTCATCCTCCCGCTCTGGGGAAGCGGCCGGCGGCTTCGAAAAACCTTCGGGCGGCGCGTAGGGGGCGTGGGCATCGAAATAGTTGACGAAAAGAAAAAAGGGCTCGGCGCCGAACTGCCGGATGATCTCAAGCGCGAGATCGGTGGTTTCTTCTGCCCGTTTTCCGTGGAAGCGCCTGTCGTTCCCGTCGAGTTCGTCGTGGTAGATCTCAAATCCCTGAGCGGTGCCGAGCTCTCCGCGCAGGGCCGGACCCGCCACCACCGCGCCCGTGCGATAACCCGCCGCGGAAAGAATCTCGGCCAGGGTCAGGAAGGAATCGGCGAGGGGCCGTACCCCATACCCGAGGCTGCGGTTGGCTCCGGTGGGCATGCTCTGGGCGCCGTGCTGCCGGGGAAGCAGGCCCGTCAGGATCGAGGCGTGAGAGGCCAGGGTCCAGGAGGAGGTCGCGTACGCGCGCTCATAGACCTGAGCACGCTGGGCGAAGCGATCGAGATTGGGCGTATCGGCGCCCGCGTACCCGTAGGGACCCAAATGGTCGGGCCGGGTCGTATCCAGGGTGATGAGGATGAAATTGGGGGGCTGTCGGGGCTCCTGACAAGCCAGGCCCAGGGCGGCCAAAAGGAAAACCAGCCCGAGCCACAGGGGACAGCCCCGGGCAGCGGCACACTCTTTCCTGGTCTCGGCGCTTCGCTTGGTCCTCATGGCTTCGGCCGAACATAGCCCGTCCCCGGGCCGCAATTGGCGCTAGCCCGGCGAGGGCGTCGCCGGGGGAACTCTCCGAGCCCTTCGGGCATCCCCCATCGCTCGGTCTCGGTCGGGCTCGGTCAGGACTTCATCTGGGCGTTGAGGGCGGCCAGCACCTGGGGATACGCCTCGGCCTTTAGGCGCGACATCACCGGCGCGGCCTTGGCGGCCAGGCTCGCCGCCCACTCCGTCGCGGATGAAACCACCTCGGCCTCGTCGGCCACCCGGTCGACGATGCTTCGCTCCAGCGCGAGGGGGCCGGGGTAACGGGTCCCGGTAACGATGACTTCGTGGGCGGTCTGGATCGGCAGCCGGGCCTGGATCAGGGCGGTCATCCCCGGGTGAAGCGGCATCCCGAGATCGATCTCAGGCATGCAGAAATAGCCGCGATCCCCCCGCATCACGCGGTAGTCGTGGGCCAACGCGATCTGCGCCCCGGCGCCAAAGGCGTGGCCGTTCATCGCGGCCACGGTGACGGCGGGAAAGGTCAAGACCCGGGCCATGATGGCGAGCACGCTCCCGATATAGGCAGCGGGTTCCACGTCTCCCGACTGCATGTACTCGAGATCGAGACCGTTGGAATAGAATTTGCCCGAGCCGGTGGTCACCAGGGCCTTATTCCCCGTTACGGCATCGGCCTCGTCTAGGAGTTCGTTCCAACAGCGAATCGCCTCGGCGCTAAAGCGGTTTTCACCGGCGTCCATGCGGAGGATCAGCACTTCGCCTTCTTTTTGGAGTTCGAGCATCTTGGACCTTTCTCGCGGCCAGCTTCGGCCGCTATTGGGAAAGCAGAGAGAGCATGATGTCCTGGGCGGTGCTGCAACTCGCGTTCTGGTTCATGCCCGTAAACAAATTTCCATCCTGGGTTCGGTAGTTGGTGAAGAATTCGTGCACGGCGTCGTGGTCTTCTTCGAAGATTGCCCCGACTTTACGCATCTCGGTCTCGGGGTGCATCGGGGTGCACGTAATCCCCAGAGCTGCCACCGCTTCATCGGTCACCCCCGTCGCCCTTACCCCTTCGAGGAGCGGGGTACCGTCGACCTTGCGCGCTCGGATGAGACCGAGGGGGCCATGGCATACGGCCCCCAGCAGCGCTCCGGCGGCGTTGGCCTCGGTCATCTTGTCGCCGAGCACTTCGGACTGACCCAGATCGAAGGCCGCCCCCCAGCCCCCCGCTATAAAGACCACGTCGTATTGTGTGAAATCGATATCGTCAATCTTGAGCGATTCGGCAACCCATTCTTGGGCAGCCGGATCGGCGAGGAAGCGTTTTTCGTAGGCGCCGGCGATCGGCCAGCCGAGCATGCCGGGTTCCATCGGGATAACCCCGCCCTGGATGCTGGCCACGTCGACCCGCATGCCCGCGTCGAGAAATTCATAATAGGGGTGGATCAACTCCGAGGCGGCCACGCCGGTTTCGCCCCCCGCGTCACCGCACATATCCCGGTGACTCGTCGAGATCACTAGGGCCGAGCGACCCGATAAATCGCCCTCAAAGGGCGGGCAGTCGGGATGGAGCCCCAGACCCTTGAGAACGCTCGGGAAGACGAGCCAAAAAAGAACCGCCAGAATCACCAGAGCGATCGCTACCTTCTTCAATGTCGATTCCCCTTTTTCATTCAGAACTGTCGTCGCGGCCGAGCCCCTGCACCCCGGCCCCCGGGTCTATTCACCGAACGACTATACATTTTGACATATCAAGTGCCAAATCTTTAGGAGCGGCCGAACCGGCACACTGGCGAAGTCACGAGGAGCCCATGTACACGCCGAACGCTTTCACTTTCGATGACGCCGACGCCATCGAGAGCTTCATCGCCGAGAACCTCTTCGCCGAACTGATCTCGAACGGTCCCCAAGGCCTCCTAGTCAACCATATTCCCTTGGCACGAGTGGAGAGCGGCAGCCTTTGCGGGCACCTGGCTGCGGCTAACCCCCAGGCCGAAATCCCCGACCGAACGCCGGTGGTGGCTGTTTTCCGGGGGCCCCATGCCTACGTCTCGCCCAACGATTTCGTCAGTGAATTTAATGTGCCCACTTGGAATTACGCCTCGGTCCACTGCTATGGCACGATCCGCTTCATCACCGACTCCGAACTTGCCTGGCAACGCCTGGGCGAACTGGTCGTGCTGCAAGAGGGGAATGAGGGGTGGCAACTGCCCGACGAACCTCGCTTTCGCTCCCTGCTTCAGGCCATCCGCCTTTTCGAAATCACGGAGCCACGCTTCGAGGGCAAGGCCAAATTCAGTCAAAATAAATCGTCCGAAGACATCGAATCGGTGATCGAAGCCCTCGAAGTCCGAGGTGAGCAATCCACGGCGGCCTTCATGAAGAAATTTTCCCGCTCCCCTTGAGCCATCCGCCTGAGACAGGGCTTTCGCTAATCTGGGGCTCCATCGCTTTCTGCACCCTGAGAGGATTGGCATGGTCATCGTAATCTTTCGCTCCCGCTTACGTACCGAGTACGTCGATGAGTTTCGACCTCTTGCCCAACGAATGCTCGAAATCGCCGAGGCCATGCCCGGCTTCATCTCGAGTCGCGACTACCGGGACGCGAGTGGTGAATCGTGCAGCGTGATCGAATTCGATTCTCTCGAAAATCTCGAGACCTGGCGCAAGCATCCCGAACACCTCGAAGCCCAGCGACTCGGCCGCGATCGCTTCTACTCGGAGTACACGCTCCAGGTGACTCAGTCGGTTAGGGAATCTCGCTTCGAGCGCTGAGTTCACTCAAGCAAGCTCCTCCTTCGAAAGGAAAAGAACATGAAGCGCCTTCGAATCGCCCCCATCGCGGCCAGCCTCTTTCTTCTTCTCGGCTCCACAGTCCATGCCCGGGCGCAAAACCCCGAAGCCGAAGCGTCGGCGATGGGCGTTCTCGATGCGTTCATGAGTGCCTTTAATGCCCGGGAAGTCGATGCGTTCGAGGCCACTCTGAATTTCCCCCACTACCGAATCGCCGGTGGGAAAGTCTCCGTGCTGGACAAGGCGGGAACCCGCCCCGACCTCTTCGCGCGCTTCACCTCGGCCACCCCGGGCTGGGATCACAGCGCGTGGGCCAGGCGCAACGTCGTGCATTCCGGGCCCTCCAAGGTCCACATCGATACGCGATTCGTTCGCTACCGGGCAGATGGGTCGATCCTCTCGGAGTTCGACTCCCTCTATATCGTGACCCTCCAGGACGGCGGATGGGGGATCAAGGCAAGATCGAGTTTCGCCCCCTAGTCGGAAATCAAAGGCGTCCTCACAGGACCCGGATCAATGTCAGCCCGTCGCCGATGGGGAGCATCACGTTTTGACACCGGGGGTGGGCCGTCGCCCATTCATTGAAGGCGCGAATCTGCAGGGTTCGCTCATCGTTGATCTCGGGGTCGGCCACAGCCCCGAACCAGAGAACATTATCCACGAGGATCAAGCCTCCCGGACGAATTAGGCGGAGCAGCTCCTCGGCGTAGGCGATATACGACGACTTATCCGCGTCGATAAACGCGAGGTCGAAGCCAGCATCCTCTTCGATACTGCGCAGGGTTTCGATGGCCGGGGCAATTCTCAGGTCGATCCGATCGGCGACCCCGGCCTCTTCCCAAAAGGGACGGCCCAAGCTCGTCCATTCTTCGCTGGTATCACAGCAAATGAGCTCGCCCCCCTCGCCCATTCCGCGCGCGATGCAAAGCGCGGAAAACCCGGTAAAGGTCCCCACTTCGATCGCCCGGCGAGCGCCGATCGCGCTGGCGAGAAGCGAAATGAAGGCCCCCTGCTCCGGAGCGATCTGCATGATTGAAATTCTTCCAAGCTCCCGAGTCCTCTCGATCAGCGCCTGGCCCACCGAGTCGGGAGCCCCGCCGTTCTCGAGCAAGTAGCGATGGATCGACTCCGATAACTGAAACGATTTTGGCTCGGATCCCATCCTATACCCCTCCATAAAGGATTTCTCATGGGAGAGAACTGCCCTCTCACCATGACCTGTCGCCCCATGCTCACCGATCGCCCGGATGGTGCCAACGGATTTTTTTCGATTTCAGCGGAACCTTTTTCGCTCCAGGGCGTTTAGTGGATAGAAGCAGCGAGAGACGGAACCCGGTCGGGGTCCAATACCTCGCTGATCAAACATCCACAACGTGCGCAGACGATTCATACACGGACCACTACTCATACACGAACAACTACTCATGCACGAACAACTACTCATACACGAACAACTACGCACACAAATATGCACACAAATATGCACACAAAATGCAGAAGAAGGAGAATAAGATGTTCCTGGCAGTCATCTCTTCAAAATTTCGCGCTTCATCCGCTCTCGTCT
>JAPKBZ010000153.1 GCA_028823175.1 Myxococcota bacterium
TGCGATAACGGTCTTTATTGCGACGGACTCGAGAGCTGCGACGCCCTGCTCGGCTGCGAGCCCGGGACGCCGGTGGCGGTCGACGATAGCGTGGCGTGCACGACGGACAGTTGCGACGAGGCGAGCCAGATCATTTCGCATGCTCCCGATGCCGGGGTTTGCGACGACGGCGATCCCTGCACCGCCGAGGTCTGCGATCAGGTGACGGGCTGCGACTCCATTCCGATCGAGGGCTGCGGGGTCGCGGTGCCTGTGTCGGGCCTTCCGGGCGCCCTGATTCTCGGATTGAGCCTTGTCGCCCTTGGGCTTGCGAGCCTGCGCCGAGCGCGCGCCTAGGCCCTCCTTGTCCTCGAGGGAGTCTGTAAGTAGCTGCTATCAATAGAGTTATTGATGCTCAGGATGTTACTCTTTTTGTGTTATCGGCAATTTTTGGGTAATATAGGGTGCGTGAAAATTTCCCCCAAAAGCTTGATTCTCGATCTCCTTTCCACCCTGCGCCCGGGTCGGGGCCGCTCCATGCCCGTGCGGGCGTTGGTGGAGGCGGGCGCTTTTTTCGACATGGCGCCCACGAGCGTTCGCGTCGCCCTCGCCCGCTTGCTGGCCCAGCAGCGCGTCGAACGCGATGAGCGCGGCCGCTATCGCCTGGGAGTCGCCGCCCACGGAGTGAACCAGACGATTCGGGGTTGGCGGCACCTGGAGGCGCAAAGCGTCGCGTGGTCCGGAGGCTGGGTGGGCGTCCATCGAAAAAGAGGGGAGTCCCGTGTCGACCGGCTCTCCGGCGACCGCGCCCTCAACTTTTTGGGCCTGAGAGCCCTCGACGCCAATTTTTTTGTGCGGCCCGACAACCGGGCGGGGGGCATCCATTCGCTTCGCGGGAGGTTGGCAGCCCTGGGACTGGAAGCGTCGGCTCTGGTCTTTGGCCTAGCTCAACTCGATTCGGCCACCGAGGCTCGGGCTTCGAATCTCTGGGATGTCAGCGCCTTGAGGCGTGGCTACGGAGATGAGATCGAGAGGCTCTCCCGAAGTCGCCGTCGACTTGCGAACTCAGCGAATCCGCGCGCCATGGTCGAAACATTTCGAGTCGGTGGCCAAGCGATTCGGCAACTGGTCCTCGACCCCTTGCTGCCGGAAGCGATTTCGCCCAGCGAAGAGCGCAAGGCCCTTGCGGCGTGCATGCTCGACTACGACGCCTTTGGGCGGGGATGTTGGGCCGAATTTTTGGCAGAGCACGGCGTGCTTCACCCACGAACGCCTGCTGATCTTCGCGGGGCGGCGGGCAGCGAGAGCCTGGCTTTGATGCCCGAGTCGGCGGCTCTTGGAAATTTGGATTTGGCCGGTGCGGCTGCGGAATGAAGCCACTCAACCCAGCCATCGCCGGTGGCTGGAGATTGGAGAAAGAGCGATGAGCCCGAAAGCAGAAGAAGCCTTGCAGCCCGAGAATTGGCGCGATGCGCTGGGAGAAGAAGAGGTTCGAGAACTCCAACGTCTACGCGACGGGCGCGGTCTTTTTTCCCTGGCGCTCAATTGGACGATCATCTTCGGCTCCTTCGGGTTGGTGGCGGCGTGGGCGAATCCGCTGACGATCCTGGTCGCGATCTTCGTGATCGGCGGGCGCCAACTCGGCCTGGCGATCTTCATGCACGACGCCAGCCACTACGCGCTCTTCGAAAACCGTCATTTTAACGATTGGGCGGGGAATTGGTTGGCTGCCTATCCGATCTGGGGCGACCTGGCTCCGTACCGGCCTTACCATCTTCGCCATCACGCCCACACCTGGACCGAAAAGGATCCCGACCTTTCTCTTGCGACCCCCTTCCCGGTTTCGCGTCAGAGCCTACGACGCAAGATCTGGCGGGATCTATCGGGTCAGACGGGTTGGAAGCGGGCTGTCGCGACTTGGCGCCGAGATCTCGAGAGGAGTCACGGAAAGGTCCGCCGCACCGATGGCGGAGGGATTCATCGCCTCAAGGGGGTCGTGGTTTCCAATGCGATCATTTTCGGGGTTCTCGCCGCAGCGGGTCACCCGGCGCTCTACAGCCTGTGGGTGGTGGCATGGCTCACCAGTTATAGCTTCGCCATGAGGGTCAGGGCGATCGCCGAGCACTCGATGCCCAGCGACCGTGACAGCGAATTTGGGAATACGCGCACGGTGCTCCCCGCGTGGTGGGAGCGCCTCTTGCTTGCTCCGAATCGGGTCAATTACCATCTGGAGCACCACCTTCTCATGCGCGTTCCCCACTACAACCTTCCCCGGATGCACGCGCGATTGCGGGAGCAAGGCGTACTCAACGATGCCCTGGTCGTTCGAGGCTACCTGGGTATTCTTCGACAGGCGGCTTCGAAGCAAGCGGCTTGAAGCGGGCTGGTTTCGAAGGTTGAGTGAGCAGAGGGCCAAGGGTGGAAGAGGCGAAAGATAGACTCTCGGTAGACAGGGTATGTGGCGAATGTTCTCTCTGCTGCCGAGTGCTTCGGGTCGATGAACTCGACAAACTCGGGGGCGTTCCCTGTGTCCATCAGGATGTCGGAGGTCAGGGCTGCTCGGTTCATACGCAGCGCCCCGGTATCTGTCGTTCCTACCGTTGTCTCTGGCTTTCAGGAGGCCTCCGGGAAAGCGATCGACCCGACCGCCTGGGCGCTGTGGTCGACGTCGTCGCCGACGGCTCCCTGGTGCGTCTCGAGATTCGTTCCCTGCTCCCCGGTGCCTTCGAATCCTCGCCTCGGCTGGCAGCGATCGCTGAAAAATATCGCTCGAGCATGCCGGTTCGAATCACCGATGTAGAGGATGTGCTGAACCCGGATCACGCTTACCGGGTACTCTTGCCCGGCGGTGAGGAACACCGAATCGAGGGGGATCGAACCGCGATCCAACGCCCTGGTCAGCCGGTGGAATACCGGCGGCTCTCGGTGTTCGAGCGCGCTTTTCGCGGAGTTCTGCTCGGGCTGCGCAGGCTGCGCATCCGACGTTCGCGTTCGGGTCCGCGAAGGGTCGAAGCACCGCCGCCTCGCTGACCTTACTAAGAAAAACGGCCTACTGGCCTTCGTACGGGAAGCGGCCTACTGGCCTTCGTACGAGAAGCGGCCTACTGGCCTTCGAGGACGTAGTTTATTTCGAGGTAGCGGATGATCTCTGCCGACTCGAAGAGTTCGGTTCCCGTATTGGGATCCGAAAGCCACGGCACCATCATCTTGCCCGAGCGAGCGACGAAGGCTTCTCGCGAGGGGCTGTTCTGGGCGACGTTGTGGAGCAGGTAGGGAAGTTGCAGGGAGCAGAGTTTCTCACGAACGATCCGGCAGAAGGGAGAAGCCTCCATGCTGTAAAGCTCGAGCGGCTGCCAGGGTGCCCGGGAGGGTTCAGCTCTTGAGCCGGCGCCCATTCGCCAGAGCCCCGAGACCATCGACCCCAGGTCGGTCAGGGGACCCAAATCCAGAAGGCTGGGCACTTCGCCATCGCCGTATTGATTGAAGAGATAGCGGACGATGGCATCCGACTCGTACATCTCGCGACCGGTATTGGGGTCGACCATGTACGGGAATTGAGCCTTTCCTCCGCGCTCGATGACTTCTTTGCGAAAGCGTTGTCCACCCTTCGGACACGGGAGAATCTTGGCTTCGAGGTCGAGAATGGAAAGCGCTTCGCGCACCTTGCGGCAAAAGGGGCAGCCCTCAAACTCGTAGAACTCGAGTTGGAGCGCCGGGCGCGCGCCCAATTTCCCGATGGCGTGACCGGCCCCGAGGCGACTGGCTGAGACAAGGCTCGATGTCGCTATGTCGAAGATTCGCAACATCGACTCCGTGTTGGGCTTAAATTAGATGGGGGCCGGCGTGCTGCCCCGGAATGCGGGCCTCGGCTTCACTCGGGCTCTAGTCTAGAGAGGAGCCACCTCTTCGCCATTTTTTCGGGCCCGATGCCGGTCGCGCAGAATTTCGGCTGCGCGAATAAGAGATTCCTGCTTGGCGCCGCCGGAGGAGAGCGACTCGATTTCATCCAACTCGTCTTCGGTAAAGCCTGCTTCGAGGCGCTCTTCCCGGGCGAGCTCTCGCTGGGAACCGAAAGAAAAGGAACGCTCAGTTTCGCGCTGGAACTCACGCGCCCGGGCAATGCGTTCGGAATCGCCGCGGGTCATTTCCTTGACCCACTCGCTGCCGAAGCGAACGTGGGTTAATTCGTCGGCCAGGATGAAGTCGATGGCCTGGGCAATGATGTCGTCCCCCACATTCTTGCCGTAGTCGATCAACGAGCGAAAAGCGTCGCAGGCGAGCCCCTCCAGGCATCGGTTGACCCCGGTGATGCGCAAGACGGGGTCGTCGTGGCAGGATGCATCGAAGAGAAAAGTGCTTTCGGGAAATTCGCCCACCTTGCCGCCCGCGTGTTCGATCAATTTCTCATAGGCCTGAACATGGCGCGCCTCATCCCAGCACTGCCTGGCCATATCTCTCTTGAACTCCCAGGGAGTATCAGGAAAATCCCAGACCGTCCGTCCCGCCGCTTCGAGAGCCTGGATCTCCCCCACGAAGATTCCGTGGAGTTGCATGCGCAGCTGAAGGGGCGTGCGCTCGTCCTTGGATTGTCGCCCCCCACTGGCCGTCAGGAATTGGAAGCCGGGTCCGAGATCGTCGTAAACCTCTTCGAGGATCGTGCCCGAGACGCGCTCGCGAAGTTTAGGGCCGATGGATTCGAATATGCGGACGATTTCGGTCACATCGTCGGGCAGAGATCGCATCAGGGTGTTCTGGCTGCGCATGCGCTTGAAACGTCGATCGCGCGCGAGATCTTCGGATTCCATGAAACGCTTCATCGGTCTCGAAGTCCTTCCATTAGAGGGCTCTTGTCCTCGACTATAGGCGTTTGGTGGGCATCGGTTCACGGGCTCCCACTGGACCTCTAGAGTGAGCCGCTCTCGCTCCGTCTATTGCTCCTAGAACGGACTCGTCTGTCCTTGAGCACCCTATTATGGGCTATTCTTTCAATCGTGTTAACTGATTCTAAATCGATTCGGAGCTCTCTGGCCGGGGGAGCAGCGGCTGTGATTATTGCGACCACGGGCCTCGCGTGTTCCGAAAACGATCAGGCCGGCTCGAGGCGTTCTGCCGAGCCTTCGGGAGCGAGAGCCGAGGCGACCACCGCGCCGAAAAAAGACTCGCCAGCGGAGACGAATCCCGAAGGGAACGCTTTGGCCGATCGGGGCCGGGCGGTTTACGTCGCCAACTGTACCGCCTGCCATAATCCCGACCCCTCCTTGCCGGGCGGCCTGGGTCCGGAGGTCGCGGGCTCTTCCACCGAATTGCTCGAGGCCCGGCTGCTTCACAATACCTACCCACCCGGCTACACGCCCAAGCGCGATAGCCGGGTGATGATGGCGCTGCCGTATCTCAAAGACGACATCCCCGCCCTGGCCGCCTATCTCAAGCGCTAATCCAGGCTCAAGCGCTA
>JAPKBZ010000154.1 GCA_028823175.1 Myxococcota bacterium
AGTCAGGAAGGGGCGGGTGCCCAATCTCCTGGGCAATGCGCTCGTGAGAAAATCGCGTGTCGGTGTCCCAGGCCGGGTAGGAAAATTGGGGTTTGGAGATCGGCGGCCGAAGCTATCGAGGTAGTCTCATGCTCTCGAAAAAAGGGGAGAGGCAGGGATGGATCTTCTCGATAACGCTGAACTTGATTGGGTACATTATACGGGCAGCGAGCACTTCGATTACCCCATCGATTATTGGGGGGCGGTTCTTGAGGTCCGCGGAGATGGGCATATCGACCTGCTCTATCGCTGGGAGCCGAACGCCTTGCCGCTGACGGCCAGACGATCAGAGTCACGACTATGGCCGACGTGGCCGCTCAAGCGGGGGCGCGGTAGGGGCTTGCCCGCTCCTCAGTCACGGTCGTTTCTCGGGCTTGATCGGGGCTTGATCGGGGCTTGATCAGGGCTTGATCAGGGGTGGGTCGGCTTGGCTTGCCTATGTGAGCCTTCCGGCGATCGAGGTTATGGCCACGGTGGAGTCCCTGAGCTCCAGCCTTCCTTCTTCTCACGGATGATCGGGGCGGGACTCAGGCCCTGACGACCACTGGCTGGCATCGGACTCGCGTGGTCCGATAGGGCGGGATCGCGTTCCCCCCGAGGGGGTTTTCGCCTAAGTATGATCCAGCATCGCTGATTTTCCGCCGATGAGCGGCTGGCTCTTTTTTGTTGAGCCTGATTTGGGGAATTTGATGACGTTGTGTCGCCCCGGAGTTATTTCTGTTGGCCTTGCGGTTTTTACGCTGTTTTCGTTCGGAGTCAGTCCGGCGCTCGGAGCCGCCCCGTCCGCACCGTCCGCACTGATCGGAGAGGAGGGGCCGGAAGCCATTACGTTTTCGGGCGATACCGGCCCTGCGTATTGGGGAGAGGTGAAGGAAGACTGGGCGGTGTGTTCGGAAGACATGCGCCAATCCCCTATCGATCTTCGCAAGTTCCGAAAGGATTCAAGCCTCGAAGATCTTGAACTGGATATCCGGCCGAGTGCGACTCATATCATGAATACCGGCTACCAACTTCGACTTGCCTACGAAGAAGGAAGCACGTTGACTCTGGATGGCAGTGTTTACATGTTGGTGTAATTGCATTTTCACACTTTCTCAGAGCACACCCTCAAGGGAAAATATATGCCGATGGAGGTGCACGTTGTCTTCGTGAACATTGACGACGACAGCGACCTCGCGGTCATCGGCCAGTTCTACGAAATCAGTGACGACGACGAAGAAAATGAGTTTCTCGCGCAATTCCAAGATCACCTCCCCACAAAATCAGGGGAGGAGAACGACTATCAATCGGCTGATCTGATCGATCTCGCGGAGGGACTTGAAGACACCGATCGCTACTTTACCTACTCGGGTTCACTGACGACGCCCGCTTGCGCTCCTATTGTCACCTGGGTCGTGTTGCGAGAGAAAGCCGAAATGTCCGCAGCGCAGTTCAAAAATTTTAGGGACATCATGGGCAATAACTTTCGCCCTCTACAGCCCCTGAACGGTCGAGTCATCAGGAAGCACTAAGACCGGATCGCTAGTAAATGCCGCCCGCTCGGAGGTCCCATGAGATCACGGGGTCTCCGGGCGTGGCGGATCAGGCCACGCCCCCAGCGTGTACGGTCGACGTTTTCCTACGAACGCAATTCGAATATCCTGGGAGCGAGAGGTCTCTGGGCCGTCTTGTCAGCGAGGCGTTGCCTTGCCCAAGGCGACGAGCCACGCACGCGCTTCTTTTTTGGTCAGGTGCGCCCGGTAAAATGGCTGCATGAGCGCGGCGATTGAGTTCTTGGGGCGGTCGGCCTTGCCCCAGGCTGAGCTCTCGAGCATTCGCTGCAGGGCAGCCTCGAGGTGCTGGAGCAGATCGGTTGACGCGAGGAGCGCCTCCGGGTCTTCGGTGCCGGGTGCCACGCGGTCCGCGCCCATGGCCTGGGCGGCGAAGAGTTCGGCGCCGTAGACGCAGACTGCCTGGCCCAGATTGAGCGAGCTTTGCTCGGGGGCGGTGGGGATGCAGGAAACGACGTGGCACCGGAGCATTTCGGCTGGGTCGAGGCCGTGAATTTCCCCGCCAAAAAGGAGAGTTGGAGCGCCTCTTTCAAGGGTTTCCTCAGCGACTTGGCTCGGCGTGAGCTGACGGGTTCCCGGTGGCGGGTTGTTGCTCGTACCGACCACCCAGTTCGCGGGAGCCAGGGCTTCGGTGAGGTCCATCGATGTCGCATTATCCAGGATATCGCCGGCGTGGACGGCCATCTGGTAGGCATCGTTCCAGGAGCCAATTTTTGAGTCGACGAGAGTCAGGTCGTTCAGCCCGAAATTCTTCATTGCTCTCGCGACGGAGCCGAGGTTGCGGGCCCATCGGGGTCGCAACAGAACGACACGAACGTCATCGAGGAAATTTTGGGGTTCTTTAGTCATCGCGCGCTTGCCTGGTTGGACCTCCGTCCCCGTTCCCGTCGGGGTCCCCGGCATCGACATCGGCATCGACATCGGCGTCGGCATCGACGGGGTCAGGCTGGGAGTGTCCCTCGGTGGGGTCGGGGGAGAGTTCTACTTTGGCTAGCTGGGCAGCAAGGGCCTGATGACTCTCGGCGCCGAGAAGAACATTCAGTTGATCCGGAGGGCTCGGCCGCGATGGATGGTCTTGAGCAGCTTTGTCGAGTCTTTCTAGGCTCTGTCTGCACCGGCGTTCGAACTCGGGGTCGACGTCGACGCGGCCTCTGAGGAGCGATACGACTTCTTGAACCGCATTGAGGCGTCGGCAGACGAGTAGTCCGTCGACCCCCGCCTCGATGGCTTCGATGGCGGCGCTGCCCACGCTGTCGGTGACTGTGATGGCCCCCATCCCTAGGTCGTCGCTGAAGATAACACCGGCAAAGCCCAGTTCATTGCGCAGGACCCCGGTCATGAGGCTACGAGAAAGAGTCGCCGCTTTGTGAACTCCGAGCCCCGGGTATTTGACGTGAGCGGTCATGAGCGAGCCTACGCCCGCTGAGATCGCTTCGGAGAAGGGGGCGAGGTGGTCCCGGCGCCAGGCTTCTTCGTCGAGGGGGCAGCTCGGCAGTTTGAGGTGGCTGTCTTCGGCGACATGTCCGTGACCGGGGAAGTGTTTTGCGCAGGCGAGAATGCCGGCGCTCTCGATGCCAGCGATGAGTGCGGCGCCTAGGCGTCCCACCCGGGCTGGATCGGTGCCGAGGGAGCGATCCCCAATGGCAGGAGTCGTTTCACTGCAAAGAACGTCGAGCACGGGGGCGAAGTTGACGTTGAATCCGAGGGCGCGTAACTCGGTCGCCATGGCGCGACCGACATCTCGTGCGAGAGTTTCGTCGTCCTTCGCGCCCAGTTCGGCCATGGGAGGCCACTCCGTTAGGGGGGCGCGGAGCCGTGCGACTCTCCCGCCCTCCTGATCTACCGCGAGGAGCAGGTTTCGACCGGGGCACAGGCTAGCGAGGTCAGCGAGGAGCCGGTGAACCTGCTGGGGCGACTCGATGTTGCGGCCGAATAGGACAAAGCCTCCGACTCCGAGCTCGGCCAATTGCGCGACCTCGTCCGTGTGAGCGGAAGGTCCTTCAAAGCCGGCTAGAACCAGGCCGGCGAGGGGGTCTTTCTGGCTTGCCACCGGATTACTCCTCGGCGTGAGAAAAGCTCATGGGTGAAATGCGCGCGGGTTCCTCAGTCGCGGCGGCAGGGGCCCGATTTCTGCCGATCAGCCTGATCGGCGATGAGAGCATATCAAATGCGATGGCTATGGTGGGGTGGTTGCCCGGGAACGCATCTCTGGGGTGGACTCACCGGGAGGTTGGCCGAAGAAGGCGCGCCTGGGGCTGGGGGAGGCGGTGCTGTCTAGAGCGGGCGCCTGAATCCGGCGAACTCATGTACTCTTTCGATAGAAGATCGCGATCGGAGGTTATTGGGTTGGCTCTTTTTGATTTGGACCGAAAAGAGGCTCTCGTCGTTGCTCCCCATGCAGACGACGAGGTTCTCGCCGCAGGGGGCTTGATTGCTCGTTTATGCGGCGAAGGCTGGAACGTTCGAGTGCTTTACGGGGTGGTTTCCGGCTTCACTTCACTAAGCGGGGCTGGGTCTTCCATCACCGTCGATCGCGAGGCCGAGTGTTTGTCGGCGCTGACGGTCTTGGGTTGTACGCATTGGGATGCGCTTTATCGCGGCGAGGAGGCGCATCTCAGGCTGGATACGGTGCCTCAAGCAGAGCTCATCCAGGGCATAGAGTCGCATCTGGAATTGCAGCGACCCTCGCTTGCCGTAATCCCGTCGGAAGCAGACCATCACCAGGATCATCGCGCGATGGCGCGGGCTTGTGTGACCGCGCTTCGGCCGGCACCCGAGGGCCAGCGCCCGCGTGTGCCGCTGGTGCTTGCCTACGGCCAGTCGGGCGCCGCCGGCTGGGGCGGGGAGGCTTACCGCTTCGATCCCGTGGCCTTCGTAGACATCTCGGCCGTGATCGAGAAAAAGCTCGAAGCCATGGCCTGCTATGCCAGTCAGCTGCGCGATGCGCCCCATGGTCGTAGTCTCGAGGGGATCCGCGCCCGGGCAGCTGTTTTTGGTGCGTTGGGCGGCTGTGCTTACGCCGAAGGTTTCGAGTGTCTCCGCTATGTCGCGTGAACGGTCGAGTGAACGCCCGGGGCAAATTGCTCAGGATCTCTACCTCGCCCGGGGAGCCAGGGATGCGGCGCATCGCTGCGATGTGAACCTTCAGCTCGGAAATTTTGATCTGGGGGCCGCTATTTTGGAGACCCTAAGGCTAATTCCGGGGGAGAGCCTCGTCGATGTGGGGTGTGGTTCGGGAACGCTTCTTCAGCGATTTTCTGAGCGCGTCGCGCCCGACGGAGAAGCCCGGGGGTTCGATATCTCGTCGGAAGCGATAGAAAGCGCGCGCCTTTTGGGTGTCAGGGCCGACGTCGCTGATGCCGTCAATCTCCCCATCGACGATTCCCAGCTGGATGCGTTGACGTGTATTTTTGCCATCTATTACCACGATGACTTAGCCGCCGTTTTGGCCGAATTCGCGCGAGTGGTCAAGGTGGGTGGGCGGCTTGTCGTTGCGGGGCCGGCGCTGGATACCAATCGTGAACTCTATGAGTTTCATAAGCGAGCGACTGGAGCGAACCCGAGCGACGCGGACAAAATAGCTTTGGGTTTTGTCGCAGAGAGGGTCCGCGATGGGCTGGCGAGGGCTGGTTTCGAGGAGCTCGACACGGCGACGCATACCAACCGAGTTGTCTTTCCCGCGCCCTCGGATTTCCTGGACTACTGGAAAGCCACAAGCCTTTTTGCTCGGACGCCCGGCGCCAGCCTGGAAGAGGGGCGGCGAGTGCTTCGGGAAAGGTCTGGCGCGGTGACGTTGACCAAGCGGGTAACCCTCTTGAGCGC
>JAPKBZ010000155.1 GCA_028823175.1 Myxococcota bacterium
GAGCCTTTTTTCCCTCCTCAGCTTCGGCACCGCATGCACCGAGTTCGTCCCCGTCGAAGCGACCGATCCCACGGCGGAGCTGCGCCTGAACGAAATTCAGGTGATCGGCTCGCATAACAGCTACAAGACTCAGCCTTCGGATCTGCTACACGCCGCCATCGAACTCGTCTACGGCTTCCTGCCCCCAGACTCCGGGGTAGAGAGCCCTGACGGCCTCATCTACAGCCACCCTTCCCTTACCGAACAGTTCGGTGCTCTGGGCACTCGCCAAATCGAACTCGATATCTGGCCCCGTGGCGCGGAATAGCGCGGTTCAAATGACCGCTGTACATTTTGGCATCAACCTTTTCAGGCTCGGCCGGGTCGGCGGCGCTATTCAACGCCGCTTATCGCCGATCCGTTAGACGGCGGAAACCGTGGCAGTTGTTCAGCCTTCCCAGCGCAAGTCCCAGCTGTCAGACACTCCTCGTGGACTAGAGGTCACGATTCCTGCACCTCGGCAGATCTTAGTAGTGCTGTTCCTCCCAATTTGGCTGGTGGGTTGGCTCTTCGGCGAGGTCTCGGTCATTAGCGAACTCGCCTCCGGCAGCGCGAAGGGCGGGGCGTCTGCGTTCCTACTCATCTGGCTCGCGGGTTGGACGGTTGGAGGCGCCTTTGCGATCGGCACGACACTCTGGATGTACTTCGGAAAGGAACGAGTACTTCTCACCACGACCAGTCTAGGCATACGCCGAGAAGCTCTCGGAATTGGCAGATCACGAGAGTATGAACTGTCTCAGATTAGAAACCTCCGAGTGTCTCCCGAGTCGTTCAGCATGTTCAATCCAGGAAACGGCGTGCGTGTTCTGGGTCTTGGTGGCGGGAACATCGCCTTCGACCATGGGGCAGCGACCATTCGCTTCGGCGCGGGAATCGACGAGGCCGAGGCGACGCAAATTGCAGCCGACCTCCGAGCCCGCCACTCCTTTGCAAGCTCGTCTACCTAGACTTCAATCATGCGGGCGAGAAGCGACGCGTTCTCTTTAGCTCGCCCGCCGTCTAACAAGGGCTTGCAGCTGACAATAGACAGTTGGGCGTCCCTGACTTCGGTAGCATTCTGGCGTCGGGCATCTGTGGCATGGCGTTGACGGTCAGCGCTGTCTGTTGCAGCTGAAGCCCGATCCGTTAGCCGGTGCGGAGTGAAGCGGAGCATCCATGGGGGAAACGTTCAGGGGATAGGACATACAAGCTGTGTTTTGGCACAACGTCCGAGTAGGGGCGTTATGTTAAATCCCTAGGAGAGCCCCGTGGCGGGGTATTCAATCACTCCGGTGTCGCGACTGCGTCCCCGCTCTACTCCTCGTGGAACTTCGAGCTTCGGCATGCCTAGGTAGGCTTCCACGTCCCGGCCTTTCTCCTGGTGGCGGGTTTTCTCTACTCCCGAGAAGAACCCTATTCCGTCAGCGACGTCTGGCGACGCCTCACCCGTATCCTGATCCCCTATTTCATCGCATCTGCGATTGTATTCCTGAGCCCTTACTGGCTTGGCAACGATGTGGCGAGTCTCGCTCACGCGCTCGCCTTTGGCTCGGCGCTCGGTATCTAGTACTTCGTCTTTACACTGACGCTCTGCATCCTCAGCACCTGGGTCCTGTCGCGTCTCAGTCAACGCACGCTCCTGGCGCTGCTGCTGCTGGCTCTTGCCTATTCATGTTCTCGGCGGCGGCTTTTATTTTTCTTCAGAAGGCGGGGATCTATCCGCCGGAACTCCGAGGGGTGAATCCGGATGTGGACTGGGTGTATCGCCGTGCGCTTCCTGGAGTGGTGCTTTAGTTGTCCCGCATGGGTGGCTACGCGATGTCGGCCTTTCAGGCCACGGCTTCGCGTTGGCTGGCTTTTTCCATTGACCAGATCAAGAACCCTCATGCGCCCGATGGTACTTTGGGTGAACCATGGCCTATCGGTACGGCCTCTTTGTGGGCAGCGATCCTCCTCATCGCCTATCTCTTGCTCGCCTACCTCTGATTCTTGCTGAATCTACATGGCCCAGATGTCCGATCGTCGAGGGCCGGCGCTTCGGATTGTCACAGCAGTTGAATGGCCTGGGTCTGACGGCTAACATCCGCCGTTCCCTGGGCTGGCCCGCCAGTGCCCGGGTTCATCGCCTAAGCGAATGCCCTAGGGCTTTCCATTCTGAACGGAGCGAAAGAATGAGCGCAGATGCACTAAAGGATCGCAAAGATGCGCTGGAGAACGAATTCTTCGCGCGCCAAAATGCCAAGGCCCGCGAGGCATTCCGAGCCAAGATCGAAGAGCAGGAGAGTCGAGACGCCCTGGCCGCTGCGCTGGGGATCTCCGAATCGGGTGTTCTTGACTCCCTGGTGCAAGTGGGCATCACGGCGGAGACCCTGGCTGCACTGGCGATGATTCCTCTGGTCGCTGTGGCTTGGGCAGATGGGAAACTTGACGAAGCCGAGCGAGAAGCCATCGAAAAAGCAGCCGACGAGGCGAACATGACCGACGAGCATCGGACACTCCTCGCCGGGTGGCTGAGCGCCGCTCCGGATGCCAGCCTTCTCGACGCCTGGAAGCAATACGCGGAGACCCTGGCTCAGGAGATGGATACCGTCGCATGCAATGCCCTCTGCAACCGAATCGTTGGCGGAGCCCGGGAGGTGGCCGAGTCTGCGGGGGGGTTTCTCGGTATCGGAAACAAGATCTCGGCGAGCGAGGCCGATGTGTTGGCCGAGTTGGAGGCGTGCTTCGCCTCCTGAAGGGGCTCCACGACTTCTGGCTCAGAGGCAGCCGGGCTCCGACGCCAACGGCGCTTCGCCGACGGGCGCCGGCCCTGGGGAATGCTCTTGCCTATTCGGGAGAAGTGGACGATGACGTGGCCGCCTACGAGCGCGCCGTCGAACTCTGCGAAGCACAGCAGGACTGCGCGCGACATCGGGCCACGGTTCTTGCGGAATTGCAGCGCGTCCGAGGTTTGCCCGCCACCGAAGACAGCGCGCGTGAGTCGTTCGCCCCCTCTCCGGCGGCGAACTTCGGCAGCCGGCCTCGCTGAGGCCCTCTCCCCCGCCCCGACCACAAACCCAAAACCCGCTTTATTCCGCTACACGCAGCGTGAGCCTTCCCACGGCGTCCATTGCCACGCTTTCGATGTACAGGTGATTGGCGTGCTCGAGCGCCCCACTTGAGCTGATGAATCGGCGCTGGGCGTCTTGAAGATTGCGGACCACATTCCCGTCTAGATCCAACGCGATGATGAAGCCCGGGTCTCCGATCCAATGCGAGTCAGAGTCGGGAAACGTATTGGCGACACACTTGGCGATGAAGTTCTTGACCCAGGGGTAGGGCTGTATCCAGTCCGCCAAGGCAATTCGCTCCCCCACCATCGCGACCCAGAATAGATCCCTTCCGTTGAACTGGATGTCGTCGGGCATGACGCCCATCGCGCTGGCTCTTCGCCGAAGCGGCGACCGCCGCGCGCTGAAAGTCCGCCGCGAAATTCGCTGAGCTTCCCTTTGGGCTTCGCGTTAACTCGCTCCGGGATGGCTTTCCGGCAGCTTCCACATCCTCCGCAGCGTCGCGAAGAAGCTACCCGCACGATCGTCCGGATCAAGATGCGGTCTCGTGAACCGTTCGTGGACCTCAGGGAGATGGACGGCCGGGATCGTCGGGCAGAGGTGGTGTTCCCAGTGGTAGTGAAAATTCATGTAGCTGAAGAGCGGGCGTTCGATAGGATTCGTTCGGTGGGTGCGCACGATCGATCGCCGGTTGTCGGCGAGGTAATCAGCCTCTGAGTAATCGGCCGGGCCATGCTCGACGTACATCCGCAGACGCTGCAGAAAGAGGAACACCGTCAACGCCGGGAGGAGGTACCCGAGGAAGTAGTCGAAGGGTCGCGCGCCGAAGCCGGTGATCGCGAGGAAGATCGAACCCTGGACGAGCAGCAGAACGACGACTTCACTGGTCTTTCCACGGGGCGTTGGGCCCGACACACTCGGCGCAGAGGAAGGCGAGGTGGTGCGAAGGGTCGCGAGCATCGGGTCCCAGGCGTTCGTCTTGACTTTCTCGAGGATCGAGAAGCCGAGCAAAGGTCCCAAAAAGAATATCAGCATCTCGCTGCGCGTCTCGAAGCGCACGAAGTAGTCGACCGAACCGGGGTCTTCCTGGCTACCGAAGAGTCGATGATGGGCCATATGGAGAGTCGTGAAACTCGAGAAGGCCGAGAACAGAGTTCCAGAGAGCAGATCCCCGACGATCCGATTAGCACCTCGATTCGGGAAGAGCGAGTTGTGACAGGCTTCGTGCAGAGTGAAGTACATGCGGAACTGGGTCCAACCGACTAACAGAACGATCGGGATCCACCACCCGACTCCCGCCGGCCGAAAGTTTACGAAGATCATAAGCAGGGCGAGCTGTATGTAGCCGGCGGCCACGTGGTAGACGCCGTACAAAGCATCAGGGCGTCGATCGATGTTGGCGATGACCTCGCGACGAAGTGCCGTTTCGTCCAGTTTGGAAGCGGCGGCGGCCGCGGTCGTATCGGCGAGCATGTCGGACTCGACAGTAGACATCGTCAGACCTTTCGCGCGAGAATTTGGAGATTCGATGAGGGCCGGTTCAGAATATGGCGCAGTAGTTCGATGCTGGTCGCGATCCCGACGACCAGCAGGTTCTGAGTGTGGACGTAGCGTGCGACGGGCCGCCCCCAGCGACGGTCGGAGAGCCAGTTCGAGACCGAGTGAATCCAGAACGCAGGGCTGAGGATCGACTTCACGGAAACGACCTCGAACCCTTCTTCTTCGAGGAGTCGGCTGAGCGTGTCTCGGTCGAAGAGGTAGAAGTGTCTGGGGATGTGCCAGGCCCCCCAATAGCGCCGCTGGAACAGATGGTAGTCCCAGCCCGCGAGTTCAGGGGTTTCGACCGAAAGGACTCCACCGCGCCGCAGGACCGAATGGGCCTTGCGGATGGACGCTCGTGGCGCTCGGGTGTGCTCGATGACATGGTGCAAGAGCGCGAGATCGAAGCGATCGGTCCAGTCGTCGAGATCCATAGACTCGAAGTCGCCGGTACGAACCTCGAAGCCTCGCTCAGCGGCACGCTGGGCGGCGGCCTCTCCGAGTTCAAGTCCGGCGAGCTTCCAGGTCCGAGGCCCGAAGCGCTGGATGATTTCGAGTAGCCTCCCATCGGCACAGCCGATATCGAGGACGTGGGCCTCGCGACGTTCGACGAGATCCGCGTAGCGCTTTACTTTCGTACTTTCCACGCGGTCGCGAAACGGCTTTACGATCGGGCTCTCGGTCTCGCCCTCGTTGTAGGCGTAGTAGTTCGACGGATAGATGGTCGACATCGCGGCATCCGTCGGTCGCGGCTGGAT
>JAPKBZ010000063.1 GCA_028823175.1 Myxococcota bacterium
ATGCGTGGAGCTGACCGGTACTAATCGCCCGTGAGGCTTGACCACTCCTCACAGTATTGCAGGACCGTACACTCTGACTCAAAAAAATATTGGATTATCGAGGCTGCCGCCTCGACTTGACCTAGCTTTGCTTGGCCAAGAGATGATCGACCGGACCCGGCTTAGTAGCTTTAGTAGTTTTAGTAGCTTGGTCGCCTGAGAGAGCTGAGAGAGCTGACCTCGGTTCTGGTCGATAGACAAACTGATAACGAAACTGACAGAGAGACAAGAGAGACAAAAGTTTTTCCCACCGTCCTTGGAGTGGGGGCCACACCCGTTCCCATTTCGAACACGGAAGTTAAGCCCCACATCGGCGATGGTACTGCGGATTTCTTTCGTGGGAGAGTAGCACGACGGTGGGACTTGATTGAGCGGCACCGAGCTTAGGCTCGGTGCCGCTTTTTGTTTGGGCCTCTTTTTGTTTGGGCCTCTTTTTGTTGGGGGCGATGGCTCCTTGTTGGGGGCGATGGCTTCGGCCCGGTGCGGTCGGCCCGGTACCCGGCAATTGCGGGAGCGTCTTTCAGCCGAGGATTTCGACGAGCCGATCCACTTCGGCGAGCTCGCCGCTCGCCGGCGACAGGATCAATTCGTCGCAACCCAGCGCCCGGATGCCTTCGATGGATTCTTCGATGGCTTCCGCGCGGTGGCACCTCATCGTCTTAGCGATAGCCCGAGCCGCCTCGTCGCCGAAGACCGCGAGGTATTGGTGGACGTACTCAGCCAGCCGGCGTTCACTCTCGTTCGCCAGGGAGTACCAGAAGCCGGCGATCTTGAGCGGAGGACGATCGCGTCCGGCCTCGCTCCATGCCTCATCGGCGGCTGTCACCATGCGTTCGATCTCGGCCACGTTGCCGCTCATGGAGAAGACATAGACACCATCGGCCCAGGCCGCGGCGCGACGCATGGCCTTGGGGCCCATGACCCCGGCGATGATCGGCGGGCCGCCCACCTGAACGGGACGGGGCCCGATTTCGTCGGCACCCTCGATCGCGGGCACCCCGCTCCAGATTCTCCGCATCTGGGCCACCGCATCGTCCATTCGCTGATGGCGCCGGGCGAAGGAGGCGCCCACGGATCGGTAGTCGACCTCGCGGCCGCCGACGCCGACTCCCAGGGTTACGCGCCCCCCGGAGAGAACATCCAGGGTGGCCACCTCTTTGGCCGCCCAGGTCGCAGAGTGCATCGGGAGCACATAAAGGCTCGGCATGATCCGAACCCGCTCGGTCAACGCCGCGGCGGCGGCGAGCACGGTCCGCATTTCGAGGGTGTAGCCGGTGATCCGCTCACCGCAGGAGAGACTCGAAAAGGGCCCCGAGTCGATGGCGCGGCACCAGGCGAGGATTTCCTCGCGCCCGTAGTCGCGCTCCATGTAGGGCATGCAGAGTCCGATATTCATCCCAAGCCCCTTGCCGTACCGCCTGTTCTGTCCGGGCACGCCGGGTTAGAGATCACCGGTGTACTCGACTTTCCAGATCACTCCGGCATAGTCGTCGGAGACGTAGATCGCTCCATCGGGGCCCTGAACGACGTCGGCCGGCCTTCCGATCAACTCCTCGTCCCGAAGAAAGCCTGTCAGGAAGTCTTCTTCTCGAATGCTTCCGTCCGCGTCCCAATGCAGCGAGACCACCTTGTAGCCGTCCTTCTGGGTGCGGTTCCAGGATCCGTGGAGCGCGACCAGGGCCGCTCCGCGGTAGTCCTTGGGGAGAGATTCCCCCTCTATGAAATTGATGCCCAAGGGCGCATTGTGCGCGCGAAAACCGTGGGCCGGGGGAATCGAGGAGGCGATCCGTTCCTCCTGACCCTCGCCGAAATCCGGGTCGGGCATGCGGTTTCCGTTGGCCACGGGGAAGCCGTAGAACCCCCCCTCGACAAGTTCGTTGAGTTCGCAGGGCGGGAAATTGTCACCGAGCAGGTCCCGTCCGTTATCGGTGGCGTAGAATTTGCCCGTCGAGGGCTGCCAGGCGAAGCCGACGGAGTTGCGCAGGCCGGTGGCGAAGGTCTCTTCGCCGCTCCCGTCCGAGCGAAAGCGAAGCAGGGCGGCTCGCCGGTTCGGGTCATCCTCCAGGCAGACGTTGCAGCTCGAGCCCACGTTGACGTAGAGCCAGCCATCCGGGCCGAATCGCAGGTTGCGAGTCCAGTGGTTGCCTCCCGGCGGGAGGTCGTTGACGATGTACTCGAGCTCTCCGGTGATCCGGGCTCCGCTGGGTTTGCCCGGGGTGGCGGTCTTTCCAGGGTCGAAGGGGACGCGGGCGATCCCGCCTGTCTCTCCGACGTAGAGCCAACCGTCGCGCAACTCGACCCCGTAGGGGTGGTTGAGCTCTTCGAGCAAGACCCTCTGACCGTCCGAGCGCCCGTCTCCGTCGGCGTCGGCCTCGAGCAGGAGGATGCTGTTCTGTACCGGGGACCCCACCAGCAGGTCTCCTGTCGGCGTCGGGCGCAGGACTCGCGCGCCCCGGGTGCCCTCGGCCCAGAGAGAGATTTCGAAGCCCTCAGGGGCCCGCATGCGGTCGCTGATGGTGCCTGAGTCTGGGGCATCGATCCCCGCGCCCCAGAGCATCTGGCCGATGGGGGCGTTGACGGCAAAGCGTTCGGGGAGAAGCCACTGGCAGGCTCCCGCCGCGCCGACGATGACGACGACAAACAGGCCGACGGTCGCTACTTTCACACACGGTCTCCTCGGAAAGCCGGGAGGCTAGCCCGGAGCCCCTCCCACGGCGGTCGAAACCTCCGAAAATTGCGAAATTGAAGGAGAAGATCCGATTTTCCCGAGGGGGTATTGACTTGGTGGACGGGGTGTTCGATACCTTGGCACCGCTTTTAGGTCCGGAGGAAAAATGCAGAAAATTCGTCGAGGAGATTTGATTCAGGTGATGGCAGGCGCTGACCGTGGCAAGCAGGGTCGCGTTTTGGCCGTCGAGATGGAAACGGGTCGCGTACGCGTGGAGAAAGTGCGTGTGCAGAAGCGCCACCTGAAGCCGGGCCGTGCCGGAGCCCAGCAGGGGGGCATCGTGGAGGACGAGGGGTACATCAACCTCTCCAACGTGATGCTCGTGAATCCCGCGGACAACAAGCCGAGCCGAGTACGGGTCGAGGGCGTTGGAGCGGACCGGACGCGCGTGTTTTCCCGGGGCGGCGAAGCGGTCCCGGAACCCGCGAGCAGCTGACATTTTGAATCGGTCACTGGCCGCCTACGGCGGGCGGGTGAGCGGCTTTCGATCGGAGTAATGAGAAAATATGGCCAAGGGAAAACGAGAAAAAATTAAGCTTGAGTCGACGGCGGGGACGGGACACTTCTACACGACGTCGAAGAGCCGGACGAATACCCCGAATAAGCTCGAGTTCAAGAAATACGATCCCGTTGTGCGTAAACACGTCGTCTACAAAGAGACGAAGATGAAGTAGAGCGCTCGGGGGGTGGGGCCGAACGATCGCCTCATTTTTTGCTCTACGCGGGTGGCCCACCTTTTGCGGGTTTGGTTACTCTCTCTTTTTGCCCATGCCCTAGCTGGCCAGCAACGAGAGAATTCCAACCGACCCCGTTCCACTAATGAGCAGGGCGGCAAAAGCAGGACGAAGAAGGAGTTTGCATGACCTGGGTGATCACGAGTCTCTGTCAAGAGAAAGAGGACATGGCCTGCGTCGAGGTCTGCCCGGTGGACTGCATCGTCAAGCGAACCGATTCCGACCCAGCTTGGCCCGCGCAACTCTACATCGATCCCGAGGAGTGCATCAGCTGCGGCGTTTGTGAGCCGGAATGCCCCTGGGAAGCGATTTACGAAGACGAGCAGGTGCCCGAGGTCTTCGAAGCCGACATCGCCAAGAATGCCGCGATCGTCGAGTGCCGGGATGATTTTTCGGTTCCCGAGCGCGGAGAGATTGATGCTCCTAGTCCGGCCGACGTGGAAGCCAATAAGGCCAAATGGGGCATGACGAGCTGAGCCGAGTTCATCCGCTGATTTGAGCCCAGGAAACCCGGGCAAGGCGGAGAAAACGAATCCCGGGCTAAGCCGAGCTTTGGCTGGCCTCCTGGTCAAAGGCATCGGCCATGATGTTCGCCGGCGCTTCGCGCCCGGTCCAGAGGCGAAACTGCTCGGCTGCCTGATGGATAAGCATCCATTTTCCGGCGATCGGTATGGCGCCGCGGTTCGCCGCGTCCGCGAGGAGGCGTGTCTGTTCGGGGACGTAGACCGCATCCATGACCACCGCACCGGAAGTGATGCCGAGGGGATCGACGGGAGATTCGTCGGAGCGCAGGCCGACGCTGGTGGTATTGACGATGATCTCCGGCTCCCGCTTCGAGAGTTCATCGAGTCCTCCTGACCCGGCCGCGCCCAGCTGCTGGGCCAACTCCGCCGCGCGGCTCTGGGTTCGGTTGAGCACCCAGACTTCGGCGCCCGCCTGGCCGAGGGCGTAGACAAGAGCCCGGGCGGTTCCGCCAGCCCCCAAAACGACGGCTCGCCGACCCTGGGGTTTGATTTCCCGCTCGATGGCCCTGAGGCCTCCGATCCAGTCGGTATTCGCTCCCACGAGTTCCCCGTCCGGCCCGAGGGTAACCGTGTTGACCGCGCCGATGGCCCGAGCCGTTTCTTCCACGCGATCGAGGTGCGCGATGACCGCCTCTTTGTGGGGAATCGAGACGGCCAGCTGGCGGATCCCCAGGGCCCTCATACCGCGAATGGCATCGCCCAGGCGCTCGGGGGGGACGTCGAAAGCGTGGTAGGCCGCATCGATCCCACAGGCCGCGAAAGCGGCATTGTGCATGGCAGGGGATCGCGTGTGCCCCGCCGGATGCAGCACGATTCCGCAGACCACTGTCTCTGTACCTATCGCCATTTCGTGATCCGTTCCCCGCCTGGGGTTCGCCCTGTTTTATCTCATCGCCAAAGATAGGGCCAGAGGAAGGCTGAATCCGCTGTTCCCGTGCTAATCTCCTGCCATGGCAAATTCAGCGGGCGCTCGGGTGGCAATCCTCATGGGAAGCCCCAATGACTGGGATCTGATGAAGCCAGCTGCAGATGCCCTCGAGGCCCTGGGGGTCGAATGCGATGTGCGGGTCATTTCGGCCCATCGGACCCCCCAGCGGCATCACGATTACGTGGTGGCGGCTGGAGATGCGGGGATCGAGATCTTTATCTGCGGTGCGGGCTTTGCGGCCCATCTCGCGGGAGTCACCGCCGCCCTGACGCCTCTGCCGGTGCTCGGCGTGCCTCTGGACAGTTCTCCCCTGGATGGCATCGATGCCCTCCTGGCGACGGTCCAGATGCCCGGAGGCATTCCCGTAGCGACCTTCGGGATCGGCAAGGCCGGGGCCAAGAACGCCGGCCTCTTCGCGGGTTCTGTGCTCGCGCGTTCGGACGCTTCCGTGGCGAAGGCCTTGGACGAGTACCGGGCAGCCCAGACCGCGGCAGTACCCGAGACGCCCTTCTAGTTCGCCCTTCCTAGTTCGGCCTTCCTAGTTCGCTCTAGTTCGGCCTTCTCGTTCGCCCTTCCTAGTTCGCCCTTCCTAGTTCGGCCTTCTAGTTCGGCGGGGGAGCTTTCGCCCTGAAGTGCTAGTCCGTCTCGGCGTCCAGGGCCTTGGCTTGGGCGGCCTTGAGGTCTTCCCACACGGCTCGGCGATTTTCTTCGCTGTATTGACGCAGGACGAAGGCCGGGTGCAGGGTAGGCATCAGCGGGATTCCGCGATAGCTCTGCCAGCGCCCCCGCTCGCGTGAGATCGCCACCTTGCGCCCGAGCAGAAGGCTCGCGGCGGGCCGGCCCAGACTGACGATGACCTTCGGGCGAACCGCCGCGATCTGTCCATCGAGGAAGCTCCGGCAGGCCTCGATTTCGTCGGGGAGAGGGTCGCGGTTCTGCGGGGGGCGGCACTTGACGATGTTGCAGATGTAGACGCTCTTGCGCGGAATTCCGAGGCCGCTTTCGATCATTTTCGTGAGCAACTGGCCCGCCTTGCCCACGAAGGGCAAGCCTTGGATATCCTCGTGCTGGCCCGGTCCTTCCCCCACGAAGAGTAGATCGGCTTCGGGATTCCCATCGCCGAAGACGATTTGGGTTCGCCCTTGGCAGAGCGCGCAACGCTGGCAGTCCCCAAGAACCGCCTGGACTTCTGCGAGGGACGGGTTCGCCCCCCAGCTTGCCGCGGGTGCGGATACAGGTGTGGCTGCGGCTGCGGGTGTAGCTGCAGGTGTGGCTGCGGGTATGGGCGCAGGTACGGGTACCGCCGCGCGGGACGGGGAGGGGCGGCCGCTGGATTCCGGGAGCGGGGCCGTGTCCTCGACGCGATCGTCGATGGCGGGGGAGCGCGCGCCGGCCGGGCTATCCACGGGCTTGTCGGGGTGATCTTCCGTGGCCGTTTCGCGAAGGTCGAAACGCTCGACGCCCTCCTCGAGCAGTTCCTCGACGATCACCCGGGCGCTCGCAACAAGGTCGGCGAATTCTGAGCGGCCGTCGCTCACGAGGCCGGTGAACTCGTGGGCCGCATCAGCGCTGAGCCCCTTCGAGCCTTTCGAGGGCGCCGGCTACCCAGGCGACCTCGCTCGACGATCCCGCCGGGCCGGAGGGCCAGGACGAAGCCGAGGGTCCCAGGGGTTTTCCGGTGCCCGCTTCGATCGTTCCGTGGCGCTGCCGGTCGATGTGTTCCTGGACCGAGAAGGTGAAGTCGGGATCGTTGGCCTCGTCGTGGCACGTGCCGCAGATCTGTAGGATTACGCACGAGTCACATTTATCACCGAGGCTGATAATTGTACCGCGCTTGGGCTGGTCTTCGGCGATGTGCTGGCTCCCGGGTCCGTGGCAGGACTCGCAGCCCACCCGCGCGAGGTCGACATGGGCGTTGGCATCGCCGTTCTCCGGGAAGCCGCCCGCTCGCCCGTAGCCTGTGGTGTGACACGCAAGGCACTCGCCCTCGTCGGTCTTGTTGTCCTCGGCGAGGGAGGTCAGGGAATGGGCATGAGGGCTCTTGCCCCAGGTCGCGAATTCAGCGGTGTGGCAACTTTCGCAGGCATCGGATCCCACGTAATCCGCGGTCGAGGGGAGGAGCTCTCGCTTGAACCCGTGCCCCGCGAAGCGGTCGGCCCGCTCTTCCGGGGAGAGGGCGGCGATGGCGGCATGCGAGACATTGGGGAGAAAAGTCGCGAAGTCGAAGCCGAGGGAGTGCTTGCTGTCGTGGCAGTTTTCACAGACGGCTTGGTAGCCGCCCTCGGCCAGGAAATCGGGGGACAGGTGCGGTCCGCCTCGGCCATGGCAATTTTCGCAGCCGACGTTCTCGAGATAGGGTTTGGGGGATTCGAGGGAGAAACCGCCGGGTTCGTCGAAGCCGACGACGTGGCACGAAACGCATTCGCCGTCGCGCTCTTCGCCGTGGGTCACCAGGGTGTCGTAGGCCTGGGCGTGTCGGGTCAGCTCCCAGGCGGCGTTCTGCTGGGAGTGGCAGACCGCGCAGACATCGTTGCCCGCATAGCCGGTCTTGCTGAGGAGCATGGGAATGCGCCCCCCCGAGATCCGCGCGAGATACATCCGCATCAGGGGCGGGTCCCGCTCATCGCGCCAGCCCTGGCTGCGATAGATGATCCGTCCCTCGGGGTCGATGAGGCTGATGTCGGGAACGCCTCCGGCGAGGCCGTAGAGTTGGGCGACCTCTCCGTCCGGATCGACGAGGGGGGTGAAGAAGTCGAGTCCGGCCTCCTTCATGGCACTGAGAACCGCTGTCGGGCGATTCTGAAGCGAGATGGCCACGAGGACTGGGCGCTCGTCTTCGGGCAGGTCCTCGAGTTGTTCGCGGAAGAAAGCCAGGGCGTGGTGGCAATGGGGGCAGGTGTGGAGGAAGAACATCAAAACGACCGGTCGGCCCGCGGTATTGGCGAAGTCGAAGGGTTGGCCTCCGATGAACTCAGTTTTGAAGGTTGGCGCCTGGGGGTATTCCAGCAGGGGGCCGGCGAGAGAGCGTTCTTCCTGGATGCGCAGGGATTGTCGAAGTCGGCCTGCTATGTCCTCCCGGGCGTCGTCCTGGCTCGTGTCGAAGCCGGGCAGAGCGAAATTCAGGTAGCCCTCGGAGTCGGCTCCCAGGATGACCAAGGGGCTCGGAATCCGTAGGAGGGCGCTGATATCGGCATTCGAGTCGTCGATGACCGGAAAGTCGAATCCGTGCTTCCGTGCGAAGCTGCGGAGCTTCGAGGCTGAACTGCCCATTCCGATACCCACGAGATTGAAATTGTGGCTCGTCTGTTCCTTCGCGACGTCGGACACGGCATCAGCGACGATCCCGGCTCCCTTGGATTCGGGGTTGAAGAAAAAGAGCACCACGCGCTGGCCAATCAGCGAGGCCATATCGAGCTGAGTGCCCGCCAGGGTACGCCCGCCGAAGGCGGGCAAAGGCCGTTCTCCGGAGGATCGCGGTGCGCTCTTTCGGCTCTTGGCGCGCTGGTCGTCAGGCGCCGGCGCATGCGGGCTTTGGGTGGCATGACCCGAGGCATGGTCTGCCTCGAGGGCGGAGGCGGCGTCCGAAGCGGGCTGCGCAGGAGAAGCCTTGGTGGCCCCGGCCTGGGCGCCTGGGTCGCTTTGGTCGCAAGCGAGGCCGGCGAGGGAGAGACCCAGGACTGCGGCCAGAAGCAAGACGGAAAAATTTTTCGGCAAGGGCATGGGCCAGAGGGTACGGGGCGTGGCATGGCCGGGCAACTTGGTCGGCCCGGGAACTCCCGTTTCTCAGCCGAAGAGGAGCTCGCATCCCGTCCCGGCGAGGATCGCATCGGCGGCCTGGCGGTCCGACTCGGCGAGCCCCTCGTAGGATTCGCGCAGCCAGCGAAGGCATTTGCCCTGGTAGGGAAAGGGTTTTTGAACCCAGGGCTTGCCGTCGATGACGGATTCGACCTTCTCGGCGCCTCGGTTCAGCGCATCGGCGTTGGCGAGAAGGAAGGGAGCGTGCACCCGTCCCACCTCGCCGAGCAGCGCCCGGAGCGTGTCGGGCACCGCGCCCCGGGAGATCCAGGCCGCTTCGGTGGGATCGTTCAGGCCCGAGAGATCTTCGGTGATCTCCACCCAGGCGTAGACACGGGGAGATTCCGCGAGGGTGATCGCAGCGGGGGTGGGGTCGAAGAGGGCGAGGCAGGTGAGTTGCCCGTGGGTGGCGAAATCGGCGGATGCCGGCTGCTCGCCCAACAGGAAACGATTCGTCTGGAGGTGCTTGTCGAGGATGCGAAGGAATCGCCGGTAGCTCTCCTCGATGACCGGAGCCGTCGTGTCGTTGGAGCCCACCACGTGGAGGCGCGAGGTCTGGCGCTCCCCGATCATTTTTTGGATCGGGGCAATGGCCTCGTCGGTGGATTTTCCATTGGACCAATTGGGAAGCACCCGGGCGGCCTTGTCGATGTCGGCGGCGTGGTACCAGCGGTAATGAAACATGCACTTGGTCAGCCATTCGTCGGCGTAGTCCTCGAGGATCTCGTCGATCAGGGCGATCACGGGATCCGAGGGAATCACGCTGCGGCCCGGAAAGGCCCGCTCGAAGCGACGAACCAGGGGGGTCGAGTCGGTGGTGGCGACGACCTGGCCGTGGGCGTCGGGGAGATAGAAAGTGGGGAGCAGGGGAACCTTCGGGTGGGGCAGGGCGGCCGCCTCGGGGGAATTATGCAGGACCATCCGGTAGGGGATGTGCCGGTACCGCATCAGCGAGCGCATCTTGCGGGTATAGGGCGATCCGGGGGCGCCCATCATGACGAGGGGTGTTTCGAGTTTCTCGGGCTGAGTCATGGCTCCATATTGACACTATGGATGCCACAATGCCAATTGCCATGGGGAAGCGGGCTGGGATCGACTTTTCGGCAAGCGCCGCAAAGCTCTCCGAGAGGTTGTCTTCTCTGAAACAGTAGGCAACCCGGTTCACTGCGAGGCCGCGGCGAACTCTAAGGTCGGCGAGCCAGCCGCTGTAGCGCCGCCGCAGGCTCGGGGTCTGGCGGGCGTTTTTTTAATTCTCCAGCGGTTCATGCGGTGGCATGGGGGAATCGCCGAGTAACTTTTTTAGATCGAGAGAGGGTGCCATGTCCTCGCCCATGTAAACGCTCGCACCTGGGGCGAAGCGGGTCACATGCTCGTAGCTTCGGTGCTCCCTGCAGAAGATGTCCACATTCGGGCCCAGTTGTCCCAGGAGTTCTTCGTGCCCGTCCACGGTATGCGGCAAAAGGACGAGTCGTTTTGCCCGGGCATGGTGACGTGCGAAAAAGTTCGATGCGTCGGTGTAGAAGGGGACGAGGATTCCTCCTCCCGCGTAGATAATGACGGATTTTTCGATGTCGTATTCATCCCCCCGCCAGATTTGGCAATCGAGTTCCAGTCGATCGAAGAGTTGATAGGTGGCTTCGGCAATGAGCCCATCGCCGCCGTTCCCCGGGCTCGGAACGTAGTAGATGCGCTCCCCTCGAAGATCGGCCAATCAATTGGCTATGTTCTTCCAGTCGGTCATGCAAGCCGCTTTCATGGCGAGGCTCTTTGGGGATCTACCTTGGGGATGGGCTTTTTATGCCCTTCTCGGTGTGGCGACTGAGCCATAACGTTATCAGCCGCCAAGTCCAATTGAAGAAATGCACTCCGTTTTGTTGCATGGGTCTTCCTTCCCGTAATCCGTCTATCTGGAGAATGGTTTCGTCGTAACCGACTTCTCCAGTTCGTGCGATGAAGGAATGTGCTCGGGCCAGGATCTTCTGGCGGAGGATCGGTTTCCACTTGGGAGGAGCGACGCTTCGATCAGCCGAGATTTGTGAACTCACGCTCGATCGGTCCTGGTTGAAAATCCTTCGGTTGGCTCCGAGGACGAACTGACCCGAGTCCTTCGTAGAGTCTCTCAGGTGCACATCGATCGCCGCACCGATGGGCAGCCAGGATTGAATCAGGTCTCGGCGCGTGTGAGATCGAACCGCAAAAGCATTGGTCGTGAGATGGCCCACGAGTCGGAAAAAATCTGCCGAATGCTTTTGGCTTTCGAGCATGTCCGCATGGCTGTACGAGAAATACAGAAAATCCCAGGGGATATTTTTGGCAGCGCGGACGAGCCGGGCAGCCTCGCTGCTCTGGTCTCTTGGCTCGAGGTCATCTTCGAAGACGAGGTACTGGCTCGAGCCCGAGCGCTCAGAGTCGATAGCGATGGCCATGTGCCCAAGTGAGCAGCAAACCTCCCGCAGCCATTGGTGCATGGGGCGGCCTTGGGGCGGATCCGGGGCCACTATGCCGCTGGCGATGAGTTCTTCGATGCTGAAGTCCTGGGGTGTGAACGCCGAGAGAACCGCGGCCTTTCCAGCCAGCCCGTTTGCCGAGAGGAAATCCCTTACCCGATCAATTCGATCATTCAGGCAGAGAACGTAGACCTGGCCGAGTTCCGCGGATTCCTTCTTGGGGCGGTCGAGCCACTTGGATCTCGAGGCAACCCATTGCAGGGCCTTCTCCTGACCCGCGAGAGTTCCCGGCCATGCTTCGTACTCTGGCGCGTTCTTGTTTTCCAAGAGCTGTCCTCTCCGAGGGGAAGAACTTCGAATCGGGTGGGGTGGGACGTTTGTCTCGATTCAAGGCGCGCCGGCGGATTCTACGGTTTAGGGGGAGCCGGCTCAAGGGTATCGGGCGCGAGGGTGCCAGGTGCATGGAGGGAATTCAAATTGGGAGGGGTGCCAACACGCCGGGCGGTCTGGCCTATCTTGCCCGAGATCTTTTTAATTCGACCTTGGAGGGAATACGTCGATGGATGACCGCCGATCTGAGCCGGGTGCGAAGCAGATAATCAGTGCCGGCTATTCCAATTACGTACTCGGAGTTCTCTTCGTCGTCTACGTGATTAATTTTATCGATCGCCAAATCCTTTCGGTCTTCATCGGTCCCATCAAGCAGGAGTTTGGAGTTTCGGACACGGTGATGGGGCTGCTGGTGGGCTTTGCTTTCGCGCTCTTCTACACCATCGCGGGCATTCCCATTGCCCGCTGGGCCGATCGCGGCAATCGGCGCACGATCATTGCCCTGGGGTTGACGGTCTGGAGCGCCATGACATTCATGTGCGGCTACGCGCGAAGTTTCGGACAGTTGGCCCTGCTGCGGGTCGGGGTGGGGGTCGGGGAGGCTGCGGGTAGCCCGCCCGCACATTCGTTGATCTCGGATTATTTCCCACCTTCGAAGCGGGCGACCGCTATGGGGATCTATGCCTGGGGGGTCTACGTGGGGTCGGCTCTGGCCTATCTGGGCGGCGGCTATCTGCGAGAGCAATTCGTCGACGACTGGCGCACGCCCTTCATCCTGCTCGGGCTGCCTGGGATTTTCTTTGCGTTGGTGGTTCGTTTTACCGTCAAAGAACCCCCTCGCGGTTACTCGGAGGAATCGACGGTGAGCGCTGAGCCCTCGACCTTCGGCGAAACCCTTCATTATCTGCTTTCGTGTCCTTCCTGGGTCAACCTTGTAGCGGGTTCGTGTTTCCTTTCCCTTATGGGGTTCGGGGTGCTCATGTGGGGGTATGAATTCTTTGGGCGGGTCCACCACATGATGCCCATGGAAATCGGACTCTGGATGGCGGCCATCGTGGGGTTCGGCGGCAGTTTGGGGACCCTCGCCGGCGGGACGATTACGGACCGCCTTTCCCAGCGGGACCCGGCCTGGGCGATGCGTTTTCCCGCTCGTGTCACGTGGGCTTGTCTCCCCTTCGCCTTTATTTTTCTCCTCGCGGATTCGGGCTGGGTCGCCATGCTGAGTTTTTTCATCTTCTACCTGCTGGCGAATGTCTATGTGCCCGCCATGCACTCCTTGAATCAGAACCTGGCCCGGCTGAGCATGCGTGCCACGGCGGCGGCGATTCTTCTCTTCATCGTCAACCTTGTGGGTGCTGGATTGGGTCCCCTTCTCGTCGGCTTCATGAACGATCTCTATGCTCCTTATTGGGGGGAACAGGCCATCCGCTACTCCCTGCTCTCGATTAGTGTCCTGGGGGCATTCGGCGCGGTTTTTTTTCAGCGCTCGGCGCGCACCCTGGCCGAGGACCTGGCGCGGAGGGATCTGGATCATTCAGCCGTCAGGCCGGACTAGGGATTTGGAGATTCGGTCGAGGGGGGACGGCAGGGTATTTCGAGGGTGGGCCTGATCCAATGGCGCTCCCTGTGCGGGCTGATGGGATTTGCCCTTTTGCTCCTGGTGCTTGGACTGCCGCTCGGGTTCGTCGAGGCGAAAGGCGTCGAGGTGTCCGGCGACCGGGGCGAGGCCACGATGCCCCCCCCCGGCGCACTGAACCCTCTGGTCATCGATTCCAATAAAAAACGGGCCAGCCGGAATTCCGACTGGCCCGTTCGTGGGTTCTGGATCCCGGCGTCTTGCCCGGGCGCCCCTCCTGAGTCGACTCAGTCGACTTTCTCGAGGACATGGATTGCGCAGGCGCTGCCCAGGCCGATGACATGGGTCATCCCGAAGCGGGCGCCCTCGACCTGTCGCTCACCCGCCTCGCCGCGCAGGTGGGTGCTGACCTCGTAGATATTCGCGATGCCCGTCGCGCCCAGGGGATGGCCCTTGGAGAGCAGGCCGCCGGAGACGTTGACCGGGATCCGGCCGCCCAGGGCGGTCTCCCCCTCGTCCACCATGCGCCCGGCATCCTCGGGCTTGCCCAGGCCGAGGTTTCCGTAGTGGAGAATCTCGGCCGTGGCGAAGCAGTCGTGGAGTTCGACCAGATCGATGTCCTCGGGGCCGACGCCCGCCATCTCGTAGGCGGCCTTGGCGGCCCGCTGGGTGCAGGTGTTGACGTCGGGCATCTGGAGATTGCGCTCCTGGTAGGGATCGCTGGTGAGCACCGAGGCCTTGACGCGTACGGCCCGGTCCATCTTGCCGAGTTGCCTGGCCTTCTCCTCGGAGCAGATCACCACCGCCGCCGCCCCGTCGACGTTCACCGAGCACATGAGCTTGGTGTTCGGGTACGAGATCATCTCGGCGCCCATGACGGTCTCCAGGGGCGTTTCGATCTGGTACATGGCCTTGGGGTTGAGGGTCGAGTGGTGATGGTTCTTCACCGAGACCTTGGCGAATTGTTCGAAAGTCGTGCCGTATTTGCGCTGGTGCTCCATGCCCGCCTCGGCGAAGATCGCCGGCATGGTGCTCGAACCCAGGAGTCCCTCGGTGGGGATTCCCTTGCCGCCGCCCCCTCCGCCGAGCAGGCCCTTGCCCATCTGTTCGGTGCCCACGCAGAGAACCATGTCGTAGACGCCCGCCTTGATGGACATCCAGCCTTCACGGAAAGCGGTGGCGCCCGTGGCGCACGCATTGGCGCAATTCACCACGGGGATGCCCGTCTGGCCGATTTCCGCGAGGATACGCTGGCCCACCATGGCGCCGGCCTGGCCGAGATTGCCGCTGTAGAGCGCCTGTATGTCGTTGATGGTGAGGCCCGCATCGTCGAGGGCCAGGTGGGCCGCCGTGGCCCCCAGCTTAGGGACGCTGGTCTCGGGGAAGCGCCCGAACTTGATCATGTCGATACCAATTACATAGACGTCGCTCATGGTAGAGGTCTCCGATTCGCTGGCTCAGCTCTTGGGCTGAAAATAATAGGTGAGGTACTCGTTGCCTTCGGCGTCCTTGCGGGGGGCCTTCTCGTAGATCACGTCTACGGGCATCCCCATTTTGATTTTTTCGGGATCCGGGTCGATATTGATCAGGTTGCCCTTGACGGTTCCCCCGCCCTCAAGATCGACGATGGCCGATACGTAGGGGACCTCGATCCCGGGGAAGGAGCGGTATACGATGCTGTATACGTAAAGTTCACCGTGATTGGCAAGGGCGAGAGGTTCGAGACCTTCCCGGGATCCGCACTTCGCGCAGACCGATCGTTCTCCGAGAAAAGTGGTGTCGCACTGGGTGCAGCGCGAGCCTTCGAGGTAGGGGGAGCCCTCGTCGGGAATTTTGAGAAAGGGGACGACGGGCAGCAGGCCCGCTGTCTCGGAATCTTCGGCGTTCAGGGGCATTTCGTTTTCCCTCGTTGTTTGGGGTGCCTTAAGTCGTGGAGAGTCGAAGCATGACACCTCGGAGCCCGGTCGCCAACGACCTCTTCGAATTGAGCCGGGCAGGCGATGGCTTGACCGGGGCTGCGCGACCCGGGGGGGCAGGCTCCGGTTCGAAATGGCCGCGGACGGAGGCGGGTGCTAAACCGGGGGGAACCACGAGGAAACCCAATGTCCGGACACTCGAAATGGTCGACGATCAAGCGCAAGAAGGGTGTGGCGGATGTCAAGCGGGGCAAGATCTTCACCAAGCTGATCCGGGAGATTGCAACGGCCGCCCGAATCGGGGGGGGCGATCCCGAAAGTAACCCGCGCCTGCGCCTAGTCGTCGACAAGGCCAAGGCCGCCAATATGCCCAAGGACAATATCCAGCGGGCGATCCTGAAGGGAATTGGCGGCGGCGAGGGCGAATCCTACGACGAGATCGTCTACGAGGGGTATGGCCCCGGTGGGACGGCGATCCTGATCGAGGCGCTGACGGATAACAAGAACCGCACGGTGAGCGACGTGCGCCACGCGCTGACCAAGAATGGCGGCAATCTCGGTGCCAGCGGTTGCGTCGCCTACTTGTTTCAGAAGCGCGGCGTGCTCCAATTTGCCATCGAGGGCCTCGACTCCGATGCTTTGATGGAAGCCGCCATGGAGGCGGGCGCCGAGGATATTCTCGAGGGCCAGGACAGTGTGGACGTCGTCACCGCCGCCCTGGATTTCGACTCGGTGAGGGACAACCTCGAGGCGGCGGGCTTTGTCCTCGCTGAATCGTCGATCACCATGGAGCCGTCCACGACGGTCGAACTCGTCGGCAAAGATGCAGAGAAGATGATACGACTGGCCGAGACCCTCGAAGATCTCGACGATGTGCAGAACTTTTTCGCGAACTTCGACATCTCCGAAGAGGAGATGGAGCGATTCGTCTAGGCGCCGGCGGCAGACCGCCTATACTCCGGTTTTCGGGCATCCGGGTTCGCTGGGGCGGGCGCGGAGGCGCGGGATGAATCGTACGGGGGGTACGATGAGGATTCTTGGGATTGATCCGGGTTCGAGCGCGACCGGCTACGGCGTCGTGGAGTTCACCGGGGGAAAGCTTCAGCATGTCGCCCACGGCGTGCTCCGTGCACGGCGGGGGGAGGCCCTCGCCAACCGGCTCTCGGCTATTCATGCCGGACTGCTCGCGGTGATCGATGAACACGGAGCCGATATCGCCGTGGTGGAGCGGGTCTTCGTCGCCTCGAATCCTCGGTCGGCGCTGGTCCTTGGCCACGCGCGCGGGGCGGCCCTGGCCGCTCTGGCGGCCTCGGGGCTCGAGGTGGCGGAACTGAGCGCCCGGGAGGTCAAGAAGGCGGTGGCGGGCACCGGAGCCGCGGGCAAAGCTCAGGTCCAGGATATGGTGGTGCGCTTGCTGGAACTCGATGCGCGCCCGCCCACGGATGCCGCGGATGCCCTGGCGGTGGCGATCTGCCAGGCCCACGCCGGGCGCCTTGCGGGCCTCGGGGTCAGCCGACGTCGGCGCTCCCTGCGCACCTCCCTGGCGGCGAGTCGCCTGCTCGGGGAGAAATCATGATCGCGTGGCTCGAGGGCAAATTGCGGGAGAAAGCGCCGACCCGGGTAATCGTCGACGTGAACGGGGTGGGGTACGAGTTGCTGGTCTCCCTGCAGACCTTCGAAAGCCTTCCCGCGGTGGCCAAGACCGTTTCCCTGCACGTTCGCACTGTGGTGCGTGAGGATGCCTTCCTGCTCTATGGGTTCGCGCTGCCCCTGGAGCGCGATGCGTTCGATCTGCTGGTGCGGGCCAATCGCGTGGGGCCTCGCCTGGCCCAGGCGATCCTGTCCGGGGTCAATCCGGAAGTGCTTTTGCGGGCCCTGTGCGAGGGCGACGCCGAGGCGCTGCAACGGGCGCCCGGGGTGGGGCCAAAGATGGCCCAGCGAATGAGCCTGGAATTGCGCGAAGGGGCCGAGGAGTTGGTCGAACAGCGTCGTCTTCCCGCCGCCCCGATCCCTGACGGGGCGACCCCGGTGGCGGGGGATGTTCGCGATGAACTTCTCTCGGCGCTCGTGAATTTGGGCTACCCGCGGAACCAGGCGGAGAGGGTCGCCGACCAATCCGCCCGGGAAGCGGGGGAGGGTGCCTCCATCGAATCCCTGATCCGGGTCGCCCTTAAGAGGCTCTCGCGATGAGCCCGGCCGATGTCGACCGCGGGCCGCTCAGCGCCGACCCGGACGTGCCGGAGAGGAAGGCCGAGGAGAGCCTACGTCCTCAGAACCTCGGCGAGATGATCGGCCAGAACCGTCTGCGGGAAAATCTGTCGGTTTTTGTGGAGGCGGCGCGCAGCCGCGGCGAGTCCCTTGATCATCTGCTCTTCTATGGCCCGCCCGGTCTGGGAAAGACCTCCCTGGCACGAATCGTGGCCAACGAGATGGGCGCGCGCTTTCACGCGACCAGCGGCCCGGCCATCGAGCGTCCGGGCGATCTCGCGGCCCTGCTCTCGAATGTCGAGGAGGGCGAGGTGCTCTTCATCGACGAGATTCACCGACTGTCGGCCAGCGTCGAGGAGATTCTCTACCCCGGGATGGAGGATTTTCACCTGGATGTGCTGATCGGGGAAGGACCGAGCGCGCGCTCGATCCGCCTCGACCTGCCGCGTTTTACCCTGGTGGGCGCCACCACCCGGGCCGGCTTGCTGACCTCTCCCCTGCGTGATCGCTTCGGCTGGAGCGCTCGCCTGGAATTCTATCCCGTCGAGGATCTCGAGCGGATTGTGTTGCGCTCGGGGGTGCTGCTTTCCATCGACCTGGAGCCCGAAGCGGCCCGGGAGATTGCCCAGCGCTCTCGGGGGACGCCCCGAATCGCCAACCGCTTGCTTCGCCGGGTCCGCGATTTCGTCGAGGTGGGCGACGGCCGGGGCCGCCCGGTGAAAGTCGATGCGGCTCGGCATGCGCTCGAACGCCTCGAGGTGGATTCCGTCGGCTTCGACTCGCTGGATCGCGCCCTGCTCGGCAGCCTGATCGAAAAATTCGACGGCGGCCCGGTCGGGCTGGAGACCTTGGCCGCCGCGGTGGGGGAGGACAAAGGGACCCTCGAGGATGTTGTCGAGCCCTTCCTGATTCATCACGGCTTTTTGGATCGGACGCCCCGGGGAAGGGTGGCGACTTCCCGTGCCCTGGAGTTCTGGCGTTCGCGCTGAGGCCCGGCTTCAGTTCTTAGGGGCCTTGAACTCGGGCAGGGCCGGGGTCCCGGGCAGGGCCCCCCGGTTGTAATAGACCCAGATATTGCCCTGGGAATTGCGAGGGTCGAAGAGGATCAGGTCCTCGAGGCCATCGCCGTTGAGGTCGGCTTCGCTGCTCCGCCCAGCGCGCATGGGAATCTCCTGGCGACCGGCGTCGGGGCCGAAGCCGATGCCCTTGCGGGTCGCCTTGCCCAGGCGAATCGAGAGTTCGCCGTCGCTGTCCAGGAAGAGAATGTCGTTGCGGCCGTCGGCATTCCAATCCGTGGTCAGAATCGGATAGAGGCCCTGGACCCGAGCCTCGGCGAAGTCGAGTTTGAATCGGATATCCTGTTTCCAGACCGCGGTCAGCCGGTAGGGCTCGCTTTGGCTCAGGGCGAGGATGGTCAGGGTCGCCTTGCCGCTTCGGGTCAGAAGCATCCGAACCGCCTGGATCAGGCCGAATTCGAGCGAGGTTTCGACCCCCTCGAGCCACCCGTCGCCGTCGAGGTCCATGAATTCGAGGCTCGAGAATCCATCCTTGAGCTCGCGCCGGGCGTCGGGGGGGCCGTCGGGGTTCGCGCCCGCGCCGTGATTCAAATAGATGACGGTGCTCGAATGGCCCCGCATCAGGCTTCCCCAACTGCGATGCATGGCGAGATCGGTTAGGCCGTCGGAGTTGAGGTCGATGGCGCGGTAGACAGTCTCGCTCTGTTCGGGGCGGGTCTCCTGATCCGCTTCGAAGGGGCGCAGCCGTACACTTCGGCTGGCTTCCCTGGGCAGGCGGCCGTCTGCCCGGCGAAAGACCGCCAGGTTCCACCGGTTCAGGGCGAAGAGGTCGCTGCCAGGGGCTCCGTCGTCCTCCCCCGCGACGAGCAGGGGCCAGGTGAACTGAGCGGACAGAAAGGGGTCGGACGGATCCGGGAGCCCCGGCGCCTGCTTTCCGTAGTCGGCCAGCAGGGGAAGGCGAATCGGTGAGAACTCACCGCTCCCGAAATCCACGGAGGAGGCGCCGGTGAGGGTCGGGAGCAGGGCCCCGGCCCCGCCGTCCACTCCCCAGGGCCCCACCATGGGGATGCGAGAGATGCCCCGGCTGCGGGGGATCAGGGGTAAGCCACCGGGAAAGGGGAGCCGGGTTCTGGCCGTCGGATCCGCGAGGTCGGCAAATTCCAGGCCCTCGGGCTCGAGCATCAGCAGCCGATGGCCTTGGGGGTCGCTGTCCACGGCGACCACATCGGGGCCCAATTCGAAGACGCGCAAGTCGCTGGGGGCGGTCCCATGACAGGGCAGGAGAACCACCCGCCGGCGTTCGTCGGGCGGCTTGCCCTCCACGGCGAGAACGAAGAGGTCCTCGCCCTGCTCGTTGCAGCCCTCGGAGAAGTGTCCCGTCCAGACCTCGACCGGGCGCCCGGCCACGGGGAACTCGACCCCCGCGAAGGGTTCCGGGGCCGCCTGGAGGACCGCAGGCCCCAGGAAGAGCAGGGCGGCCACGTAGGGCACCAGTCGGCAAGTTCGGGAGAGTTGGTGGGCACGGGTACGCACTCACCGGATGATACGCGAGGTCGGGGGCTTGTTCCCCCTTCTCTGACGGCCTTCGGGGGCTTTCGGCGTTGCCGAGCGCCGAGTTGCATGGTCGGCGTGTCCCGTGCGCGCTAATAAGATGGAGGCGCACGGGCCGACGGGGACTCCCGCACTCGGCGTCTCGCGCGGCGAACGAGCGCCCCGATCCCCTCAACCCAGGTTCGATTTCCCAAGAAGCCCATGACGAATTCCAAGCCTCCTGTGCCGTCCAGGCCCCTTCGGGTGGCTGCCGAAGTGGTGGAAAATGCCGTGGAGGGTCCGGGAAATCATCGCCTCGTACTGGCGATCCCCGGCTGGCCGGGCGCCGAACCCGGGCAGTTCGTGATGCTCTCGCCCGGGGGGTCCAGCGAAGCCGAGCGGACCGACCCCCTTCTGCCGCGCCCGATGGCGGTCTATCGCGGCCACGCCGCGGCCCCTCCCGGTGGGCGGGCCGAGGTCGAATTTCTACTGAAGGTGGCAGGCCGGGGGACGCGCTTGCTGGCCGACCTGGCCCCCGGGCAGTCGATTCGATTGGTCGGCCCCCTGGGAAGCGCGTTTGTCCCGGTCGCCCCGGGCAAGCGAGCGATCCTAGTGGGTGGAGGCACCGGCATCGCCTCGCTCTACGAACTGGCCTCCCGGGGAACCGAGGACGCCGAGGTTCACGTGATCCTCGGGGCCCGGAGCGATGGCGACCTGATGGGGGTGGACGACTTCATGGCCCTCGGCGTGAATTGCCATATCACGACGGAGGACGGGAGCCGGGGCCGAAAGGGGCGGGTGACCGACACCCTGGGTGAGCTTCTGGAAGCCCCGGGGCCGCCCGCTGCACTCTTCGCCTGTGGCCCGACTCCGATGATGCACGCTTGCGCGAAGATCGCCTTTGAAAGGCAGCTCGAGTGCCAGGTTTCCCTGGAAAATAATATGGCCTGCGGCTTCGGGGTCTGCCTGGGCTGCGCGGTGCCGGTTCATTCCGGGGGCTACTCCCTGGTGTGCCGGGCGGGGCCCGTCTACTCCGCGGACCAGGTGGTCTGGGAGGGGTTGTCTTGACCGAATCCGTGGACACGCGTGTGGATCTTGGCGGTATTGCGCTCCGCAACCCGGTTCTCACCGCCTCGGGGACCTTTGGCTACGGGACGGAGTTCGCGCCCTTCATGGATCTGGCGGCCCTGGGCGGGTTCGTGGCCAAGAGCCTGACCCTCGAGCCCCGCTCGGGAAATCCGCCGCCCCGGATCGCCGAAACGCCTTCGGGGATGCTCAACGCGATCAGTATCGAGAATATCGGGGTGGAGGCCTTCCTGGGCGAGCGCCTGCCCGAGCTGCCCGCGGACGTCGTGGTCATCGCGAGCTGTTTCGGCACAGACCCTGGAAATTACGCCGAACTGGCCGAGCGCCTGTCCGCTTCGCCCCGGGTCGCTGGGATCGAGATCAACGCCTCCTGCCCCCACGTCAAGAGCGGCGGGATCGAGTTCGGGCAGGATCCCCGGTTGCTCGGGGAATTGGTGGAGCGCGTTCGCGCGGTGACCCCGAAGCCCCTGCTGGTCAAACTCTCCCCCAATGTCACACGGATCGACGACATGGCCCGGGTCTGCGAGGCCTCGGGAGCCGATGCGATCTGCCTGATCAACGCGGTGCAGGCCATGGAGGTCGACGTGGAATCCCGGCGCCCGGTCCTGAGCAACGTCTTGGGCGGGCTCTCGGGGCCGGCGATCCGCCCGATCGCCCTGCGGATGGTCTGGCAGGCCGCCCAGGCGGTCTCGATTCCGATCTGTGGGGTAGGTGGGATTATCACCCCGGAGGACGCCGTCAAATTCATGCTCTGCGGGGCGACGGCTGTGCAGGTCGGCACCGCCAACTACCTCAATCCCGCGGTGGGGCGCGAAGTCGCCGAGGGAATCGCTGCTTACGCCGCTCGCCACGGGTTCCCGCGGGTGGCGGATCTGACTGGAGCGCTGCGACTCCCAGGTGCGCCCTAGCGGCTTGCCAACCCGCCGGTTTTTCTTTACTTTGCGCCGCCTTACGGAGAGAAGCCCAGGCCAGAGGGGCCGCGTGTCGGCGCCTCGGGCTAGGGAAAAAACGGCGAAGCCAGGATGGATCTGTCGGCATTCTCGATGTAGGAAATCATCAAAAAGTGTGGAGAGATCGAGCGGGAAGCTGCCGAGAGGTTGCTGAAGGCTCGCTGGGCCTTGAGGGCCGCGACGCGGGTTCGGTGCGCTGCGGTTCAAGGTCGGAAGAAAAAGTATGGGCGAGACAGGGAAAGAGGGACCGAAGGGAACCTCGACCCGCCTCGTGGAAACAGGGTTGGAAGCATCGATGAAGCCAGTGGGTCGATCGTTGTGAAGGTCGGTTGGAAAAATACACCGCGCACGCGGCAGGTCCGTGTGGGGGGTGGCGTGAGTACCGACGTGAGTCAGGGCGGGCGAGTCATGAGCAATGGATGATTGAGTCAAGCCGGGCGGTAAGCCGGTGTAGGTAGAATGCTTTTCAGGTATTCAGGGTTGGGTCGATTCCCATCGTGTCGAGAAACGGGATGAGTTGAAGCCGGAAAAGCGGACGAGCGTCCGTTTTTTTTTTGCGGCAACCCGAGAGAATGGAGTTCAAAGGTGATCGCAGCTCAAAACATGGGGAGGGCCGAAGGGGTGTATAAAGACATACCCGAGGAACTCAGAAATGCGATCGAACCTGTTGTGCTCGAGCACGCGCTCGAGTTGATGAACGTGCAGACAACTCGGGATCGAGGCATGACAGTTCTTCGCGTCACGCTCGATACCGAGGAGGGTGACGGGAGAGTTCCGGTCGATCGTCTTGCCAAGGTTTCGCGCGAAGTTGAGAGCGTTCTCGACGCGGCAGAAATCATGGAGGATGGATACCGGCTGGAGGTCTCTTCACCCGGACTGGATCGCATGCTCGCACGAGAGAAGGATTTTACGGCGGCGTGCGGGAGCCAGGTGAAGATTAGGACGCGGCGTCCGCTTGATGGGCGGCGGCGTTTTATGGGTGAACTGCTCGAATTTAGGGACGGGATGGTGCAAGTGGCTGTCGACGGCAAGCGGATGGGGATTCCCTTCGATGCCATCGAACGGGCCAACTCGATTTATGCGTTTAGCAGCGCTGATTTTCAAACGGATGGCTCCGCCTGACGCGGAGTGGGAAGCGACCCAGGGTGCGAGCCCGGGTCCTTTGATTGACTGGAGCAAGTATGCTCATCGCGACGTTGAAGCGTGAAATTGATCAGATCGCCAAGGACAAGGGCATCGATTCGGGCGAGATTATTGGCGCTCTAGAATCTGCCATGGAGCAGGCTGCACACAAACGCCACGGACCCGACAAGGAAATCGAGGCGCGTTATAACGACGAGCTCGGAGAGATCGAACTCTTCGAGTTTATGGAAGTTGTCGAGGTGGTGACCGATCGCAAGAGCCAGATCGAGTATTCGATGGCCATTGCGGATTACGATCCGGAGGCCGAGATCGGCGATCAGATCGGTATCAAGATGGACACCACAGGTTTTGGGCGGATCCTTGCTCAGGCGGCGAAGCAGGTCATCATCCAGCGCATCAGGGACGCCGAGCGCGATCATACCTACGATGAGTATGCGGACCGCAAGGGCGAGGTGGTCAACGGGATTGTTCGTCGCTTCGAGAAGGGATCCCTGATTGTCGATCTGGGCCGGACCGAGGCGATTCTTCCCCCGAAGGAGCAGGTTCCGCGCGAGGGGTACAGGCCCGGCGACCGCATCAGGGCCTACGTGCTCGATGTGAATCGCATGAGCAAGGGCCCCCAGGTCGTGCTGTCGAGAACGGCAACCGAATTGTTGACGAAACTCTTCGAGCAGGAAGTGCCGGAGATGTACGAGAAGATCGTGACCATCGAGGCGGCCGCTCGAGAGCCCGGGGGGCGCTCGAAGATCGCGGTCTCTTCTAGAGACAGCGATGTCGATCCGGTTGGGGCGTGCGTCGGAATGAAGGGAAGCCGCGTTCAGTCCGTCGTGCAGGAACTCCGGGGCGAGCGGATCGATATCGTGCCCTGGAACACCGATGCCGCCCGCTACGTCTACAGCGCACTCTCTCCGGCGCAGGTCTCCAAGGTCATCATCGACGAAGAGATGCACGCGATGGACGTCATCGTCCCCGACGACCAGCTTTCCCTGGCCATCGGTCGCCGAGGCCAGAACGTAAGGCTCGCTGTTCAGTTGACGGGCTGGAAAATCGATATCAAGAGCGAATCCAAGATGAAGGAGATTGCTGACTGGTTGTCTCGCGCGATCTCCACGATCGAGGGTTGCGGAGATCCCGAGGCGGAGTTGCTGCTCCAGCAGGGCGTGACGAGCCTGGAAGATCTCGGCCGCTGCTCGGTCGAGTTGCTGACTTCGTTCCCCGGTATCGACGAGGACGGGGCCGAAAAGGTCAAGGTGCGGGCGATCGAGTTGGTGGACGTAAAGATCCAGGAAGAGCGCGAGGCTGTGGAGGCGGCAGCGGAAGCGGCGGCAGCAGCGCGAGCAGCAGCAGCAGCGCCTGCCGCAGAAGAAACAGCGGAAGCAGAAGAA
>JAPKBZ010000064.1 GCA_028823175.1 Myxococcota bacterium
TCCTGGAGTCCTGGAGTCCTGGAGTCCTGGAGTAAGTTTGCGCTTCTATTCTTCCCAAGTAAACGAAGTCCTGATCCCGGCAACGATCGTCGACTCTCTCCTGTTGACTGGCCGAAGATGACTCCCTCACCCACCGAAAAAGGAGGCGAGTCGTCGAGCTAATGCTTCCCGCGGTTCCTCCTCCGGCGTTTCTTCTTCCGTTCCTTCTTCGAGCCATCGCTAACCTCGGGTGTCGTATCGCCCGACGATGAGCTGTCCGTCGCAGAAGTGTCGGGAGAAGTGTCTGAAGTACACGCGTTTTCGGCGCCGGCTGCGCAAAGCAAACCCGCAGCATTGTTGTCCTTCTGGAAATCCTCTCTGGCCTTCCAGTCGCCCACCAGTTCGGGATCCCGATCGGAACCGTTTTCCTGGGTTCGAGCGGTCTCCAGATCGAAGCTCTCTGTATAGGTACAGCCATTCCATTGAGGCTCGGGCGTCAGGAAGGGCTTGAGCTGTCCCGGGTTTTCAACGTCCCAGCGCAGGAGCATTGAGTGATCTTCGTGCTGGGTGTTGTGGCAGTGCTCCATGTAAGCGCCGCCAAAATCTCGGAAGCGCATGGCCAGGACGATCTCGCTGCCGCTGTCGTCCATGCGGCCCACACGGTACACGTCTTTTCGGCTAAACTTTTCCCAGTCCGGCGGAGTTTTGCCATCGCGGCTAAGGATACGGCCCTCTTCGAAGTGAATGTGAACGTTGTGGCTCCAGCCCCCACCGCCGTTGATGATCCGCCAAATCTCCAGATCGCCGAGCTGCGGCGCCGCCGAGACTCGGTGCATATCGGCTTTCAGCATGCCTTCGCCGCCATCATCAACCTTGATGCCCCAAGGCTGGATTGCGTGCCAGGGCAACTGTTCGTATTCGCTCAGATTGGTGGACTCGCCGTTGACCTCGTAGATGAAGTCGGTGTCGAAACTAACGCGGTTAGGCGCGGGACTGTTCGTCCCCTGTGCTTCGGTGATGGTCTTGGGCTCGCTGTCAGTTGCTGCGCCACGGCCAAAAATAAAGGTTCTTTGGTGCGCGGCTAGAAGCTCCTCGGGTGAGATATGGGGCATGGGGATCATGGTCAACGCGGTTCCATTCGGGCCGTTGGTGTTGCCTTCGATGTAGAGGCCCGGGTCCATGCTTCGATCCTCCTGCGACGCAACCGCTCCATCACCGACTTGGCAACTCTCGGCCGGAAGACCCTCAGGTGTCGTGCAGGGCTGAATCCGGAATTCTAGGAACTTTTTGACGATCGAATCGCAAGGCTCGCCTTTACCGTTCCCCGCGTAGTCACCCGAAAGAACCTCCCCGAGCGGAATCGACCGTTGAGGTCGTTTACCGTTTTTGTGCTCCAAAAGATTAACCATGTAGAGCTTGTCACCGGGTTTGAGGCCAGCCGGGTTTTTTTCACTGAAGTCGATGACAAGGTCCCATCGCTCGGCGATCGACTGGGTGGGCAGAATTCCGTTGTGCTCCTCGAGATCACCGTCGTCGTCCAGATCTTTCTTGCCATCCATCGCCAGGGCGTACTCCATGATGTTTCCGTCGTTTCCGACCATGTAGAAGTCCACCCGGTCATAGGAGATGTTGGGGCTTTCGCCCGGGAGTTCGCCCGGCGCGTCGCCCTTGTCGTGATCTCGCTGGACCACTATCGCGTTACGCACGAAGCGAGAGACGTGAGCATTGAGTATTCGCAACCGATAGCGACGGGCGCGAACGTTTAAAAACGGATCGGCGAGCCAGTTGACCGTCATCCGATCGCCGAGAAACCCATCGGTGTTGAACGAGTTAAACCAGAGTTGCCCCTGAACCACCCCGTCAATAGCTGTTTCGCCGGCAGGTATTCCGGATGTCGGACTCGTTCCCTCATAAACCCGGGTATCCTGGCCCCAGGCTTTACCCGCGAGTTCCAAGTTGACGTCGTAGTCGCGATTTCCCCATTTGAGAACAGAGCCGCTCGGCAAACAGAGGTTCACGTTATTTTCCGGATCGTCGTGATGGCATTTCCATCCCTCCCGGCCAGGGTCGAGACCGCTGTATAGGTTCATCATCGCGGCGTTCCCCTTGTATACATTTGGGGCCGTAAAGTCGAGCATATGGTCATGGAACCAGAGGGTGCTCTGGGTTTCCTTCCAGTCGCCCGGAATCTGAACCCGGCCGTTGTTTTCGTCGCAGATTTTCTTGATTGACCGCCATCCGCACGCACCGTGGTCCGTGTAATCGCCATTTTCGAGGTTCTTTTCGGGGTTTTCTGAAAGTTTTTGAGAACGATCGCACTGGTTCCCGTCGCTGTCTTTCAGCGGCGACGGGTAGCTGACCATGATTTCCTCGCCCGTGGATTCGTCGCAGGGTGTCGAGGCTCTCATATTGGAAGCATCGGCGTTGTTCCAGACTGCTCCTTCTTTGGGATCGTGACCGGCGAGAATCATCGGCCAGGCGTAATCGTAGAACTGTCCCGGAAGGAAGAACGCTTGGGCGAAGCCATCACTTTCTGCGGGATTGTGACCGTTGTGGTGATGGGTCGATAGAAAATGGTGGCCGAATCCGCGATTGGCCTCGTACTTGATGGGCAGCGCGTTGTGATGTCGAAACAGCACACTTTGGGAGTAGCGCGAAAGCAATAGCTTGGGCGGAAAGGTGCCATCGAAGGTTCGCAAAGCCTGGTGATCCTGGATAGGAAAGAGCGGGTGAAACCTGCCTTGAACTCCGGCCGTCGTGCCGTCAAAGGTTCCACTACAGGTCCCTGGTGATCCTGGACCGGTCCTGGGCTTCCATGAGCACATCAGGTCAAGGGAGTCGCGGACCAGGGGGTTCGCCACAGCGAGGCAGGCCTTCATGTTGTCGTCATCGCTGGCAGTAGAACTCATGGACTGTGCGCATGCGTCGGCTGCAATGCCGTGAACCACATTGTGGTAAAGGCCGTGGGGTCCAAATTCACCCTTGTCGTAGCTGTGCATTTGGGCACTATCCCGAAACCCGCCGTTGGGCCGAACTCCGGCTTGGGCAGTTTGGGTATAGACCTGGGGGAAAAATTCGTTCCAGCGCTGGTGACCGAACTGCTCTCCGGGCGGTCGCCCGTCTGCAACCGTGGCAAAGGGGTCGCCCGCGACAAGGGGTTCCATGGGGCCGGTGTGTTCCTCAACGATGGCCTTCTCCCAGGGATTGGGATAGTTCTTGTTGGTGAATTCGGTGGGATAAGGATAGAGAGGCTGATCAATAGATGCGTCGAGAGCCTCGTTATTCGGGCACCCGTACCCGTTGAAGTTGCCCCCATTCGATAGGCCTTCCTCTATGGGCTGGGCAAGGGGCCCGCAATAACCACTCTGGGTCGGATCTTCATCCTGCTGGCAGCGAGCGTACTCACTCTCCTGCGCCAAGGGTTGGCTGCCGAACTCCTCGAAGCGAAGCATATGCTGGGTAAAGGGCTTGGAACCGAAAGTTGGGCTTGGCTTGGCGTCCGTGGGGACATTGCAGCGCCCGCCCACCGGGAGGCCACCGCGAAAACCTGACAGAAGGGCTGGGTTGTTGTCATCCAGCGCGGGGTGCACCTGCCGAGTTGCTTCTCCCACCAGCTCTCCCTGGGAAAAGGCGGGGAGTGCCCCGACGAACAAGAAAAGAATCGGCATGGCGAAGATCCAAAGAGCCGAGAGGCAGCGATTTTTCGTCGAAATTATTTGGAGCCCGCTTGGGGAAAAGCGTTTATGGTTTATCGGATTGGGGGGGTCGTCTGTCCTTGCCTGCATCTTGCCCTCATCATTCTCAAACTTTGCTCTCCACATCGTTCTTTGATGCTTGCCGACTGCGCACTCCGCGATCGCACGCTACGAGGAAGAGCTTACACAGGCTGCTTGAAGCCGAAATGAAGAAGACCGCCGCAGGCCCGGCTCAAGTGTGTGAGAGCGTTTCAGTTCCATAAGAGAACCCAGGCCGGGGCGAGGCTTTCAGAAAGACTTCATTCATGGGACCCCCTAGGAATTTTACATAACGCCCATACTCGGACGTTGTGCCAGAAGGCAGCTTGTATGTCCTATCCCCGACCAGAACACCAGCCTGATTGATCTCGATCACCCCGTCCACCGCCCAGACGGCCCGACCCTATGCGGTCAGAGCCATGAACACGGCACCGATGAGCAGAAGACGCTTCCTCATGATCTATCCGCGCCTGGCGGCGCGAGGGCGGCAGATCACTATCTCACAGCACACCCGCTCCCAATGGACAGAAAACCGTCCTGGAGCCAAAACAAGCCCTGCTGGATGCTCAAGACGTTAGGAATACAGATGAATCGGAAACTTCCGGCCCGGCTCGCCCTGGTCTCAGGGGCGGAAGGCACGCTTTCCCCGCGCCCGACGCAGGAGCGTTAGAGCAAGCACTGCAACCACGCCCCCCGCCCCTGCACTGGGCTCGGGAACAAAGAGAATGGTTCCGCTCACTTCGTCTGAGAGATGCTGAAAATCGAACTCCATTATCTCGCCCGACGCCAGGGAAAGTCGCGCCGCTCCAGTGCCAGGGGGCAACTCGCCCGGGTCCACTGGCTCGAAACCCCCGCCGGTGTCGACCGAAAGAGCAGTTCCAAAAAGATCGACCATCGAGGAGTCAAACGCCTTTAAGCTACCCACGGTCCCTCCCTGGATACGAACGTCTGAGTTTTCCGTTGCATATAAGCCGCTGGCAGCTCCACCGGCCAATAAGATAAAACTGGTGAAACCATTCGCACCGTCGGCCACGGTCACCTGACTGGATCCGCACACGTCCGTGCTCATCTGGACTTCGTGTCCCGATGCAATATGCGCGCTGGAGGCGCCGTCAAAGGGATCGAAACATTGGTAGGCGAGCCAGCTTTTAGCCGACACCGAGGGAAGCGGCCCCTTCTCCATGGCGGCGCACGAGTCCGGGGTGAGAGTCTGCTGCAGATCGGTGCACGGGAAATCCGGGCCATCGATGTACTCCGGGTACTGCCCATACCAGATCTTCGATTTAGCGGCTTGGCGCGGCGACTCGTAATCGGAGAAGTAATTACCTGGACGCAGGGTAAACATGTATGTACCGAGGTAGGCGCCCTCGAGACAAAAGCTGTCAGCAGTTCGAATCCCTGAACTGTCGGTGGTCAGACAGCTCGCCGCGCCTGACTTCGGCTGCAAAACCGACCAATCGTATTGAGCCTGGTTTGCTGCTGCATTGTACTGCGGCGGCGTGGGCGTTCCGCTCGGCCAGGCGCCGGTGCTCGGATCGATACAATTCCCTAAGGGCGCAGCTTCAGTGCCGCCGCAGAAAATCGCGTCGCGTTGGGCCTCGCTATACGTCGTGGTCTGATTGTCCGGGTCGGTGTAGGACTCGAGGCAGTAGGAGTGCAGATAGGGACCCCCGTCACAATAAAGCCCTCGCTTCGCCTTGATCGGAGTGGGTGTGCCCAGGCTTTTCACCGTATCGTAAGCACCGCTCAGAAAACTAGCCTGGCTGATCCCAGAATCCGAAACGTCGCTATTCTGATAGGCCGCGCAGTAGAGCGAGTCAAAGATGGCCGGCGTGCTTCCGTCCGGCGAATAGCCACTGAAGAGATCCTTGCACAAGGTGGCTTGGCGCGAAGAAATGAGATTGCCCGAGAAGTCGATCCGCTCCACGCGACAGGACGCGCCACCGCCGCACTCCGATTGAATATACTGCTCGATCGGATCGTCGCTCCCATCCGACGCTGCGTTGAACGACACCGTGCGGATCCATTCGGATGTGGACGAACTCCCGGGAAAGGCAAATTGAAACGAAACACCCGTCGCCGATACGATCCGTTCCAGCCAGCCAAAAGATCCTGGCGGACCGCTCGCGCGTCCCCAGGTCACCATCGCCTTGAGCGTTTCCTGGTAGGTCGCCAGCGAAATGGCGACGCCAGTCGGCGGAGGGCCAAGGTCGTAGAGGCTCGGGATCACGAAGCCGCCGTGTGCCGCCAACGTCCGGAACATCTCGATGCTATTTTGAGGCCAGATCACACCCGAATCCTGGCATGTATACCCGGAATTGCAGGTGGGGTTCCCCGAGCACTGGGTCAACTGGCTCCCGGCAGCCAAGCCGGGAACGTGTTTGGATGTCTCGCAACAGTAGGAACCGCTGTCGACGTCCGAAAGATCAAGTTCGCCGTTTCCGTTCTTGCAGGCACCCACGTAGGCGATATTTCCATTGCCGTCCGAACAATCACTGCAGAATCGTGTTGGCACCTTTCCCGACCCGGGATCGGAAGACGTGGGGTTGATCCGCATCACGTTGCCTCCCGCCCAATAGGCAAGGTGCTTGCCCCCCTGGTCGAGTTGCTTTGCCAGGGTGGAGTAGAAGTAGCCGAGATAGGGTTCACGGATCCACGGGCCCTCGTCATCGAAGCCGACCCCGTCGGCATTGGGATCCGCGTTAATGACATCACCGAGTTTCATGGCCAGCGCCTCGATCTGGGCTTTTGTGTAGTGGCCGTAGCTGAGCTTGTAGGCGAGGGTTCCTTCAAACGCTCCGAAGGGAAGCACCATGAGTCGGCTCTTATCCCCTGACGCCGAAGCGTAGGCAGCGGTGACCGCGGTCCCGTCGGCTTCGCAGCTAGCCAACTTGCTGCCCGATGAATCAAGTGACGAGTTCACCGGAACGTAGATGATGTGCGCAGCGTTGTAGTCTGTAGGGAAGGAGGACGGGTCGCACGCCTCATAGACCTTGATCTTGGTCTGGTAGTTGCTCGGGTCCGCGTCGGCGGGAATCGGGTTGTAATCGGTCGAATCCGGCAAAAAGACGAAATCGGGGTAGAGGTAGGTGGCCTCGTCGTCGGGGTTGGCGTGGGCCTGAATCGTCGCCTTGAAGAAGCGCGACGTGCAAGAACTCGTCGACGCGCAGACCAGATCGCCCTGGTTGGCATCGCCCGCGGTACCCAACCCGCCATCGGTCAAGCCGTAGATCGCAATTCCGCCACCTTTGGGCGGGCGTTTAATAATGGGGTTCGTGCTGCTCTGGGCCGCGAACGGAAGGAGCACGCTGAAGCTCAGCAGGACCCCCGCTGCCAGGGCACTCTTAGCCAGGCAAAGGGTCGGGGTCTGCTGTCTCCGATGCGGCGGGTTCATGTCATGCTCCTCATGGCAGGTAATTCTGCAGGGGAGGCAGTACCCCAGCGCCGCTTTTCCAGGCCCCCTCCGAGGCGTGCTGAAACTCGGAGTTGGGGTTTGCTGTCACTCCGGTAGGATCGGTTTGGTTTCTGCGGTAAAAAACCCCAATTCGGTCGCCCTGACGTTCTGGTGATGTCGCGAAGGAATGCATCAAGCTAGCCACTGGCTCTGCCGTCCGTCAATGAGGTTTCAAGCACTCGTTCCCCCCCCCGAGTAATTGATTTTTCGAGCGAAATCACATCGAAGTGACCCCTTGAACTTTCGGGAGCCCCGGGGAACCCTACGCCGTGCAGGGGCTGCCGACCCGCCACGGGCTCCCCTAAGAATTTAACATAACGCCCATGCTCAAATCTTGTGCCAGAAGGCAGCTTGTATGTCCTATCCCCTCGATTCTTTGGTTCCAGAGGTCAGGGAGAGGACGCGCTTTCTATCCTTACCTGTGTCGGAGTACCGGCTTCATCCGATGCTGGAAAGTCAGCCGAGTCTTGCTGATTTGAGGACGATTGCGATCGCTGGTCGAGCATTAGGTCGCGTTTTTTGGACAACTCATTTACGATCCTTCGAGGAACGAACATACTGGTCGCGAATGGTCCTCCCGGCCGCTCGATGAGCCATACGTGAGTCATCTCAGGGCTTTTGTCGCTGCCCTGGAACCCAGGTGGACAGGGAGGATCGTCTTCCGAATATCGCCGCGGGCCCGATGGAATCAGGCCATCTTTCAAGCAGGCCTCGTACTTCCATCGGTGATAGTGCCAAAGCGTGAGAGGGCCGCCGTACTGGGGCCCATGCTCTTCCAAGGAACGAGCGTAAAACATCATTCCGACCAGTAGTTTTCCGTTCGGCGTGTCGAAATACATCAAGTACTCCGGGCGATCCGGATCTAGGACGCGATCGTCGCGGATGTACTCCTCGTTGAAGTAGTGGAGCCGATCGCCCGGCTGGAGAACGAAACCATCCGCGATTCCCTGCTCGACGTCCTCCCAGCCATGCTCTAAAGCAGCCCGCTTACTGCGTTCTAGGAGGGCACGAGCACTCTCGGTCTGGCGCGCCGTGGCTTGCGTCCCGGGCGCAAATCGATTCATTTCATAAATGACCATAGGGCGATCGGAAAACGACTCTTGTATCGCTTCGCTTTCCAACCGCCAAGGCTCCGGGTTCCCATGAAAGAAACGGCGCGTGTAGCGCTCTACATCCCCAGCCAATGCTTTCTCATTCACCCGAGGCTCTGAGGGTTCTTGGGCTGGGCACGCGGTCGCTACGAAGAAAAGCGTCAAAATGACTGCTAAGTGAAGGCCGCCGATGGGAACCATTCGCCTCTGGCGAGGAAACGCGTTCCCTCTATATGTGGATTCATTAGTGCGCGCGCGGTTTCGAATCATGGCCGCTGGCCTCCGAACTCTTACCAGATACAACGGAGGTTAGGAGCCTGCGTGGCCGGGTGCTACGGCGCGCCCATGCATTCCCACTCACTTCTCGACAGGCGGTTCATCAGTTTTTCGATCCCCGACACGGGATAGACACTTCCATGGCCCCGTCACGGGATCCCCTAGGGATTTAACATAACGCCCATACTCGGACGTTATGTTAAATCCCTAGGGGGAGCCCCGTGGCGGGGGCATCGGTCGACCTCCCCTGCACGTGACCTATTCGATCCAGCCCAGTACGTTGCGGACGATCGACCAGCGGGGCGTCTTCTTCTTTTCGATGCGGCCCCGGACCCAGTAGTCGAAGAGGCGTTCGATGGTGCGGTCCTTGTGCTTGAGATCGAGCCACGTATCGAGCAGAGCCTTGAATTTCAGCTCACCATGCGGGACGACGTAAGCGAGCGGCACCTTGAGGAGGGCCGGGTGCGGCACGGCGACCGCGTACTCCGGATAGATCAGGCTCCAGGCCGAGCCACGCTCGGCAGTCGTGGCGAGCGCATCATAAGTGCCATCCGGCTGATTGAAGAATTCCCGGGCATTCGGCAAATCGACCTGCACCGCATTCGGGAAGAGTATTTGGATCTTCTCCTGATAGTACTCAAGTTCGGGGACGACGATCTTTGGCGCCGGGAGGGCGCGGGCCGCCTCGAGCGAGTCAAAGTCGGTGCGCCGGTGGTCCCGCACAACCAGGGCGAGGGTCTCGTCGAGGACCGGCCGGCTGAAAGTCACGAACTCGAGGTCCGGCGTGGTGATCGGGTAGCCGGACATGATGATGTCGATCTGACCCGACTCAAGCGAGGCAATAAGCCGCGTGCGGTCAATGTTGAAGAAGACGGCCTGCACACCGAATTCATCGGCGAGTGTCCTAGCCATGTCGACGTCGAACCCGACGAGTTGCCCCGCACTGTTGCGGAAGACGTAGGGAAGCGAGTTGTCCGAGTAGCCGATGCGGAGCTCGCCGCGGCTACGAATCCGGTCGAGCAGGGGCGCGAGCCCATCCTGTGCTTTCGTGGGGGCGGGGTCCAATTCGCCGATGCGCACGGCGCCCGTGCCGATCTGGGGCCCGCGGTCGACGAAGAGCGAGTACTTCTCGTACTCATGTCCCAGCCAGTCGAAACCGGCTCGCGCGCCAAATACCAAACCGCCGGTGAGAAAAATGGTGATCAGTGCGAAGCGGGCAAGCCGGACCCAGTCGACGCGCACAAGTCCAGCTATGGCGCAGGCGGCCAGCAGGCTGAGGCTGATGGTGTGCACCGCTCCGAGCAGTGCGCTGAAGCGGTTACCGACGACCTGGTCGACGATGATGAAAAGATTGAAGAGATCGGTCGGCACACGGAAGAGGTCGAGCAGAAAGGGGACGGCGACGTAGGTGCTGCCGAAGAACGTGACGACACCGGTCCCGAAGTAGGCGGGCAGTGATGATACGGCGATCGGGAAGCCCGCGAGCCAGCCAGCGAAGGGGACGAACGCCAGTGCCATGAGTTTTCCGGCACTCGGAAAGTTGAATGAGCTGGGGATGATGACGTCGACCTGCGCGCCCATCGACGCGTTGTCGCTGAACTCGGCGAGAACTTCCTTCGTGCGGCCAGCCAGCAGCGAGAGCACGACGAAGAGGTTACCCGTGGCGAAAGCCGTGATGAGGACATTGCGCATGGGCGAGAAAATTTGGCGGTAGCTGAGGGGCGTGAGAGTCACGACCAGCATCGGCAGCGTCCAGAGCGAAAGCAGCAGTGCCATGCCGACGTACAGCACGACGTAGACCTGCAAGCCGTCGATATCGCTCGGGTCGATGGTGCCCGCCGCATTGGAGGCGATGCCGAACACCCCGATGGGGGCGAGACGCACGACGAAGTTGGTTATGCGCGAGAGTGCCTCGTAGCTGGTGTTCAACATTTCGAGCAGGGCTTGTTTCGGTTCGAGACCGATCAACGCCACACCGAAAACGATGCTGAAGACCACAACTGCGGGGACGACGGTTTCGGCCAGCGAGGCGAAGGGGTTCGCAGGAATAAAAAGCTTCAGAAAGTCGAACTCTTTTTGAGTCGCGATCAGGTCGCTGCTGAAAAACGACGCCGAGGGCCATTCGGGCAGCCCCAATATGAGCAGCATGATGCTGAAGAGGACGATGCCCCAAATCACGAGCAGGTACGTGCCAGCCTTGACGACCAAGATCTTCGCATCGGCGAGTTGCAGACTGCCGAGCCCACGGATCAGCGAGACCATCATGAACGGCAGCACAGTCATCTGTAGGAGAAGCACGAAAGCGTCGCCGATCACTCCGAGCGGCGCGACGAGCTCACCGAAGAAGAGCCCGACGAAGACGCCGATCACGAGCGAGGTGAGGACCTGGGCGGCGAGGCTCAATGTCGATTCTCCAATTTGCGTGGCGAGCATGCTGCGAGAGCACTGTCCAGACCTTGATCGTGTAGAAGTCGTCCCTGGATGGCAAGGGAGGCCCGCTTGTCCCAGAGGAGAGGGGGGCTAGACTACTCGCACGGGCGCCCGGTGACCGAATGCGCGCTGTAGCGAACCACCGGCGAGCCTCCGCTATTGGGCTTCGAGCCGCTCGTGCAACGCGGCGGCGGCGATAGGGTGGGCGCGGGCCACCCCCAGCAATGCCAGCAATGCCAGCAAAAGGTCGACGATGATCAGAATTCGAAGCGGCATGGCGCCCTCCTAAAGGGTTTCGGTGAATCCATTCGCGGCCCGCCCGCCACGGGGCTCCCCCTAGGGATTTAGCATAACGCCCATACCCGGACGTTGTGCCAGAAGACAGCTTGAATGTCCTCTCCCCCAGATCGACGGTGAGCAGAGACGCCGAATTGACCCTGCCTACTACCTGACGGCATACTGTGTTCGTGGGGTCGGATCCGGCCAGCGCCTTAGCTTGTCGTGGTACGCCGACTTTCCTTTCGGAGAACGGGTCATGATCAAGGGCAGCTGTCTCTGCGGTGAAGTTCAGTACGAAGCCGAAAACACCTCGGGACCGATGGCACATTGCCATTGTCGTATCTGCCGTAAGGCGCATGGTTCGGCGTTCTCGACTGTCCTTCCTGTCAGCGCTGAGGGCTTCCGCTGGATCTCGGGTGAGACAGCGCTCTCTCACTTCGAGTCATCACCCGGAAAGCGTCGGTGGTTCTGTCCGAAGTGTGGCTCGCAAGTGATCAGCTCTCGTGACTCAATTCCCGAAGCGGTTTTACTCCGAGCGGGGTCCATCGATAGCGGTTACAGCGAAGGCGCCGTCGCGCACCTTTGGGTCGAATCGATGCCTCCTTGGAACACGCTGACGGATGAATTAGTGCAGTTCAAGCGTGGAGCTCCGGGGGCTCCTCCGGGCGTTGAGGATGAACATGGGGTCGAATCGGATGCCGAATAGCGTGGAGTTCGAGCCCGCCAACCTCGAAGTCCCCGATGTATCCAGAAGACTCCACAGACGGTCTCTTACTCTTCGGTGCCTTCTGCCTCGAGTCCTCGCCTGAACCCTCCACCCCAATCATCCGACTTTCGCGCCTCGAGGTCCTGCATCGGCCCACTCGTACAGGGTAAGGGGGCATCCCAGCAGCGAAGACCGGGAGTCCAGAGAGAAGAGCCCTGTCCCATTCTCACCGGGACATAGTGGACGACTCCCGAGTCGGAAACATGTCTTTCAACGATTGCCTCTGGAATCGGGTGGAAGCCCTGCTCGGGGCCCGGCGATACGATCAAAGACCACCCATACCGCTGCTCGGACAGTACGGCGCCTGCAATGGCTCCAGCCGCAACCGAGATCGAAACAAAAATCAATGCGAATCGAACGAGACCCTGCCTCATCGCTTCCGACTGTTCGTACAGTATCGCCCAAATACCAGCGCCCAAAAGCCAGAAAATTGCGCCGCCAAAACGTTCCGCTGGGGCGGTGACAAACCAGAGCACGAAGGCAAATATCACTGGACCCATGAAGAGCAAGGCTCTCCTGAAGTCGAGGCCTTCTGTCTGCACTTTCCGCAGATAGTAGGGAGCGCCCAAAAGAAAGAGCAGCATCGGAATCGAGAAGAGGTCGGCCCTTTCCAGGGTCTTAATGAACCAGGGTCCGAGCCAGTCCCAACCCTCGAGTATTTCCTCAGCGCTTTTTCCGGAGGTGAAAGGAAATCGGGCCCACACTTTCACAACCTCAAGTTCTCTGCGGACCTGCTCTTCGGGAACTCTCCAGTCTACATCCAGACTGATCGCGGGAATGCTCGGATAAGCGAGGTAGCCCGTCATGATCACTCCCCGAGCCAGCCAAAGCCCCAGCACCAGACCTGCCGCGGCGGCTACGCCGACCAAGGGACGCGCACTGGCCCGTACCGACGGCCAGAAGCCGGCTGCGAACGCCGAAGAGCGCGACCGTACGAAACACCATCCCGCAACGCAGCACGCAAAAAACCCGAGGAAAGCGAAGCTGAGCTTGATCAAAACACCCACCGTTCCCAGTGCAACGACAACTATCCCCTGAAACGCCACATCGCGAGGTGAGGATTTCTCAAACACCAAACGAAATAAATGCATTCCCAAGACAAAGCCCACCAAAAGATTTGCGGTATCGGTACTTGTCGTCGAAAATTCCGCAAAGAAAAGTGGGACCACCGGAATAATCCACAGAGCCCCCAGAAAATGTCGGCTGGCGGCCGCCGCACGATCGCGAACTAAATACACTACGTGCAGCGCACACTCTGCGGAAAACACGATGAAGAGCACGGGGGTGCCAAGGTGGTAGAAGTGTGGCGGACCCAAGGGCCAGTCCAGCAGCGCCAAATAGAGAAAGAAAGCGTTATTGAAGCCGAAGCGGCCATCGACATTGCCGAGGCCCGGCAACAAGGCCTCGGACTGGGCCCAGCGGACTGCACCGATATGATAAAAGCCCGAGTCTCCTTGGGGAGTGATGGGCGCCATCGCTCGGTTTGCCAGCCACGCGATCGCGAGCAAGATCACAGCCGCAATCAGCAAAAACCCTAATGGCGAAGCAATCGCCCTGCGCCGTAGCTTGCTCAGCCACTCCGCGATTACCGTCCGCTGCATTGCCAAGCCCAAGCAGCCCCACACTCCGACCACCCCAAGCGCCTTCGGACCGATAGGCGCAAAGAAGTGCCAAAGGAGTGTTCCCACCACCACAGCGGCCCAGCCCAGCCAAAACGTCGAGAGAGCCTCCTCCCAATCGGCGGGACGACGACCTAGGCTCGTCATCACACTGCATCCAATTCCGAAAAGCAAGGCGATCAGCGCTAGCCAGGAAGCAGCGGTCAGTACGATTCCGAGCAACAAGTTAGTCTGTCGGCCTCCTGACGAAATGCCCGTGTCAATGGCTCGCCGTTTGTGGGATAGTACCTCTGAGAGCTGAGCCAGCCAAGCACCTTGGCGGTTTCTCGGGCTGAACTTCGCATTCTTCGCCTCCACCTGTGCCAAGGAATCATTCTCAACCGGCACTTGCACCCTGGGGATCGATGCAACCTTCGAGTCTTCAACTGCCGCGACTGAAGCGGGATCAGCTACTGACTCTCCTGCTTATGGTCGCCTTTGTTCCTGGATCATCATCCTGCGGGATCGAAAGGCGTGCAGGGGTTGGGTACGAGAGCCTGAGACCGGTCTCAACGGTGGTCATCGTCACTTTCGACGGAGTACGCCCCGAGGAAATTTTCGCGATCGCGGGCCCTGGCCTTGAATCTGAAGCCCTTCTTCGGAGCGAGGTCGCGATGCCGTTCTTCCTGGATGAACTCGGTCCCTCTGGCGTATTTCTCGGGCACCCCGAGACCGGCGAACCCATGACTGTTGCGAATCCCTTGGCTGTGAGCCTACCGGGCTACCAGTCGATGTTTTCGGGCAGACCGACTCTCTGTTTCAGTAACGAATGCGGTCGGCCCATGGGCGAAACGCTCTTTGATCGCGTCCACGAAGCCTTTGAACTGCCGAAAGAGTCGATATCGGTTTTCGCCAGCTGGAAGGGCCTCTGCGCCGGGCTGGGACTCGACAATCGCTTCGATGCCCACTGCGGCGCCGACGCCATCCAGGCGAGCTGGCGTTCGCAGATCGGCGGTACGCCGCGCGAAGGGAAAGAGGAACTGCCCTTAGCTGTGGACGAAGCCGCATTCGACTTGGCGCTCCAGCGGCTACGCGAACCCCTACCTACTCTGCTCTACCTCGCCTTGGATGCGACGGACGCAACTGGACACGCCAACGACTACGCGGGCCATCTGTCCGCGCTCGCGCAATACGACGAATGGCTGCGTGCCCTCGATCAGCGGTTGCGACAACTTGAAGCCAAGGGCCACCGAAGTGCACTGCTCGTCACAACCGATCACGGTCGCGGCAGCGGAGAGGGCTGGAGCCAGCACCGATGGAATGTGTCCGAGTCCGAGCGGGTCTGGTTATTTGCTCGTGGGCCGGGGATTGCAGCCACTGGCCCCGTTGGAACGAGCGAGAAAACCACCTTGACAAGTGTTCGTCCCACCGTCGAGGAGTGGTTGGCGCTCGAACCGGTTCGCGGTCCGCTCTTCGGCCCACCACTGACCGAAATCCTCGGTCAATTGCGGCTCCGCAGCGAATCCTTTAGCGACTGACGATTCGCGCGAATTCTTCTCCCCACTAACCCCGATTAACCCCAATTAACTTGGGCAACTGGCTGTCCCTCCCCCAGAGATTCCGACGGCCAGGACCGGGAGACCCCAGGGCAGATCAAGCCAGTCGAATTGCCCCCCCCCGACACGGGAACGGAATTCCGACAGACCATCACCCAGGCGCTCCGGAGTCCATGCCTACCGAGATCGCGAGGCTACTCCTTGAGCTTTACAATCGTCCCGCGTAGACCAACATCCACGACAGATGTGCCGGAAACGCAGCGGAAATCTGTGGCGCTTTCCATCTTTTCATCGCGAGTGATTGAGACGAGATCGATAACAGCATCGCTACCCGCGTCCTCGGCGCGACTCTGCAGCACCTTCATCGATCAAAGAAACGCAACCCCGTCACGGGATCCCCTAAGGATTTAACACAACGCCCAGACTCGGACGCCCGGCCGGAGGACAGCTTCAATGTCCTATCCCCCCGACGTGTGGCGCCCGGGAGTTTGCTACGTTTACGTCTCACACCTCATGATAAGGAGCATCGTATGTCTCGATCTAAACGTTTGGTATCGCGGACTTTTCTCTCTCTGGGATTCATCTTGGGCGCTTTCCTGATTGCACCGGTGCCCGATGCGGACGCCGCGCATCACGAGAGCGATGCAGCTGAAGCCGTGGCTGACGTGAAGAGCGGCAGCGAAAAGGCCTGGGACAAGAGCAAGGACGGAGCCGACAAGGCCTTGGATAAGAGCAAGGACGGAGCCGACAAGGCCTTGGATAAGAGCAAAAAAGGTGCGAACAAAGCCTGGGACAAGAGCAAGGCCGGAGCCGACAAGGCCTTGGATAAGAGCAAGGAAGATGCGAACAAGGTCTGGGACAAGACCAAAGAGGGTGCGAACGCCGCCAAGCGAGGCGTGGGGACTGGCCTGGATAAAACCGGCCAAGGTCTCGAAAAGGCGGGGAAGAGTATGGACTAGCCAACTGACCGGGTGCTCTGGGCATGGAACTGGAAGTGGCTCCTCCTCAGGGGGGGGCCTTTTTCAGCGCAACTCCGATAGTCCTCCGATAGGCCAATGCCATGACGCCCGATTTGGCGGTAGAATGTGCTGCGGCTATGTCCGAGTTCCCAGGCGGCTTTAGAGCCCCGCATCTCCGCGCCGCAACTACACGTTGGATCCCTACTACACGGACGGTCTTCGGCTGGTGGCACTCTATGACCTGGTCACCGCCGAACGACTAGTCGAACGGATATATGGGACCGGGCAGAAAATCGTCCGCCATGGGGCTCCCCATAAAGGCTCAACATAACGCCCATACTCGGACGTTGTGCCAGAAGCCAGCCTGTATGTCCTATTCCCCGATGCAGCGAAGGGTTTCGGCCTGATATTTCTTCCCGCGCTCGTTGAGGATGTCCAGGACGTGAAGCGCTGTGGGGACGAAGGCAAACCCGATCTCGTGGCCGGGGTGCCATTGAAAAATGGAGCCGCCGAGGCCCATCCAGCCCACGAAGCCCTCTCGGCCCACATTGAAATCCTTGAACAGTCTGGAACTGTCGAGGTTGGCTTCGGTAAAAAGGTTGACGCCGCCCTGCGTGAAATTCGTGGTTCCGAATCCCATTTCGGCTTCGATGGGATCGGCATGCATGGCCGTCCAACCTTCAGCGGTGAGGTATGTTTTTTCACCGAATCGCCCGCCGCCTGACATCATGCTCGCCACCTTCGCCAAGCCTCTCGCGGAGCAGTTGGCGGCGGCCGACGGCGTCTCGCCCTTGGCCACGATGGGTTCGTTGAAGAAGAGAATCCCTTTCATACCCTTCCACGGGGGTGGGGCACCCCGGGTGGTGGAGTGGCGCATGGAGGGAAGGACCTTCAGAAACCGTCCGAGGGTCCTTAATGCACTGTGGGTGATGCGGCGGCCCAGGAAGCGGGGCTTAAAACTCTCGCGAAGAAGAAAGCCGAATCCAAGTGGCTTTACTTTCGAAATCCGGCTGAGGTCCGGTTCCTGGACTCCGATGAAGGTGTCCGTCTCAAGCGGGCCGCTGATGTCTTCGCGCAAGAACTCGCCGATGGTTCGGCCTTCGGGGTCCACGCGGCGGAAGAGTTCGTTCAAGATCCAACCTCGGGTGATGGCATGGTATTCCCGCCGACTGCCACCTCCGGATCGAAAACGGGCCGTCTGGGCTTCGACGATGCGTCCGACGCGGTTTTCCTTGATGTTTTCCGTGAGCAGGTCTTCGGGGTCGAGGCTGGTATCGAAGGCCGCCATCCCTCCCTCGTGGCGCAAGAGGTCGGCCACCGTGAGATCACTTTTTCCGTGGGCGTCAAACTCGGGCCAGTAGTCGACGACCTTTGCTTTGTAGTCGAGGAGGTTCTTTCCTACGAGTGAGGCCATCGCGATGGCTTCGAGGCTTTTACCACTGCTGAAGACATTGACGATGGAGTCGGCCGAAAAGGACATATCCCCCGTCACTGATGCCCACAGATCCACCACCCGCTCGCCTCGGTAGTAGACGCAGAGTTGCGTGTTCTCCTCGGCGCCGGTCCGCATTTCGTGCTCGTATAGGCGTTTGACGGATTCGAATCCCGGCGCCACTGTGCCCTGGATAAAAATAGTCTCTCTTGCGCGACGGCTCATTCTTCTCTCCAAGCTTGGGGATCCCCGCGATGGGGCTCCTAATAGACATTTAACATATCGCCCTTACTCGGACGTTGTGCTGGAAGGCAGCTTGAATGTCCTATACCCGACTCTTTGAGGCGTAAGGGAGGGTTCTGAACAGATTGCCCTCGCGAAGGATGCTAGGCTGAGGGACCCCTTACTGAGACGATTATGTTGAAAATATATTCTGCTCTCTCGATGATCCTCCTCTCGTTGCTGCTCGCCCCTGAGTCTCAGGCGATCTGTAATATCGGCAGCGTATCTCCAGGCAATCAGCTGGCCAAGGTCGAAACGTCGCTGGGTACTCTGTGCATCGAGCTGTTGGCTGTCGACGCCCCGCTCCACGTAGCCAACTTCCTCTTCTACTTGGAGGAAGGGTTGCTGGACGACACTTTCTTTCACCGCAGCATGCCCGGCTTTATTCTCCAAGGCGCAGGATACACGGTGGGTTCCTCCGACTATGAAGCAGTTCCCCAGTCGGGTGGCACCGTCACCAACGAACCCTGTACTTTGGACGTCGCCGATCCGCTGAATCCCGGTGGCCAGATCTGTTCGGAGAGGGGAAACGAGCGCGGCACCATCGCACTGGCGAAACTCGGTGGCGATCCGAACAGCGGTACGACCAACTGGTTCATCAATCTAGTCGACAATCGTTCGAATCTCGACAACCAGAATGAAGGCTTCACAGTCTTCGGTCGCCTGATCGACAACAGCATCGACGTAGCGGATGCCGTGGCGGCGCTTCAAGTCGCGAGCGACGACGAATTGGCATGGAAGCAAACTGCTTTCACCAGCTTCACGTCGCTTCCCCTGCTAGCCCCAACGTTGACCACACCCTTTGGCTGCTGGGATCCCGCAGTCCAGGTATCCGCGCTGGTGAAGGCGAACCTTCCCGGTCTCCAGGGCTACGCGGACCCCGTAGTTCCGGGAGGTTTCATGCAGCTCTCGGCCAACTGCGGAACGAGTATTCCCACACCGGATTCGGCCGCCGATGTGCCTGCCCCCGACAGCTGCGACGGTCCGGGGGGAGTCGCCATCCGAACGTCCGGTCCGCTCTCGCCGTCGATTTTGGGCGGCTACTTCGAGTTCACTTGCGCAGAAGTCCAGGAATCCTTCGATCAGCGCGCCCTTTGGCTCGCCGCCTACCAACCTCACTTCGACCAACAGCTCGTCTTCATCGAGTCTGCAACGGAACTGGTTCCGCCAGGGGTTCCCTCATTCTCATGGATCGGCGCAGCCCTACTCAGTTGCCTGCTGGCCGGTGGTGGCCTGGGAGCGCTGCGAATTGGCGGTGGGCGGGCTCCGACTCGCGCGTGAACCTTACGCCGCAGACGGGGCGGGGGCCTCTGGAATTTCACGTACCAGCTCCCCACTAGGGATCGTCCACGCGACATGCATTCGGTCGATCGCCACTGTGTAGAGACATGATCCCGATTGCCGGAATACAACCTCACCGCCGACGGTGTCAAATGCAGCCTGATCCGCGAAGCAGCATAGTCGTCCATACAGCGTGGGATGCAATGAAGCCTCGGCCTCAAACGATGGCCCGTGGCTCCATCCGGCTTCAGCCCTGCTTCGTGGAAGGACACACTGAACCGCGCACGCCGTTCCTAGCCGCCGCCGTGAATCACAGGCACGATCGACCGCTATGGTGCCCACACCCGGACGTTGTGCCGGAAGGCAGCTTGAATGTCCTATCCCCTTCGAACACCGGGCAGGCTTCCTGATCAGTCCCATCCCCTCGGACTCGCCCGACCCACTCGGCGCCGTCAGCGGATACTGGTCCTTGATCACGTCGGCATGTGCCCGTTCCGCAGAGCGCAGAGCATAAAAACGACATATCGGGATTTGCAATATTTTCGATCGCCGAAAAATGATGACCGCGGACAAGAAGCGCGCCTGCTAAGCCTCGGACCATTTCCGCCCGTACCGGGGGCGGCTCCCCGGCATTGACGAAAACCCAGCCAGGACAAATTCGAGTCTATTTGCCCCGATTCCAGAGAGAAGCGCCCGCAGTGAGAGCCGATTCGCGAAGCATCGACACCCAGGCAGCCAGACCAGTCGCCTCCCACCGCCGCGTCAAAGGCATCACGACCCCCAGATCCCCCAACAGCGCACCAGCGCCCTGCCCCCGGGTCTGGCCGAGTGGCGGAAACTCTTCCGAGCTACTCGGCCGGTCCAAGTGCTCAAACTTTCGAGTTTTCGGGATCCGCCGTGATCTAATTGGCCTCGGTCCAACGACTATATCACCGAAGAAGCCCGGAATGCATTATCGCCGCCGCCGGGCTCGAGGAGGCGACCCCGCTGAAAACGTCGACGGGCTTCGGGTCCTCGATCCGATTGCCCATCAACCGTGCCAGGACCGCACCCACACAGAAACGTAGAGGAATCCCATGCTGAATTACATCGCTCTCGCAATCGCCTTCCCGCTGATTTTCTGCCTCTCACTCGCGCCCGCAGCTCGAGCGGATGATGATTCGGGCCCTTATGAAAGTCAGTCCGAAGAGGAAACCAACTCGAACACGGGCCCTATTCAGCACCCAGAGGTCTTCAATCGCCAACTCAGGCCTCTAATCACCGCGATCGATTTCCACACGCGAATGATCTACCTCTTCAACTACAAAAAAGACGCGCTTGCCATAGTCAATCCGCTGACCATAGAAGACTGGCCCGACGACATTCCCCTGCAACACACGGTGGTATCCCCGGACGGAAAAACTCTCTACGTCACCACCGACAACACGGCGGAGCACCCGGCCTATCTGATCACCCTTCGCATTAAGGACATCAACTGGAAGCACGGCAGCGCGCAATTAAGGGTCTTGAAAGTCGCCGCATTCGACGAACCCGACACCCCAGCCGAACTTCCCTTCGTGGAACCCGTAAACTCGGCCCAAAACGTACCCGGGTGGCTGCTCGCCGGAGGCACGCAAATTCATGGGCCGACGACACTTCCGCATACGAACTTCATCTACTTCACGTCTTGGACGAATGACAAGGTACGAGTCTGGAACACGCAGTCCAAGAAGTTCGCGAAGGTCGACCCGATCCAGATCCCCGGCTACACCGAGCAGACCCACGGTATCGTTTTCAACGAGTCCGGAACGCTCGGACTGGGCAGCGGCTATTTTTTCGACAACAACGTCATAGACCTCTACAAGGTCAACCGGCGGACTGGCGGACTCACAGGCGAACGCCGAATCAAGCTGGGCGATGACGAGTCCTACGCGGCGTTCTCCCACTATGTCCATTGGCTGGATGAACGGTATGCCGTAACGGCAACCATGCAATTCGACAAAACATCGCTGACGCCTCCGGACACGGAAAACATCATCCCCCCAAGTTGCTGGCTGATTGATGCCTGGGAGGGCACAGCCACCAAAATCATCTCGGCCACGGACGACGTCGATGGCGAAGGAATCTTTCGTTCAGCCTCAGATCTTGCCGTTGTGGGCAACAAACTCTACTTCGCAGAGGAAGACACCATCGACTACGGCTTCGGAGAAGATGGCTACATCTCGGTCTTCGACATCAGCGACAATTACAGGCCGCAGTTTTTGAAACGCTTCAAGCCCGGAGAGGAGCTCCCGGCTGGCTTCGCCGTGGCACATAGCCTGACACCGACCCCCGACCATCGTTACCTAATGGTGGCCAGTTGGCTCTCGGGATATGTGATCAAAATTGACACGCTGACTGATGAGGTCGTAAAAATCTTTGGCCCGACCGATGGCCTGGTTATGCCCCACGGGTTCTACGGCGCTGGCAATATCCGCTAGCCAAATCTGCGGAGATTCCTCTGCCCTTGATCGGATTCACTCAGTCGGGGCCGGGCCCACGCAGAAACTCCAAGAACAAACAGGAGACCTGACTTAATGGTGAATCAAAATCTAAAGTTTATCGGCACCCTCTGCTCGGGACTGCTCGTGCTGTTCCTCGCGAGCCACGCCCACGCGGCCTTCGTCAAACTGCCCAATCCGGTTCCCCTGTCCGACGACTCTCTAAAATTGCTGCGCAACGCGAGCCCCTCGGGCGGCCAATCCTGGAAATTGGTGGTCTTCGGTTTTACTCATTGCAGCGACATCTGCCCGCGTTCGCTTGAGACCCTCTCGAGGCTCGTGAAAGTTGCTCGCGAAAAACAAATCGGACTCGATGGAATTTTCGTGAGTATCGATCCCCACCGGGATACGGATTCAGTGCTGGAGCGGTACACGGGGCCGTTCGGGAAAAATACGTCGTACCTACGGCTGGAAGAGCAGGCGCTCGATCGCTTCAAGGATCAATTTGGAGTCGAGGCCGTCTTTTACACAAAAAATCGCGGAAACGATTTCTTCTATCAAGTCGACCACAGCACCACGGCATTTTTTGTGGATCCTACTGGAAACATCCGCTTGGTCTTCGACGCGCTCGAGGACTTCAACTCGGCTGAAACGATGATCCGAGAGAACCAGGCGTTCTTCCAATGATCGTCGCGCGCACAGCCATCATGGCGATCTCTTTGCTCTTCGCGGCACCACCCTGCCTCGCGATGAACAATTACGATGATCCCCGGGTGATTCTCTCCTACATGGACAAGTCGTTGCCCGGTGCCCAGGACATTCTCCGGGTCACGACAGTTATTTCCGGCGATCAGCTGATTTTTCAGGTGAAGACACGGGAACAACTGCAGGTTCCCGAAGAGGGCGATTATATGCTTCTTCAGATTTGGCAGGAACGCGCCCACCAAATTCTGGTGCCCCTCGGAGACGGGCGGGCAGACACCCTGATCAGCTACGCCAGCAGTGCCCAGACCAACCGAACCACTCACACACTAGAGAGCGGCGAATTAGGCGGTTCATTGGGCCCCAGCGATTTTTCGATCCGCCGTGTCCCGCGTGGCGTCGAGTTCCTAGTTCCCCTGACCTGGCTCGAGTATGGCCAGAAACTCGGATTCGACGCCTACACAATCCGTGGGCATACCGTTGAGAGTTCTTTTGTGATCGACAAGATTTATGATCGTGCGGCAAAGGCGGACCGCGAGGAGCGGCTTATTTCGCCCATCATGCTGCTTAATAATCTGTGTGCCACACGAAGATAGATTCTACCGGCGGACTTCATCCCCTTCGTCTACACGGGCCTTGGGATTCCCGTCACGGGATCCCCTAGGGATTTGAAATGACGCCCATACCCGGACGTTGTGTCGGAAGCCAGCTTGAATGTCCTATCCTCCGACTACGAGAAGCCAGTCTTGGGTGAGGCCGTCGAGGCGGAGCTACTCGACTTTGTGAGCTTTCGCATGGAGGAAACTCCCGAAAACGCTTTTCAGTCCCTTCGCACCTGCACCGACTTCATTCGATCGATCCGCCTGCATTCGCTCACTCGTTGGCTCGACAGGATGTGCCACACTTCATTTGGGCGCCAGGAGTTCTTCATGAACGACACGATTCGCATCTTGCAACTTTCCGACACGCATTTCCTGGAGGACGGGGCAGAGCCCGAAGGCGCAACTGCTTACAACACGGACGAGGCGTTCGATGCCGTGTTCCGCCACATCGGCGAACACGACGACCTCGACCTAGTCGTCGTGACCGGCGACGTTGCCGACCACGGCCGTCGACCTCAGTACCAGAAGGCAGCTGAAGCGTTTTCTCGCTTCTCTGTCGCTGTAAACGTGATTCCCGGCAATCACGACCAGGACGCCGTGTTTACCGCGTCGATGGCAAGGCCATCCGTCTCGACGTCTCGGGTGATCGAAGTAGGTGCCTGGGCCTTCTTGTTTGTGGATTCCAGCGCAGGAAACCTCGTCATAGACGCAGCCGGGCGCGCCGTCGACCCTCCGGAGTACACCGATCGACTCCATAGCGATGGAAGTCTGGGCACGGCGGAGGCCGCTTGGATACGCGACATGGTTTCCCAGGTCGGTGCCGACCACGTATTCATTTGGGTGCATCATCCACCGGGATGTCCCGTAGGCATGTTGAACGCTGAGGCCTACAACGCCGAGTGGGCCGACTTGTTGGGCGATCTACCAACTGTTCGTGGGCTGGGAGCCGGTCACACCCACGCTCCCGACACGTACGAGTTCATGGGCCGCACCGTTCATGTCGGGCCCGCATTGAAGAACAACTTTGACCTCACGAAGAACACCTGGCTTCCCCCCGGCTACCGCTCCTACACCTTTGATGCCGACGG
>JAPKBZ010000156.1 GCA_028823175.1 Myxococcota bacterium
GGCTTTTGAAAACGAGTTGGGGCGTGTCGCGGTCCCGTGCCTTAGTCTGCCAGCCCAATGCCCAACAAAACGACATTACCCGACGCGTTCTCCTTCCTCGATCGGTCGAATGCCATCAGCGATGGTATCAACGAGAAGTGGGCGGCGAGCAACGAGCAGTGGTGGGACTGGTATCTCTCGCTCGCTCACGATGATGGGAGCGAGCCCGAACCCGATGTCGCGGCGCCGCCCTTGCCCGCGTTTTCGCCGCCATCGCTGCCCGAACTGGCAGAGGAGCTCGACTCAGCCTACCGACTGCCGCAAGAGTCTATCGAGTTCTTCCGGCGCGAGGGATTCGTCAAGCTGAAGCACGTCTGCTCGCCAGCCTCACTGCTACTGCTGAGAAGCGCACTCGAAAACCTCTTCGCAAGGGCGCTCGGCGACACAACGGCCATGCGTTTTCCGAGTCTCGAGATGATGTGGACGATCGATCCGATCGCCCGGGCCTTCGTGCTGAGCCGGCGACTCGCCCGGATCGCAGCGGAGCTGCTCGGCGTCGATTCGGTTCGCCTCTATCACGACAACGCGCTCTCAAAACTGCCTGGCTGCGGCCGAACGCCTTGGCACTATGATGCCCACCACTATCCGATCGCTTCTGAGAACGTGGTCACTGTCTGGGTCCCGCTGCAGCCAACGCCGAGGGCGATGGGGCCCCTTGCCTTTGCGCGATGCATCGAAAGTTGGCGGAGGGTCGCCGATCTGCCGTTCAGCAAGTTCGATGACTCCTACGATCGTGGGATCGCCGCAGCGCTGCGCGACGGAGGCATCGCTGTCGAGGACGGTCCATTCGAGCTCGGAGAAGTGAGCTTCCACCACACTCGCAGCCTCCACACCGCGGGCCCCAACCGCAGCTCATTGCCGCGTATGGCTCTCGCGACCACGTACCTCGAGGCCGGTGCTCGACTGGTCGAATCGCCGACCCTAATCAGTGGAGATTTTGAGAAATTCATGCCCGACGTAAAGCCCGGCGAGCCGATCGCTAGCCACTTAAATCCCGTCGTTTACGGGTCGAGGGCGGCTTCGTGAGCGGAGAAGCTGGCGACACTCGAGACAGAAGCCTCGCCCACTGGAGCGAGGTCGGGCGCGCGGAGATGGATGCCTTCTACCAGGTGGCGACCCTCGACTATCGGGAGCTCGCTTTGGCGTGCGACTGGGACACGCTGCTCCCTGAGCGCGAGGCAAAGCGGTCGCCATTGCGAATTCTCGACGTGGCCTGCGGCAGTGGAAAGTTTCCGGCGGCGCTGTGTGCGCATACGGGGCTCGGATCGCGGGAAAACGGTCCGATCGTGCTGGACCTGCTCGATCCCAGTTCGTTCTCGCTCAGCGAGGCCCGAGCATCGCTTGCGTCGCCCTTCATCGCGGACCGCGAGTTCGAGTGCACGCTTCAGGATCTACCTGCGACGGCGACCGATTACGATGTCATATGGGCCGTCCACGCCCTCTATGCCTTGTCCGAGGCGGAACTGGAACAAGGCGTGACGGCCTTTCTGCGTGCCATCGCGCCTGATGGCTTCGGCTTCATCGCGCACGCCACGAAGTCCGCTCACTACCTCGCTTTCTACGAGGCGTACCTGGGGCGCTACAAGCCCGGTGGTACTCCTTACGCGAGCGCAGAATCGGTAGTCAGCGCCTTTCGCGCCGCGGGGGCTCAGCTGGAAGTGCGGCCGCTTTCCTACGAGCAGGTGATCGAAGATGATGCGGTGCTTGAGGGATTCCTGCAGCGCTGCCTCTTCGATTCGGAGCTGAGTCTTGCAGCGATGCAGCAGGACGAGCTCCTGGGTGCCTACCTCGCCGCCAGACGAGACGAGGACGGCCGATCCCGCTTCCGGCAAGACGTGTCGATGATCTTCATCCGTCGATGACGAAGACGTCGACGGGGTGGGCAATGTGCGTCTCGCCGTGAGCTTCGACCGAGATGAGGCGCAGATAACAATCTACGATGTCCTGAATCGACTCGGATAGACCCAGGGTGTCGAACTGCACGATGAAATCCCGCAATGCGAGGCCGATACTCGAATTCGGATTGGCCAGTGGGCTGACTTCGAGTCGGGCGTCGACCCGCTCGCGCTCGTAGTCCCAACTCCAAGCATCGAAGGTCTTCGCGAAGTCTTCTGCGAAGAGAGTCTGGCGTTGGTACTGCTTATCCCAGAAGCGCACGGTGAGATCATTCAGCGCTTCGCAGGGGGCGTGAAAGACGATCAAGCGGCCTCCAGGTGCGAGGAGCTTGCGGGCTTTCTCGAGTGCCGCCGTAGGATCGGGCATGTAGTAGAGACTGTGAACGAAGTGAATCAGATCGAAGCCGCCCGCGGCCCCGAAGTCTTCGAAGGTCGTGGGTACGACCTCGAACCGTGCCTGGTCGAGTGAGGCCTCCGAAAAATTCTTCTGGAAGGCCTCGCACTCAATCCGGTTCGGGTCGACCCCGACGTAGTGCAGGCCGTTGGTCTGCTCCTGCAACCGCGTCGCGATCGAGACATCGAGGACGCCGCTACCGCATCCGACGCTTAGGACTCGAAATGTGCCTTTGGTCTGGAGGCTCGGGATGCCGTGTTTGGCGAACCAATCGATGATGAGCCGCTGCTGATCTGAGCGACCCTCGTAGATTCCGTGCGTCTCCAGGTAGCGTGCGTCGCGCAGTGGAACTAGATCACTCGTTCCGATCAGCGCCCCGTCGAGACGCACCAGCAAATCCTTCCGTTGACCGTGGTCGATCGAGGATAAGACAGGAGTAATTTCAAAAGAAGTCATTACGGAAGCGCCTTTGGCTCGGTTGCTGATACCGAGCGGGAGACTCCGAACTGGAGTCTACGAAGGCATAGGTGTTGTGGAAGAATCAGAGGGTGCAGGAGCGGCGCGCGCTACGCCACCTTTGCCCGGAGTATGTCGCTCTCCATGCTCAGTGCTCAGTCACGCGCCTGTGGCCGGATGCCCGCCGGCATCACGGCCCGCTCGGCCCATTCAAACAGCCCTTGTACGCCGATCGCGAGCAGGGCAGCGGGCACGGCGCCCTCCAGGATCAGCCCCATATCGTCGAGTCGAATGCCCGTGAGGATCGGTTGCCCGTAGCCTCCAGCCCCGATTAGCGCGCCGAGCGTTGCGGCACCGACATTGATGACCGCCGCCGTCTTGATTCCGGCTAGAATCGAAGGCGCGGCCAAGGGCGCTTCGATCAGGCGCAGGCGCGCGCCACTCGACAGGCCCAGAGCCTCGGCAGATTCGCGCAGCGGCAGTGGAATCCCGGTCAAGCCCGTGTGTGTGTTTCGTACGATCGGCAGCAGGCTGTACAGAAAGAGCGCGACCACCGCCGGACCGGCGCCGATGCCGAAGAGTGGAATCATGAAGACCAGCAGCGCGAGCGCTGGAATCGTCTGCGCGACGCCGACCACTCCGAGGATCACCTGGGCGAGGCGGGGTCGCCGGGCCGCCGCAATGCCGAGAGGCACGGCGACCAAGATGGCGGCGGACAGAGAGCTTGCGACTAGGGCGAGGTGCTGACCGGTGTAGCGGAAGAACCGCTCGGAGCGCAGTGTCTCCCTAGCGTCGACGTCGACTCCGAGTTCCTTGCGCAGAAAGTCAGCCGCGACCACGTTCTCCTGCACGCCCTCGAGCTTGACGCGCGCGTTCATTGCGATCATCTCGGCCTCGTCGATTTGGCCCTCCAGGCGAAGCATGGCCTGGAGCGCGGCCGGCTGCGTCTCAGCCAGCTCAGCGCGGTAGAGCAGGAGCGCCTCGTACGAAGGGAAGTAGTCGAGATCGTCCTCGAGTGTGAGGAGGTCGTAGTAGGTGATCTCGGCGTCGGTCGTGTAAAGGTCGGTGAGGTCGACACCTCCGGCTGCCATGCCGCGGTACGCGAGGTCGTGTTCGACGCCGAGTACGTCTTGCTGGGGCAAGCTGTAGTGCCGCTTGAGGCCGGGCCAGCCGTCGCCGCGCTCCATGAACTCGGTGCCGAAGCGAACGACCAGGTCGGGATGCGCGCGTAGGTCGGACACGCGACGAATGCCGAGACGTTCTGCGAGATCTTTGCGCATTCCCAGCGCGAAGTTGTCACGAAAGCCCAGTGACTCGCTCATGCGCAGGCCCGATTCGGCGAGGATCTCGCGGATCTCCTCCCGCGACTCCGGCTGCTGCTGCGCGAGGATCTCGTGCGTGAGCGTTCCGGTGTACTCGGCGTAGACGTCGATCTCGCCCGACACCAGGGCGTTGAAGACGAGACGCGTCCCGCCGAGTGCCTGACGATGCTCGGCCGGGGTCTCCGTCGACGCGAGGGCGCGTACCAACTCGCCTAGCACGACGCCTTCGGTAAAGTTTTTCGAGCCGACCATGATGGCGCGTGGGTCGGGGCGGGATTCGCCGGCCACCAGCAGGAGGCCGACCGCCAGCATCAAACCGGCTGCGAGTCGGAGGCGCAGACTCACGGCTGTTGCTCCATGGCTTCGAGGGGCGCGCGCTGCGCTTGGATGAAGCGCGTCACAAACTCGTCGGCGGGCGTGCGTAGCATCTCCCGCAGCGTGCCCTTTTGCACGATTCGACCGTCCCGAAGCAACACGATCGTATCCCCAAAGAACGCGGCCTCGCCTAGGTCGTGCGTCACCATCACGACCGTCTTGCGCAGCCGCGAGAAGATCTCGCGCAGGTCGTTCTGAAGCTCGAAGCGGATCATCGGGTCGAGTGCCCCGAGCGGCTCATCGAGTAGAAGGACCTCAGGGTCGAGCATCAAGGCGCGCATAAGGCTCACACGCTGCTGCTGGCCGCCGGAGAGCTGCAGTGGAAACCGGTCCAATCCATCGAAGGGAAAGTGCGTGAGCTCGGCAAGATCTTCGATGCGCGAGGCAATGCGCTGTGAGGACCAGCCAAGGTGCTCTGCCATCAGCGTGGTGTTGTCGCGCGCCGACAAATGCGGAAAGAGGCCGCCGTCCTGGAGCACGTAGCCCATCCGTTGGCGGAGCGCGGGTAGCTTCGCCGGCTCGAGGGGCTGGCCCGCGAAGCGAATGTTGCCCGCGTCGGGCAGCTGGAGGCCGATCATCAGACGCAGGATCGTCGACTTTCCACAACCCGATGGGCCGATTAGAACGGTGGTCTCACCCGACGCTACGCTTAGATCGCAGTTTTCAAGTGCTGCTACGCCGGCGTAGCGCTTGGTGACGTGACTGAGTTCGAGCATGACCCTTCCTAAGAGTTGATCCGGACCT
>JAPKBZ010000157.1 GCA_028823175.1 Myxococcota bacterium
ACGCAGCGGCCGAAGGCTTCTTCGGCTTGCTGAAGGCTTCTTCGGCTTGCTGAAGCGAGAGCGCGTCAATCAGAAGCGATATCAAACCCGCGCAGAAGCAAGATCCGACGTCTTCGACTACATCGAACGGTTCCACAATCCAAGACGAGTACGAAGAACTGAACAGCGAGAAATGAAAGAACTAGCCTAAATCAAACTGTCCGTGGAAAGGGGCAGAACCCCACCCTTGGAGCTCGATGAAAGAGACCCGATCCGGAACTCAGAACCCACAGAATCCAAAGCAGAGCGATGCTCATCCTTGTCTATGCGAGCCCGGGCTACAACGTCACCACTTGCCAGCGTGGAGTGGACCGGAATGCTTGGTTTTAGAATTGCACTCCTAGTTGCAACTTCGATCATCTGTTTGGTGATCGCCGAGGTCTTGCTGAGGTGGATTCAGTATCCGTTGGATGAACGATCTCCCTGGGCGCCTGCCGTCGCGACAGGGTTTTCGTACGTGGCAAACGCCCATCAGCGATGGACGACCGGCGAGTACGACATCGTATTCGAGACCAATAGTGTGGGGTTCCGCGACGACGAAATTGGGAAAAAGGAAGGTTTTCGAATCGTGCTGCTCGGCGATTCCTTCGCGTCCGGTTATGGAGTGCAGCGCGAGGAACAATTCGCAGATGTTCTGGAAGCCAAGTTGCAGGTCGATATCGTCAATACGGCGACCGGTGGCTGGGATCTCGAGCACCAGTACCACTTCTTCAAATCGCGTGGGAAGCAACTGGACCCGGATCTGGTTCTCTACGCGATGTATCTCGGCAACGACATCGTCAAGAACGGCAGTCGACCCCAAGATGATCATGGCATCAAGCCGGGACCTCGGCGTACTGACCAACCAGGCAGGACGTCCAGACTTTTTCTCTTGTACCAGCAGGCAAGTCGCGCCTTGAAATATCGGCAGACGAGCTTTCGCAGAGAATGGATACCCTGGCCGCCCTACCTCGCAATGTGCGAGATCGACCTGAGGCCGCAAGCAACGCGTGACTATGAAACGACACGCGCGTATCTCGAGCTGCTGCACGACGAGGTCAAGAAAAGCGGCAGTGAGTTGCTCGTCGCATACTTTTCGTATCGGACCGTGGTCGAACGGGCGGCGCGAGAGCGTTTCTTGTCCCTGAGGCCCGGATGGGATCTCAAGTACGATCTCGACAAGCCAGTGCGCATCGTCGAAGAGCAGCTCAAAGAGCTGGGAATACGCTACGTCGATCTCAATCCCCGCCTCGAGGCCGCCGATGCCGAGTCGCCGCTACCGCCACTCTACTTCTTTCACGACGGGCACTGGACACCACGGTCACACGAAATCGTCGCGGCTACTCTTCACGATGTGCTGAAGCCAATGATCGATTAGTGCCCGGGGATAGTGATTTTAACGGGGCTTTTCAATTCCGCCCGGGTCGGCCATATCGCTGCTGAATTCGAGAGACTTGCCAACGTGCTACTCGGCCGGGGTTGCGGAAACCCAGCTTTAATTACCTATCCTCAACGCCTCGGCCAATCGACGGAATCCCGCCCACTGCTCACCGCCAACATGAAGGACCAGGATGGCTTTAGAAACGCTCCAAGACATCGAAAATTGCATGAACAGCGGCTGGACGGATGGTCTGCCGGTCATTCCTCCCTATGGCAGCGTGGTCAACGAGATGCTCGACGCGACGGGTTGGCGTGCCGACGACGTGATCGGCGAGTTCCCGGAGCACAATGTGATCGTGCGCGCGGAGCAAGCCGCAGCGACTGCCGTCATGGCCGGTTGCGCGATGGAATATGGCTCCTTGTTGCGAAGTTTGACCGAAGCTTTGCTCGACCCAAAGCTGAACATCTGCGGGGTCGAGGTCACAACAGGCGGGGCATCGTTGATGGTCGTTGTGAGTGGCCCGGTGGTCTCACAGCTCGGTTTCGAGCACGGAGAGAACGCGCTGGGCGCCAACTGCCGCGCGAATGCCACGGTCGGACGCTTCGCCCAGATGATGCGCCTCTTCTGTGGTCGAGCAGGCGGCGTACTCCAGCCCCACGGCACGATCGGCCATCCAGGTCGCATCAGCTTCTGCGTGGCCGAACATCCGGAAACCGAGTGGGGCGCCTATCACACCCAGATGGGAATCCCCGAAGGCGCCTCGGCGGTCTCGGTCATGTCCACCGAGGGGCCGAACTCGTGCAATAACCATTACGGCGATACAGCCGCCCAGATCCTGGACACGATCGGCGACTGCATGTGTCATTACGGCCAGACCGCCTGGTATTATCGATCCGGCGGATTCGTCGTGGTGATCGCGCCCGATCATATGGCGCTTGTCAGCAAAGAGTTTAGTCGGGACGAAGCACGCGCGTATATCTACGAACATGCGCGACGCCAGACCGACGATCTCGAGCGGATGGGCCGGATCGCGCAGGAACCAATTGCCTTCGCAGAGGTCGAGCCCGGCGCAATGCGCTCCCCTCTCAGGAGCGCAGACCAATTGACATTCATCGAATGTGGCGCAGCGGGAGGGCGGTTTTCTGCCGTCATCCCTCGCTGGGTAGGAAGCACGCATATCATGACCAGGCAAATCAATGAAAAGGCTTCACCATCAAGTCGAGAAGCCGCGGAGGGAAATTCAAAATGAGTGAACTACCTAAGATCAAGGCCGAGGAGGGTGCGGTGAGCGTACCCGCTCAGCAAATCACGAGCTGCGATGACGTCAGCTGCGAGCTCCTGGTGGACCCGATCCCCAGGCCCACCCCCGAACCCCTTGAGGTGATCCTCAAACCCACAGAACGACGGGTGCGGTTCGTCGATCACAGCAAGCCCAACTCGATCAAGATCCTCCGCATGTCACAGCAGATTCTGCGTGATCGAGGGATCGAAGTGGAGGAAGAAATCCTTAACAAAGGAGATGCCAGTCAGCGCATGCCTGGCGAATTACTCGGGCTGCTCTCCCGCGAGAAGGGACTGGTTCTCTGCGGAGTCTCGGATTGAGGGAGCTGTTCCTCGGGCAGTTCGCTCGACTCAATCGCATTGCAGCGCGCCGGTGTTGCCGGCTTCGCCATCCTGACCGTGCCTTTCGCGAACCAGATCGATCGCGCCATGACCTATCAGCCCACTGAACGCCCTCTGCCGGCGATCGTCGTCGGTCATCCGACGCAGATGGTCGAAACCAAGGTCCTGGAGCAACGAGCGACTCAGATCGCAGACGCGGCAGAGCGCCTATTAAACGACCAAGCACCGGAGGCTCCCGCGCCATGACAGATACACTTTCGATTCTTGGGACAGGTGTGTACTTACCCCCTGCCCGCCCCGTAAAAGAAGTGGTTGCCGAAGCCGGCGGAGATTCCAGCATCTTCCAAGGCTGGGAAAATGTCTGCCACGCTCGTGACGAAGATCATCCCAGCTCGATGGGTGCCGATGCTCTTCGGCGGGCCCTGGACGATTCAGGCGTGAACGCGGCGGATCTAAAGCTTGTGATTTTCGCCGGGATGTCGCGCGATTATCTCCCCTCGTATTCAGTCTCAACTGAGATCATGAAAACCTGCGACGTGCCTGGGACCTGTGTGGGGATCGATCTCACGATCGGCTGCCTCGGTGCGCTCTCGGCCCTCGATCTGGCCCATGGCTGGCTCGCCGTTCGGGGTGGCGGACTCGCCGCCATCGTCACCGCGGAACGCTGGTCCTATACGATCGATCATTCCTCCGTCGAGAGTTATGGCTTGTGGGCACATGCTGACGGCGGGGCGGCGACAATCGTCGGAATCAACACAAAGCACACCTCAAAAGCGGAGTTTGCGGGCGCAGAGACCGTCACCCAAAGCGATCTGAATGGCAGCATCATTATCAAATATGGGGGAACCCAAAACCCCGTCGCGCCAGAGGGGGTCAACCCCGCAGAGCGAGAGATCCTGACCTTGGAGGGCATCGATCGACGCGAGCGCTATGCGGAGGGCTACTTGGGTAGTTTTCAGGCAATGGAAAAACGCTTCGGCGTTCGGCCGAACAGGGTCATCTGTAATCAGACGGCGGTCATGTTTCTACAGTTGATTGCTTCCGTCATCGAGATTCCTCTGGAGAACTTCCTCATCACCGGACACGAAACCGGTCATGTGGGCTCCGCAGACATCCTCATTGGCCTTGACCGATTATTGAAGTCGGGAGAATTGACCGAGCCCTATCTGATGGCGGGCAGTACGCCTTTCGCATTCGCGTCCGGATTACTCAACCCAGCATGAGGGAAGAGATGGATTTGATTCGCCCCTTCGTGACAACGTGGTCCCTGGTCCTCGGACTGGCCTTCAGCCTCGGCTGTCAATCGGTTTCGACGCAAGCACCCGAGCTCGACAACGCGGTCTCCCAAACCCGGGCGATGCTCCGCGCCGAGGGGAGCCACCCCGTTGAGCCTTTCCGGGTGATTGGGAACATCTACTACGTCGGGGCGACAGCGATCTCTGCCCACCTCATCGAGACCCGCGACGGTTTGATCTTGCTCGATACAGGAACACGCGAGATGTCCGCCGGGCTGCTCGCGAATATCGAGAAGCTGGGATTTCGGCCGCAAGACATCAAGATCATCCTCTCGAGCCATGCGCATTGGGACCATGTCGAGGGGCATGCGGCCATGCAGAAACGAACGGGCGCCCGCGTCATGGCCTTGGGCGAGGATGCGATTGCAATCACAAGAGGAATCGACAATTCGGCGGCGGACGCGCCGGATTGGGAGCCGATCGGTGTGGATCGCACGCTGAAAGATGGGGACACCGTGACATTGGGTGAGGTCACCCTGCGCGCGCACCTGACCAGTGGACATACGAAGGGCTGTACGACCTGGACAATGACGGTCCAGGAAGACGATCAAGAACACCTCGTGGTCTTCGTGGGCGGGACCTCGATCAACCGGGGCGTGCGTCTCCTGGGAAATACCCGTCACCCCGGAATCGAGGACAACTACGCTCAGACGTTTCGGACGCTGAAGCAGATCCAAGCGGATGTTTTCCTGAGTCAGCATCCCCACTTGCACGGCATGGCGGAAAAGCGAATCCAGATGGAAGCGGGTGCGCCCCAAAATCCGTTCATCGACCCGGAAGGCTACCAAGAGTTCGTCGCCGAAGAAGAAGCCAAATTCGTCGCACAGAGTGAGCGAGAGAGGGCGGAGTCCCGGAGCGACTGATGGCCAAGAGCGAGTACTTCCTTTA
>JAPKBZ010000013.1 GCA_028823175.1 Myxococcota bacterium
GGGCCGCACGGTTGTGCGCGAAGCGCGGGTGCGTGAGGCGCCCGCCTGGGTCGAAGTGATTTCGATTCGCATAGGGTTCTCCGTGTTCCGTGTTCCGGGGGTTCGGCCCCGAGCGCTCCGGTTGGGGGGGCGCTCGGGGCCTTTGGGGGTGACGACCCGACCCTAGGCGAATAAAAAGCGAAAGTCAAGCGAAGCCAAATTCGCTCGCGTTCCCGGGCTCTTGCCCGAAGCGGCCTGGTAGGGCGCCGGCTTTCGGCGAGGCATAGACACGGCCCCCGCCGAGTGGTAACTAAGGCCCGGGCCCGTAGCACAATGGCAGTGCAAGAGACTTTTAATCTCTAGGTTCGGGGTTCGAATCCCCGCGGGCTCACCACCGCGACCGCTCGAAAGCTCGGAGAATGCCTGAGGTCGTGGCAAAGCGGGTCGCTGCTTCCGTTGACTCGGTTGCGCTCAAGTGAATCGGGCGCCCGGTTCTGCCTAGTCGCGGTCCGCCTCGCAGCTCAAAGCCTGATAGCTGACCGTTCTGATTCCGAGTTCGTATTCGTAGAGTGGGTTTCGCAGGCTTATATCCCGGCTATCCCAACGCGAGTTCAAAATTGGAATAGCGTGTTTTGTCTCTTTGTATCGGATCTCGAGCCACTGCTCCCCTTGCTCGTCTTCCATGGGGATACTGCGTTCGGTTAAGCGCCCCTCGCTCCAGCGTTCACGCAATGGATCGGTTCCGAACCTGAGAACGTGTTGTCCATCTTCGAGAGATGGCTGCGCGATGGGGTAGAAATAGATTCTGTGTACGTCGAGCAGGATTCGATCGGGTGAGAAGGACCAACCGTTGAGCTGTAACGCATCGATCTCTAGATCTTGGCCGGATTGGCGCACGCTGAAAAGTTTTAGACCCAAGGGCGAAAATCCTATGATCGTGAGTTCTCCGCAATAGCTCTGGATAATTGCCTCGAAGTCGCCGTTCATTTGAGGGGTCGTCACTGAAATGTGCTGGCGGACGATGAAGTCTCCAGGGATTTCCAAGCTGGAGACCAATGGCCCCGTTAGGTCTGTGGGTCTGGGCGTCGCCACTGATGGGATTTTCCCAGCACAACCAAATAATATGCCGATGAGAATAATCGACGCGGCCATCGAGGGCTTCAAGGCCTCTCCTCCTGCCTCTTGCCGTCGGCCAGAATCAATAACGCGAATAGGAGGCTTAGTAGAGTTCCCGTGCCGGTGACGATCCCGAGCGCATGCAGCGCCGGAAATGAGGAGAGAGAAAGAAGGCCAAAGGAGAGGCACGTCGAGGTGCAGGCGATGGATAAACTGAGAAGAGTGGCCGGTTTCTCCTGGGGGTCGGCCTGAGCCGAAACCAGGAAGATGCTGTAGTCGACACCAATGCTGAGGACCAGAAGTAGTCCGAGTAGATGAATCAAGTTTACTTCTATGCCGCACAACGATAGTAACCCCAATGTCGTCGTCGCCGCGAAGATTGCAGGCATAGAGGTTGTGAAGGCAACTTTGGCGTTGCGATAGCGGAGGGCGAGTAGAGAGGTAACCGCCAAAAGTCCGAACGCGATGGCGACGCTGGTTCGTTCTCTGTACTCGCGATAGATGTCACGAAGAAACTCTCTTTGGTCAAAGAGTCGTGCATTGGGAAGGCCGGCGAGGGTTTGGCTCAGAGCAGTGGAATCGTTAACGCCCTTTAAAAAGGTGAGGTAGGCAACGGTCTGTTCCGCGCTTTCCGGCATATGGATCCGGAAGGGGGCTACAAGGTCGCTCAGGGCGGACCCGGTCAAGTCTCCGATCCTCAGGGGGGGCGGCGGTTCGGCCTCGAGTGCTTGAGTGAACTCCGCGAAAGCTTCGGGCCGAAAGCCTTCGGACTGCAAGGCTGCGAGAGTACGCGAAGCCAGGTCAGGAGCCTGCGAAAATACGCGCAAGTTCTCTTGCTGGAGAGCCTCCGAAGTTAGAAACGTATGAAGCGAGCGAAAGTCATCGATCACTCCAGCGTCCCTGGCTTTGGCGAGCCTTGAGTACACAGCATCGTTGACTCTGAGTGCTTTTTCGTCGTCGGCACCGAACGCGACGATGAATCGGCCAGAATCCATTTGGGAAACCAAATTTCGGACCCGTCGGTCTTCTTGCAAACGTTCTGGATCGATGGGGATACTCAGCGAGAACACATCGTCGTCCCAGGAAAGCTGAGGAAGCCCAACGATACATACGAGAGCTGCAATTGCGAAGGGGAAGAAGACCAGCAGGCGGCGCTCTCCGATTCTCTCGAGCGCCGCGGTGAGTTTTTGAGCGACACGTTTTTGGACTAGGGGTGCTTCTTGTCCCGGTGGCATTATTGCGGGAAGGAGGCCTCGAGTCGTCGCCAAGGCCCCCGCAATGCCCAGAGCCGAAAATATTCCGATCTCACGAATGCCAGGAAACTCTGCCCATGCAAGTCCGACGAACCCTGCCAAGGTCGTGGCTCCCCCCATGGCGATTGGGCCCCAAACTCTTTTGATTGAACTTGAGCTTTCCCGCAGTCCTTTCTTGGCGGGCAGCATGGTATGGAAGCAGGCGTAGTGAATCGGGTAGTCGAGGCAAACGCCTAATAGTGTCGCGCCGAAGACTACGGTCATCAGATGCAACTCTCCGAATAGGAGCAGGCTTCCAGTGGCCGCTGTTAGGAGTCCGCCCGCGAGAGGAAGAAGAGTTATGGCTAGCAACTTGAGAGATCGAAATAAGACTACGAAGAGGAATATGATTCCCAAGACTGAAAAGAGGCCAATTCGGTTTGCGTCTCGAGTAGCCGACCGTTCGGAGGAAACCGAAAAAGCGTGGACTCCGGCGCGTTCAAGGTTCAGCTCTCCCTGGTAGTTTTCGTTTAGGGCAGCAAAACTATTCAGTAGATATACGTCCAAGGGAACTTGATGGGAAGAGGCAAAGGGCGAGTGGATCGTGGTCAGGAAGAGGACAGCCCGCTTGGAGTCGATCTCCGCGAATTGACCGTCCACGACATCGAGAGAGCCAGTTTGCGCGCTGCGAAAGCGTTCGAGCAAGTCTCTGAATAAAAGGAGTGGATCAGCCGGAGCCAGCTTTTTGAAGAGAGCTCCCTCGGGCAGGTTGAGCGTCTCGCGAAGACGGAGCGCGGATCGTCTGAGGCCTTTGTCCTCGAGCAAGGGCATTAATTCGTATTCTGGTTGATTGGTGATGAACGCGAAGCGACGCTCAAAGTAGAGAGTGCGAACTTCATCAGTCAGCTTCGGGTCGGGCCCCGAAGAAATTTTTTCGACTTCCGGATGACTAGAGAGCTGGTTCTTCCATTCGGCGGCGGCAGCTAGGCTGAGGGCTACATCGTTGCTGGAAATGACCAGAACCATTCCCCGGGTGATGGGGGAATTCGCAAGGCTGCTCGAGAGGCTTGCGAGTTCTCGGTCTCCTTCGTTTGAAAGGAAATGAACTAGCCCGCTGGTAAGTTCCATCCGCGTTGCCAAGAAAAACGCCATGGAAGCGAAGAGGGCGGTGGCTGTCGCGATGGTGGCCCATCGGAATAAGCTCACGACGGAGGAAGCGCGAAGATTGAATCAATTTCCTCGCTCTCGAACTCACGCTCGTTGTTGAATTCGGTGAAGCGGGTGATGCTGAAGTCACCACCGGCTTCCTGGACTTTTAGTTGTGTAATTTTGGTGCCACGCCCTTGTACTTCGATCGCACTGAGAACCGAGCGTAGAGCCGGATCCAAGGGTTTGAGCTGGAGCGCAAAAAGCCCTTCCTCTGCCGGGTCAAAGGCGGTCAGCTCTACTTCGTAGATCGTTCTCAGGCCGGATAGGTCGCCGGAGAGCACCATGCGAAGGCTGTCTGCGAAGACTCGTACGACTGGATCCTCGTCGAGTCCGATTGTCATTAGGCCTCCCTCGCTTGTCATAGAGAGGCGGCCTTCACGAATCAGTACGCTTGATGGAATGGGTGAATCAACACGTCTGAGCAGAAGATTCGGAGGTGAGAAGTAGAGAGTGCCCTCGCTCAGTAGAGGGCTTACGAGGAGCGCTAGATGTTTCTCTTCGCGAAAGCGCGCGCTCAATCCAGGAACCGCAGCGAGGCGAGCAGCAAGTAATCTGAGCTGATCGACCTCTGGGCGAGCATGGGCAGGAGGATGAATACCCGGAGTGGATAACATGGCGAAGGCAGCTGTCCCAAATATCAGTGCTGTACCGATAGAAAACAGGGCCTCGCGTACCCGAAGAGCTGCAGCTGCTTCTCCGTTTCGCACTTTCTTCGCCCATTCGTGGTTCGGCTTCAACCGGAGTATCTCGGGTTATCGCTGCACTTACTCACTCACGCACTCACTCACTCACTCACTCACTCAGTCGGAGGGTGGCGCATCGTCTGCGCTCAGTGAATCCGTTAAGATTATCGCTCGCGCACCTGTTGGATGCAAATTTTGGAAAGCACCCTGCGGGTACTTTCTCCTCCGCGCCTTCGGTTCGAGGCCGGTAGCGGAATTGGTTGGGCAAGTAGAATCGGTGGCACTTCCAGTTCGGGCTAGGGGCAAGGGCATGCGCAGACTTCTGAGCTTCGGACAGGGGCTACTTCGAGTAGCCGGGGCGGGCTTCTTATTTGCGGTGTTTGGGATTGGCTCGGTCGTACTCGCCCATGGTGTTTTGAAGGTTGTGGATCGAGGTTGCCCCCGACCAGAGCGTGAGCTTCGAGCCCAGGCTCGGCTCCAGCGCTGGTTTATCGCCTACATCGAACTGGGAAGGAAGTTGGGGATTTTCGGACTCACGACTTCGGGTATGGAGAGCCTGGGCGACGGGCCGACGCTGATCGTTGCCAACCATCCAACGCTATTGGATGTGGTTTTTCTCCTCTCACTCTTGCCCCAGGGGGACTGCGTTGTCAAGAAAGAGGCGTGGGAGAACAGGGCACTGGGCGGAATCGTCTCCGCGGTGGGGTATATCCCGAACCGAGGTGGAAGCGAATTTGTGGAGGCTTGCAGCGCACGCCTGTCTGCGGGCCGCTCCGTTCTGATCTTCCCAGAGGGTACGCGCTCTTCCGAGGAAGGGCTTCGTCAGTTCAATCGGGGGGCTGCCCATATAGCGCTGCGGACTGGCTGCCGAGTCTTCCCCGTCTTGATTTCCTGCGATCCGCCTGCCCTAAAGAAGGGGCAGCCTTGGTACGCTATGCCCAATTCCCGTTTGCGCTATTCCCTTAGGGGGGGCAAGCCCTTCACCGCGGCAGATGTAGTGGGCAGCGGCGTGGCGACTTCAATGGCCGCGCGGAAGATTACTGAATATTTGCGCGATCAATTCGAATTAGGACTTGAAGATGAAACAGCTTGACGCAGTAGGGACGATCGACTTAGAAGTCGAACTCAAGGACCTCATCATCGAGGCTTTGGTTCTTGAGGACGTTACTCCAGAGGAGATTGTGAGCGAAGATCCTCTTTTTGGCGAAGGGCTTGGCCTGGATTCGATCGATGCCCTGGAGATCGGAATGGCACTCGAGCTGAAATATGGAATCATCACCGGTGAAGATCCGGATGAGGACCGCACTCACTTTTCCTGCGTACGAAGTCTCGCCGCCTTCGTTTCTGGCCACCGCACGAAGTAGGGAACTAATAAGAGTGACCAGACAAGAGGTTTTCGAAAAAACTCAAAGCGTGCTCGTCGACTTGTTCGAACTCGATCCGCAGAGTGTCGTGCTGACTGCCCACCTAATGGATGACCTTGATCTCGATAGCATCGACGCGATCGACCTGGCTGTTGCCACTGAGCGAGAAATGGGCCTTGATGTCAGTGAGGAAGAGATGAGGAGCTTGCAGACAGTGCAGGATGTTGTGGATCTCATTCATCTCCGGCTCGGCGAAAAGTGAGTACAGGAAGCGCTGTCTCGGGAGCGTGCATCCGGTATGACATGACGGCGGGTAGTTGGGCCGGAGCGCGTCATCGGCTTTCGACTATGGTTTTGTTTCCATACCGGGCTGAGAAGCCCAGCCTGAGTACCGCGTGAGCTCCCGGCGAGCAGGGGTTGGGCTCGACCCAGTGGTCGAGGGGGTCCGCAAGGGGCCTCGGCGATGGGAGTTGGAACTCGCGATTCCAGACGATCTCTCCTGCTTAGAGGGTCACTTTCGTGGCTTTCCGATCGTTCCCGGAGTTCTTCAACTCGACTGGGTGATTCGATATGCACTGGAGTGGCGGGGCCGTGAGCCGAATTCGCTGAACATCGACAGGCTCAAATTCAAGCGACCGCTTCTTCCGGGAGATCGGCCGAAACTGACTCTTGAAACCGACGACGGAGGAGAATTTTTTCGTTTTAGGTTGGCAGACGATGCCGGCGACTTCTCGACGGGAAATCTGGTTTGTGTGGGCGAGCACGATGCCTGAGTTTCCTCCGGTCGCAGATCTGCTTCCTCACACGGGCGAAATGGTTCTCCTCCACGAGGTCTACTCTCATTCGGGCGATACGACAATCTGCACGGCTCTTCCTTCAAAAGAGGGGCTCTTCGCCAACGCGGATGGAAGAACTGGAGCATGGCTCGGGCTCGAGTTGATGGCCCAGTGCCTTGCGGTGCATTCAGGCTTGGTGAGGCGTCAAGAGGGGGGTGCTCCACGAATTGGCCTTCTCGTCAGTTCTAGGCGCCTACGTTTCCTTTGCACCCACTACGACCCGAGTCAGAAGCTGCGAATTCAGTGCCAGCATATTTGGGGAGAATCCACCGGGATGGTGTCCTTTGATTGCAGCATCCATGATGAGGAGAGCGAGGCGCTTATGGCTGAGGGTCGCTTGAATTGCTTTGTTCCAGATAATGGCGCAGGCCTTGAAATAACTCTGAGAGCGGAGACTGAATCGTGAAACGAAGGGTGCTGGTGACGGGTGCAAGCCGGGGCATAGGTGCCGCCATAGCTAAACGGTTGGCGAGCGACGGATTTCACATCACAATCAACTACCGCAAAGGCAAGGATGCGGCGGCGGAGGTGGCATCCGCGATTCGTGGTACTGGAGGAGAGGCTGAGCTGCTCGCTTTCGACATCTCTAAACGCGAGGAGGTTCTTGCCGCACTGACCTCTGAATTGAATGCAAAGGGCCCGTATTATGGCGTGGTTTGTAATGCGGGTGTGCATTCGGACCACCCCTTCCCGGGGCTTGACGATGAAGCCTGGGATAGGGTTCTGCGAACCAATCTGGATGGATTTTATAATGTCCTTCACCCCCTGGTTATGCCGATGATTCGCACCCGAGAGGGAGGACGCATAGTCACGATGTCATCAGTCTCGGGGCTGGTTGGGAATAGAGGACAAGTCAACTACAGCGCTTCAAAGGCTGGAATTATCGGAGCGACGCGCTCGCTTTCCCTGGAGCTTGCCAAGCGAAAGATTACGGTCAACAGCGTAGCGCCAGGAATAATCAAGACCGATATGACTGATGCGCTTCCGATTGATGAAGTTAAGAAAATGATTCCCATGCGACGAATGGGAAGCGCCGAGGAAGTGGCCGCTGCGGTGTCCTTTCTGGTCTCGGATGAAGCGTCATATATCACCGGTCAGGTGCTCTCTGTAAACGGGGGCATGGTATGACGCGGCGAGTCGTCGTTACGGGAATGGGTTGCCTTTCGCCACTAGGGTCAGATTGGGATGCATTTTCGCGAGAGCTACGCGAGGGACGTTCTGGCATATCAGTTCGCGAAGAGCTGATTAAGATCGACGGCATGGAAACCTGCTTGGCAGCTTGTATCGACGACTTCAAAATTCCCGCGGACTATCCTCGCAAGAAGATTCGTAGTATGGGCCGAGTTTCTCTGTTGGCGACTCGTGCGACCGAAATCGCGCTGGAGGATGCTCTGCTCACCAATTCTCCCCTATTGGGATCGGGTCGCACCGGAATTTCCTATGGCTCAACGAGTGGAAGCCCTCCGGCGATTCAGGTTTATTCAAGGTGCCTTATGAAGGAAACCGTCAGAGGCATCAGGCCGACTGACTATATTCAGCTCATGAGCCACACTGTCCCAGCCAACCTGAGCCAGTTCTTTGGGGTTCGAGGGCGCATCATGACCACATGCAGCGCTTGTACGGCCGGAAGTCAGGGGATTGGCTTTGGAATGGAATCGATTCTGAGTGGACGGCAGGATATTATGATTTGCGGTGGGTCGGAAGAGTTCCATGCAGTCAATGTGGCTGTCTTCGATATCATGTTCGCCACATCCACACGGAATGATGCTCCGCACACGACGCCTCGGCCATTCGACCGAAACCGGGACGGTTTGGTTGTTGGAGAAGGGGCGGCGACTCTTATTCTTGAAGAACTTGAGCACGCCAAATCGCGGAACGCGCCCATTTACGCCGAAGTTTTGGGGTTCGGGACGAACGGAGACGGCAAGCACATCACTAATCCGGATTCAGATGGGATGCGTCGTGTGATGGCGATTGCTCTTGCCGATGCGGGTCTTGCCCCGGAGCAAATCGACTATGTAAACGCTCACGGGACTGCGACTGAGGCGGGAGACATCGCTGAGAGTTCCGCCATGCACGCTGTTTTTGGTAGCGGCGTCCCGACAAGTTCGCTTAAGAGTTACCTTGGTCATACTCTCGGAGCATGCGGAGCTATCGAGGCTTGGGCAACGATCGAGATGATGCGTGAGGGCTGGTTGGCTCCGACTCTGAATCTAGATGAAGTGGATCCGCGTTGTGGAGATCTTGACTATATTCGCGGTGGAATTCGGAAAGCGAAAACCGATATCGCGATGACCAATAATTTCGCATTCGGTGGCGTTAATACTTCACTGATTTTTCAACGCTGGGATAGCTAAGAAGCAGCATTACTTTCACTGCTTACCCCTATACGGTTAGAAGGCGACTCTTACTCAGGCGAGGGGAGGGGCGCCCTAAGGTGCTCCCAGAGGGGCCCGTGAAAGCCCTGGCGCCGGATGCGTCGGAACAGGCCTCTAGAGAAATTTATACCCAATGAGGGGATGACCCAGTAGGGAAACTCGTCCTTTAGCTCGAAGAGACGTTTTTCGATCTGCCTCCGAAAGCTAATGCGTTGTCGCCTAAGCGCCGGGTCCAGCGCCTCGTAGTCGTCGACCCAGACCATGATAATGGCTGCGAAGGGGTCCAGTGAGACGATGAATTCGACTGATCGGTCCACATCATCGAGGGTTTCTCCTTGGGTCCCTAGGATGAAGGTATGACAGTCCTTGATGCCTGTGGATTCACAGATCTCATGCATTCGAAGGATGTGATCCGTGGTGAAGCCTTTGCGCAAGTTCTTCAACACATGATCACAGCCGGAATCTGAGCCGATCTCCATTCCTGTGCATCCCGCAGCCTTTGCAAGCTCGGCCATCTCGGTATCGAACCCCAATGGGTTGGCATAGCATGACCAGGGTAGCTGCCAATGGCGCGCGATTAGCTCGCGGCATACGTCCTTGGCATGTGTGCGGGGAAGGTTGAAGACTGAATCGACCACGAAGAAATGGTGTACCTCAGGGTGAACCTCCAAGGCTTCGAACATCTCGTCTACCACGGAGACGGGATCTCGGGCCCGTCCTGACCGACCTTCGATGATGGGATAGGTGCAGTATGCACACTGCAGAGGACATCCTCGCTTGGTCTGAATCGACTCTATCCCGTAGCGTTCATAATACCGAGGGTCGAGAAGGGTTCGATCCAGTCTCGGCATATTTTGGAGGTTGAAAAAATTCGGTGGGGGCGGGTTGCTTTCGACCTCTCCATCGACCAGCCGATGCAGGTTGCCAACTTTGTCTAGCCCCTTGCCACCCGCTTCCAATGCCTCAAGCAGGAGAGGAAATGCCTCCTCGCCTTCGCCAGAGATTCCGTAATCGGGCTTTAGCCTTTTTGTCAGCTCCCGTGGCATCACGCTGAAGCCACTCCCACCGAGTACGATCGGTGCAGAGCTGACCTCCCGAACGGAGGAGATTATCTGAGCGTAGTACGAGAGCTGGTCATCAATGCCCGTGTAGTCTGCATTCTGGATGTTTCGCATTCCTACCGCGACGACTTCGGGCTCTAGCTTTCTGAGGCTGTCCTGGAGGGCCCGTATTGGATAGCGCTCGAAGCAGAGGTCGATAAGCGTAGTTTTGTGGTGCTTGGGAATGCTTCCGACGACGCTGAGTACTCCAAGGGGAATAACTGCATCAGGCAGCTTCTCCCGATTAGCCGAGACGAAGGCGATTCTCAAAGGGGCTCCGGAGTATTCGTGAAGCCCACTCATTGCGACTGGGCTTTGTCGTCGAAGTATAACCAACAATTCTAAGGGTAAAGCGGCTGTTCGGTGTCAAGGGAGACTTGAGAGTCGGTTCGGCCGCGACTCGGAACTGCTGCCTTTGTGCACTTCGAATGGTTGAGAAAAGCAGGTGTCATGTGTTACGGTTTTGCCCCTGTGAAAAGCACAGGTTGGCGGCGCTCCCCTGGGGTTCGTCGTCTCCCGGCGACTTCTTAAGGGCCGCGCTCAGCCACAATGTGGAGTTGGCGACGCCGGAACTTGGAGAATGTGCGTGACCGACTCTCATCTAAGTGTTGCTGCCGGAAGTTCGCCCAGACGTTCGGCCAAGCGCCTGCACGAGGTTCGCGTTGAGATTGAGGTGCCTTTTCACGATGTTGATGCGCTGCAAGTCGTGTGGCACGGGCATTACTATAAGTATCTGGAGATTGCGAGAACGGAGTTGCTGCGGTCCAGGCAGCTTGATACGCGCAGTCTCCATAGGCTGAGTGTGGGATTGATGGTGATTGAGAGTCGCTGTCGCTATGTCTCTCCCCTGCGTTATGGCGATCTCTTTCAGGTCGCAGCCTGGTTTCGTGACCTTCGCTTTCGAATTATGGTGGAGTACGAAATCACGAATTTGGCCAAGGGTTCACGTGTGGCTCGCGGTCATACGGCTCTAGTGACGACCACTCCCGATGGCGCGATGCATTACAGAACTCCAGATTCGGTGCTGGAGTTGCTGGCTCCACACCTTCTCAAAGGGGAGGAGGGCTCGTGAGCGCAACCGCTGCGAGTCAGGCTGTGGATTCGCACGAATTCGTTCCTCGGCCTCCGAGCTATCTGGATTCCTTGCTTAGTAACTCTCGCATCCGGGAGGTTGCCTTCGGGGGCTTTCGAATCCAAATTGAAAGTTGTGAGCCTTTTCAATTTATGAGAGTTCGCGTTCCGGGTGCGGGGGTGCTGGACGCAGAAACCTATCATGACGCCGTTTATGGATGCTACCAAGCTCTTGGTGGGCTTATTCGCCAAGAAAATTTGCATCCTGTTCGCTTCTGGAATTATCTGCCCGGGATCTTACGGGAACATCCTGATGGCCGATCTGGGTACGAAATTTTCAACGCAGGCCGCTTTAATGCCTTGCAGGATCTCTACGGAAGAATGGCTCCCGAGAAGCTTGCGGTTGCATCGGCTGTAGGGGGGGCAGGCGAAGATCTTAATGTTCATGTCTTGGCGAGTTCTCAGGCAGCGCAACCGGTAGCTAATCCGCGGCAGCTGGCTCCTCACGAGTATTCTAAGCGCTACGGGCCGCTCCCCCCCGTCTTTGCCCGTGCTTGTGTTCTCGCTTCTACTGGAAGAGCTTTGCTCGGGCGATCGGCTTTGGTCGCTGGGACAGCCAGCATAGTCGGGGAGCATACGCTTCATCGGGGTCAGTTGGATCGCCAGCTCGATGAGGTCAGCCTGAATCTTGCGAGTTTATCGAACGCGTTGGCAGGAACACAGGTTCTTTCAATGCCCGAGGCGCTCGCGCGCTACCGCGACCTGCGCGTCTATGTCCCAAATCAGCTGGACAAGTCCGAGGTTCTGACTTGGTTGCAAAATACATTTTCCGAGGTGTCCCACGCTGAATTCGTGCATGCTGATCTATGCCGTTCGGATTTGCATGTAGAGGTTGAGGGAACACTCAACTTCGCGGTCTGAAATATTAAATGACGTCTAATTTGGCGAAGCCAGCTGAGTCTGCAATAACTCTGATTGAATGTTTGCTGGGGCATGCAGCGAGGCGCCCCGAAGATCTGGCGATCTATGAGCCCGGAGCCCAAGGCGACGCAAATGGGCTCTGCTGGGCAGAACTCGGCCAGGCAGCCCAGGGAATTGCGCGACATCTGGCGACCCACTTTCAGGGCTATTCGGTAATTATCGCGCTTTCGAATTCTACCGAGACCCAAATTGCCTTGCTCGGAGCGCTGTGGAGCGGGGCTCAGATTTTACCTGTGTCACCGCTCACGCCGGAGAGCGAACTCATTAGGCAATCTAGAAAGCTTGGGAAGAGTCTCTTGGTTGCCGACTCGATTCTGGCCGATTCGCTGTCGCATAGTTTCCCCTGTCGGCTGACTTCCGAAGCGATTGCAGCCGGCGAATTTGCTTCGGACAGCGACTACCCAGATAAGAGCTTGCAGTCTTCTATTCTTCTCCAGAGTTCGGGGACGACGGGGCAGCCTAAGCTCGTATGTCGCGGAATGCGGTCGCTTCTGATTACGGGAAAGAGCCTCGTGCGGTCGATACATTTGGTCCCCGCAGATCGAGTGCTGATAAATATTCCACTCTGCCATTCCTACGGTATCGACATGGGTCTCTTGGCAGCAACGGTGGCTGGGAGCGAGCTTGAATTGCACTCGCGATATTCGCCCGGGGCTACTCGATCAGCGCTTTCTGAAGGGCGAATTACGGTCTGGCCAGGGGTCCCCCTCATGTTCGATACGATCTCCCGAAGCATGAAGGCACCTGCAGTTCACCGGCTAAGATCGGCGATATCGGCCGGGAGTCCTCTGCCCTTGAGGGTTTATGCGCAATTCCTGGAAGGGTTTAAAACCCAGATTGGGCAGCTGTATGGTGCCAGCGAATTCGGTTCGGCCTTCTATAACTCGCCTGAGCTATCTCCTTTTGACCCCGCTGCTGTTGGGCATCCATTGGATGGGGTCGATGTGAAAATTACTTCGATTCGTGACAGCGAAGAAAGCGAAAGAGCTGAAGTTTCCCTTCCGGCGGGCGCGGAGGGTGAGATAGCGATTCGCGCGCCAACGATGATGAGCCATTACATTGATGCAGCTGGCGGCCCTGACAGCAACGGGTTTTTGCAAACGGGTGATATAGGATCAGTCGACGAGAGAGGGATTCTCAGGATTTCTGGTCGAGTCAAGCTTTTGATCGACGTCGGCGCACAAAAGGTAAACCCTCTCGAAGTTGAGTCCGTTTTCTGTCAGCACCCCAGTGTGTCTGAGGCCGTGGTATTGGCTCTGCCGTTCTCAGATACAGCTGATCGCCTGAAGGCGCTTGTTTTGCCGCGGCCCGGCACAAACGTCAATATTGGGGAATTGCGGGATTACCTTCGTGGCTGTTTGATTCCTTATAAGGTGCCTCGAATAATTGAGATAAGGAGCGATTTCCCTCGCTCGGCAACGGGAAAGATCTTACGAGAAGTTCTTCAATCCGAAGTTACAAAAGTGACTTCATGATAGAGAGCTCCAAGGTCGAGTATGGCTGTCGGCTTGCCGATCTGGGGTTGGTGACGGCCCTGGGTTCGACTCCAGCAGAGAATTGGACTCGGCTGGTCAACGAGGACCCGGTTCGGATATGTCTACGCGATGACCTCATTCCGGGTGAGAGCTTGAAATTTGGATCTGTTTCGGATGAGCTTCCTCCGATTCCTGAACACCTTCAGCGCTATGCCGGGCGCAACAATCAGCTCGCGCTCGCGGCATACGAAACCATTGCCGATAGTGCCAGATTGGCAATTGCCAAATATGGTGCCCACCGGGTCGGTGTGGTCGTTGGGTCTAGTACGGCCTGCGTTGCGGAAGCGGAGTTGGCTTTTAGAAAGCGGCAGCCAGAAGGAGATGTGGGAGCCGACTTTGCACTCGTGCAGATCTCATACGGTGGCCTTTCCGAGTTCCTGCAGGAGATTAGTGGCGCGGCAGGGCCGTGCTATGCGTTGTCGACGGCCTGCTCTTCGGGTGCGAAGGCGATAGCTGCTGCGAGACGATTACTCGACCTGGGGATTTGTGACGCTGTTATCAGCGGAGCAGTGGATTCGCTCTGTAAACTGACTTCGAATGGCTTCCGCGCGCTCCAGGCTCTCTCGAAGGATGTCTCGAATCCAATGAGCGTTAGCCGAGATGGTCTGAACCTGGGGGAGGGAGCCGCGCTTTTCCTTTTGCTTCGAGAGCCTGGCGGAGTCCAAGTTTTGGGTGCAGGGGAATCCAGCGATGCTCACCACATTTCGGCTCCATCGCCGGATGGCAGCGGTGCGTATCGAGCTATGGAGGCCTCTTTGGCGGATAGCGGGCTCGGAGTCAGTGAGATCGCCTACCTCAACCTTCACGGCACAGGAACGCCTCAGAATGACGCTATGGAATCGGCGGCGGTCCATCGACTCTTTGGCTCCAGGGTTCCGTGCAGTTCGACGAAGCCGTTCGTGGGGCATACCCTCGGTGCTTCTGGGGCGGTCGAGGCGGCATTCTGCTGGCTGGTATTGGCGAGTCGAGTAGGCAACGAACTGATTTTGCCACCGCATGTATTCGACGGTGAATACGATTCATCGATGCCGGAATTGTCTTTGGTGTCCCGTGGTGATCGTGCCAAGGTTTCGGCGGTGGCGTCTGTAATGAGTAATTCCTTCGGTTTCGGTGGTAGCAACTGCAGTCTCATTTTTAGCGCGGGGGCAGCTTGAAAAATGTGACGGTGCGGGCGTGGTCCGCTTGGTCTCCTGGGCTTGAGTCGGAAGAGGCGTGGGGCGAATGGGCGCGCAACCCGCAGCCCCTTCGCGGAGAAGGCGCGCCTCCCGTCCGTTTCGTTCCTGCCATTCTGAGACGCCGTTGCGACCAACTGAGCAGGATGATGCTCCACGTCGCCAATGAGAGTATCCCCGATCTTCGGCGGTCAGCACCGAAGTCTGTCTTCGCTTCGTGCTATGGGTCGATCTCGACGATGCTCGGGATGCTTGAAGAGTTGGCGGTTGACGCACCTCTCTCTCCGAGTCGTTTTAGCCACTCGGTACATAATACCCAGGCTGGTTTATTCTCAATCTGGGCCAATAATCACCAGGCCAGCAACTCGATCGCGGCCGGAGATGAAACTTTTGCGCATGGATTCCTCGAGGCAGTCTCGCTCATTCAGAGTAAGGCGGGTGCAGAAGAGGGCGCGCTATTCGTAACAGGTGATGAGTCGATGCCTGCGGTCGTCGCGGACCGGTCGGATGCGCCGGAGGGGGCGTACGCACTGTCCTTGGTACTTGAGCCCAGCAACGAAGACTGCGGGATCAAGCTGAGTATCGAGGCCGGCGCCGCCGGGGGGGACACTTCAATTCCTGATGCACTTCTGTTCTTGAGATGGTTTCTGTCCGGTGAATCAACGCTACGCCTAGTTCATCCCCTGAGAACTTGGGTTTGGACTCGGGTGTAGCTAGATGTTGAGTTCTGGATAGCTGATCCGGGGCTCTGCTAGTGAGCGACGGGAGAAGTTTTTTTGGACTCTTGATCGCCGAGTGAGGCAGATCCTGTCTAGCCGACCTTATGGGTCGTATCGATGGGGTTGAGGCTTAGGTGCTTTCGCCCAGAAGTCGTAGAAGTTGAACCACTGGAAGGGTGCCAGTTTGCAGAGCTCTGCAAGAGAGTTCGCATATGCCTGAGCGTATTTCTGCAAATGCACGGTTCGATCTCTTCGGGGGATATTGATCGCATCGCCGAAGCGCTCGACATGAATTTTGTATTTCCGACTGCCGGCGCGAAGGCCAGTCATCATTAGGACGGGGCAACCCAGGGCGGCTGCGAGCAGCATCGGCCCTTGAGGAAGTCGAGCTCGATCGCCGAGGAACTCGACTTCGACGTCTCGCCCCCGCTCATTCGGGTGGATGCGGTCGGCAAGGATGGCGACGGCTTCACCTCGGGCGATAGCTTGCTTGACCTCGAAGGTATGAGAAAATGAGCCCGGGAGGGCTTGGATAACCCCAACAGTGGTATCCGACCCAGCAAGTTTCCCCATCTGATGAAAAAACTGGTTGATTAAAGCCGCATGACGGGTGTACATCAGTAGCTTGATGTTGATGGGTGACTCCATTGAGGCAACTAGGCGCATTGCATCGAAGCTTCCCAAGTGAGAGCCCAAAATGATGGCTCCCCGGCCTTCCTTGACAATCCAGTCAAGATGCTCGCTGCCATCAACCGAGAATTCGAAGTCTTCTGTTCGCGCTAGCCAGAATCCTAAACGGTCGAGAATAGTGGTGCCGAACTCCATGTAATGAAGGAACACATGGCGAAGGGAGGGTTCCTTTGGAATGGAGTTGGACCCGGCGGCCTGAATGCGTCGTAGATATGCGATTGAGGCCCTGCGCCCTAGGCGGTCGGTTATGAAAAAATAAGCGACGACCGGGTAGAGAAGAAGGTGGGCGGCTCGCCAGCCGACTCGGCGGTAGAACCAAGCGAGGATGCGCATCCCCAGGAGAGAGCCACGCTCTCGGCTGCGGTCCCATTGCTCTTTGGGATCTCGGGGATCCACTTTTTCAGGTTGGCTTGCGCTCTCGGTTGAAGTGTCTTTCGAGGTGTTGAGCGAGGTGGAGTCTCGATCCAGTGTTGAGGGGGGACTTTCTTGCTTCTTTCGGCTCATTGTTGGATCTCAACTTTGCGACCGAGCAGGTACGGGAGGCGCAAGATCATGCCGAATACCAAGCGCGTATGTCGCCAACTTATGAGGACATTGTCCCAGATTTGGTTGAAATGAGATATTCCCTCGGGAGGGTAGAGAACTGTACTCGGCAGATTAATAACTGAGACACCTTCCCAAACAAGGCGCACAGCAATTTCGGGGTCGAAATCCATACGGTTCCCGCACTGCACCCGATCGAGAATCGCGATCAAGGGCTTGAGAGGAAGGCCTCGATAGCCGCAGAGCGGGTCGCGGATCGCGAAGGAACAGCATTCGACCCAGACCCAAAAGTATGAGATGAGTCGCCCGTATCTTCGGAGTTTGGGCGCATTCTGGAAGGTTGGTTCAATAAGAACCATGGCTTCTGGGTAGGCTTTGATTAGCTTGAGAATCTGCGGAATGTCGCTGGTATCGTGTTGTCCGTCTGCATCTAGTTGTACGACATGGCTGAAACCAAGAAGGTGAGCTCTTCGGTACCCATCTTTCAACGCGGCCCCTTTGCCTCGGTTCTTGGGGCGGGTCAGGAGATCGACCCAGGAATAGCGCTCATTCAAGTTTTTGAGAGTCGTCTTAGTCTTCTCGTCGCTCCCGTCGTCCACCAGCAGGCACGGCAGTCCGAAATTGTCTAGCTCGGCCAATACTCCCTTCAGTGGCTCGCCGTGGTTGTAGACGGGTATTAAGAGGCACGGATTCAAGGAGATCCCCCAAGAGTGGGGCGGGTGGTTTGGGAATCAGTGGCGCTCGCTCGTTTGGCTGAGACTCGGCTGGGTGGCAGAGTTTCGCTTTGGTCCGCTGGCGGAAAAATGCGTTTCAATAAAAAGTCGGTGGGTGCGCCTAAGTAGCGGCGAAAGCGCCAGTGGCGGTAAATATATTCCACCGCGAAAAGAACGCCTATTAGAACGTATGACAGTATGCCCGTATAGAAGGTCCACAGCGAAAGCGTGCCCCAGGCTGCCAGAGCGAACGCCACGGAGCCATTGACCAAGAAAAAGACGCACCACACCCCAGTCACGCGTCGGCAATAGGAAAGTTCGGGCGCCGATAGATCGGGTACTTGGATTTTCGCTAATCGTTCTATGGTCGATTCGTCCTGGGCAAAGGACACCAAAAACGTCATCAAGAGCCCGAGATTGATGACGACTGGTGTTAGCAGCAAGCTGAGTGGGTGGTTGAAGGCGGCCGTGAGCATCACCATGCCCGCCATGGCAGCTACCGGAACCCAGAAAGTTCTGGTGTATGCAACCAATTTTCGAGGGGCTACAACCAGTAGTCTTATGGCTAAGACTCCAGCTATGCAGAAAGCAAGGCTTCGCGGTTCCATGACGCCAAGCCCGACATAGATGAGCAGTGGGTAGATGACGGCAAGGATGGTTTGAAACAGGGCCATCAATCACCTTCGACCGAAAAAAAAGGGGTGGTGCCGTGGGAGTTGACATTTTGCACTAGACGCTATGAGTTCGCATTTTCTCTGTCGGCATCGAAGTCTTCGACCTTGGGGGCATGAAGGCTGAAATTTCCCTTATGTGTTTTTGAGGCAGGGCAATATCCTGGCCGAAGTGATGCACTGGGTAGTATCTTGGCGGTGGCCTCCGGTCAGCCAAAGCACCAGGAAGAGCAAGCCCGCCAGCCATCTCCGAATTTTATTGGAAGTCATTAGGATCTCCGACTTGATTGGATTCTGGAGAGTTCGGAGCTTAGCTATATCCTGCCACAGGGGTCATATGCCTGAGCATTTTTCTGATGCCATCAGATAAATCGAATTTTGAGGCGATCCCCAGCACTGCCTTCTGGTTCGTACGTTTTATTTGGTGCCGTGTGGCTTTCTGGTGTCACTGGATTCAGCGCCTTGGGGGCCGTGCCACTGGGAAATCGGTCGATTATTTTCTTGGCTCCGAGCGGTATCTCAATCCTAGGCGAGGGGGGGAAGTTGCGGAAAGTAGTGAACGCGTTGGTGATGGTTTTCGTAGTGTTTCCCTTGGTGTACGTTACCGATATCGGAGTACTTCCATTTCCAGCAACAATGCTTTTAGTTTCAACGCTCTAGGTGTCAATATCCATACGATTGGCCCAGAAATCATGTGGGGGCGCTGAGATTGGTAGTCGCGATATTTGCGGTCAGGGGAGGGCGCAGCCCGCAGAAGCCAAGGCTATCAGGCGGTGTTCGGCTCTGGTCCCACTGTGAAAACCACCGAAAACAAAAACGATCGAGGGCTTCCCTTATAGCCCTCTAACCTCTAGATTCGGGATTCGAATCCCCGCGGATTCACCGCCGCGACTCGACCTGGTTGCCGCCGAGAACGGCGGGTGAGAAGGTCGCTGGGGGAGTGATGCCGGGCGGGACCCGGCTGGAGGCGCGAGCAGTGATTACACGGGGCATCCGGGTACTTTGCAGCGAGGCCGAGGAACTCGTCGAGACGTGGACCGCCGAGCAGGCTCGGGAGCACATGGAGGACGACGATGTCGTGCTCGTCGACATTCGCGACGTGCGCGAGCTCCAGCGCGATGGCGTGATCCCCGGGGCCGTCCATGCACCCCGGGGCATGCTCGAGTTCTGGGTCGACCCCGAGAGCCCCTACGCCCGGGATGTCTTTCAATCAGGCAAGCGCTTCGTCTTTTTCTGCGCCGGCGGGCTGCGCTCGGCCCTGGCCGCCCGCACCGTCCAGGAGATGGGGCTTGCGCCGGTCTGCCATATGGCCGGGGGCTTTGCGGCCTGGAAAAAGCACGAATTTCCCATCGAGGCGAAGGCAGCGTCGAAGAAGTAGCTCGATAAACGGGCGTCTCGACGCGCGAAGAAAGAGTTGCCAGAGTCGCGACGAGGACCGAAGTCAGAGGCGAGAGGAAAGCCTCGGAGGAGTACTTGGACATGAGACCTTCCCCGCGTGATCTCGTGGTGCTGCCCTTGATCGGGGCGATTCTGATGGGCGCCGTGAGCCTGGCGCCGGCCGCGGCCCAGGCCTTCACCCCCTACCGGTTGCTGGTCCAGGCCGTGCAGAGCCCCCAGCGTCCGTTGGTCTATGTCCAAGATCGACTCCTCAAAATGCACCTGCGCAAGGCTCTGCTCCTGGCCCAGCCCGAAACGGCGCTCTCGGTGTCGTCGTATGTGGCCGGTGCGCACGCCTACCTCGTGGGCTGGGTCGACGATGCCGCCCAGCGCGATTCTCTCGAGAGCGCGGCTCGGGGCGTGCAGGGGCTGCTCTCGGTGGCGATCTACCTGCCCGTGAAACCCACCGGCGCTGACGCGCCGGATTCGGCGAGCGAACTCGGGCTGAAGGCCAAGGTGATGGCGGCGATCGTGGCGAAGAGCAGCGCCAAGAAAGCGAATGTCGCGGTCGATGTCCTGGGGAGCCACGCGGTGCTGGTGGGGCTTGTCCAGTCAGCGGCGGATGTCCAGTCCGCAGTGGCGGCGGCGAGCGCGACATCGGGGATCACGGGCGTGACGAATTTTCTCGATGTGCCCCTCTCCGAGAACACCAAGCCGTCGCGCGGCCTGCTCCAGCGCTAGGCCGGGTGTCATGAATGGTAGGGTGGGCCCTTTTGCGACTGCGACTGCGACTGCGACTGCGACGTAGAGCGAGGAGCCGAATGCCTCGAGCACGCTCGGGAGCGTATCGCTCTTTCGGCTTCCCCTTCCCCTTCCCCTTCCCCTTCCCGGGCCCCCAGGCCCAGGTCGCTTGGCGAAACCTCGCCCGGGCGGGCCAGGGGCGGGCGGGTGCGGGCTAGGGAAAAGTCAGGGCCTGGAGCGCGCGGAGATCCCTGGCGAGTGCCGTTTGTAGTTCTCCCATCGCGATTTGGGCGTCCTGAGTTTGGCCGTGGACCAGTTCGAGTTCGATCAACCGCGCGAGCCTCTCAGTCGTTCGAGCGCCCATGGTTGAGGCGGAACCCGCGATTCGGTGGGCCAGCATGCACGCTTCCTCGCTCCGATCCGAACGCATGGCAGCTGCAAGCGACGCGATATCCGAAGGGCCGGTGCGAAGGAATACCGCGACCAAGCGTGCGAAAAGATCGAGGTCGCCACATACATGCGACAGAGCCCTGGCCCCGTCTATGGCGTGTTCAGAATGGGCATCCCGGTTCGACTGATGTGAAAGCTCTTGCATCGTGGCCAACTCTCCTCCGTCAACTCAGCTCAGCGCGTGAGAAAATTCTCAAGCTGCCGGTCTTCGGTAGAGAGTCGTCCTGTGAATGCCGAGAATTTGAGAAGCGACAGTCTTACAGCCATCGACTTTTTGGAGAACTGTCTCGATATAGCGATCGTTGAGAGCCTGAATTGAGAGATCCATGCGAAAAGCTGCATTAAGAAGCTCGTCGATGGAATTTTCGTCGGTTGGAATTCCGACGATGGGGTCGGCGACCTTCTCCAGATCTTCTCTTCCGATCAGCAAGGCATCAGTCAGGGTCAGGATTCTCTCAATGAAATTTTCCAGCTCCCGCGCATTCCCGGGCCAGGGTTTTTTGGAAAGAATTTCAACTGCCTCTCGAGAGAAATGCCGATCGCCGTTCCCGTGGCGTTCTAGGAAGAGGTGGGCGAGGGCTCCAATATCCTCTGCCCTCTCTCTTAGCGGGGGCAAATAGATCGGGATTACATTGAGTCGGTAGAAGAGATCTTTGCGAAATCGGCCCTTGACCATTGCCGTTTGGAGATCGGCGTTCGTGGCGGCCACGATCCGTGCCCGGACGGGCACCGAGACTGTGGAGCCCACGGGGCGGACTTCCCTCTCCTGGAGGACCCGCAGGAGCTTGGCCTGAAGGGCTTCCGGCATATCGCCAACTTCGTCCAGAAAGATGGTTCCTTGTCCAGCCGTGACGAAGAGTCCTTCTTTGTGGGTAGTTGCTCCAGTAAAGGCTCCTCGCACGTGGCCAAAGAGTTCGCTCTCAAGAAGGTGCTCGGGCAGGGAACTGCAGTTGATGCCGACGAAAGTCTCGTTCGCTCGACTGCCCTGATCGTGCAGAGCACGTGCAATGACCTCTTTTCCTGTTCCAGATTCGCCGGTGATCAGCACGGTGCTCTTTGAGCCGGCAACCCTACGCGCGATAGAGAAGACCTCCTGCATCGCTTTGCTGACGCCGGTTGCGTCTCCCAACTGTGTGGCGGGCGGTCGCCCCGAGCGTAGTTCGCGGTTTTCTTCGGCAATGCTGCGCATTGCCCATGCTCGTTCGAGGCAAATCTTGAGCCGAAGAGGGTCCAGCGGTTTCGAAAGAAAGTCGAAGGCCCCGAAGCGAATTGCCTCGAGGGCGAGATCAGTGTCCGCGTAGGCGGTCATGATCAAGGCGGGCGCACTAATTCCCCTGTCTCTCAATTGCCCCAAAAGGTCGATGCCGCTGGTGTGGGGCAGTCTGAAGTCAACCAGAATAAGGTCGGGGTCGATATCAAAGGCCTGATCGACGACATCATAGGTTCCGGGGTTGGTGCTGACCCGGAAACCGTCCGCGGCGATGAGAGATGTCAGTTGCTCACGGACGAGTTCATCGTCGTCGATTATGAGGACGTGCCGCTGGGGTTGGGTTTTCGATGTCATGCCCTACGTCCCTCCTTGGGGCTCAGGTCATAGATCTTCGCGCTAACGCAGCCCTTGCCCGGTGGCTTCGTCGCGGGGAGCCAGGCCCCGAGTGCATTGCTCAGCTTGTCGAGAGTAATTGGCTTGGAGAGATAAGAGTTCATGCCCGACTCAAGGCATTTAGAGCGGGCTTTAGCCTCGACGTTTCCCGTAAGCGCGATGATCGGAGTCCGTGTTTTCCGTTTCTCCTCAAGGGCGCGCATGCCGCCGGCAATTTCGGGTCCCTCTAGATCTGGCATTCGATAGTCGAGGAAAACAACGTCAAAATCTTGATCCTCGAAAAGGGCGAGCGCTTCACGCCCGGAGGCAGCGACCACATGATCTAACCCCAGGAGCCTGAGCATCTCGCCGGAAACCATTTGGTTGATCTCGTTGTCCTCGACCACGAGAGCCCGGGCGCCGGATAGGATCTCCGGATTTCGTTGCCGGCTGAGGTCAGTGCCCATCGATCTGAGCTCAGCAAGTCCCTCAGCTGCGACAATAGTTAGGGGAACGGTGAAGAAGAATTGAGAGCCCGCGCCAAGCTGGCTCCGTACCCCGATTTTGCCGCCCATTGCTTCAACGATTTTTTCGCAGATTGCCAGGCCGAGGCCAGCGCCTGGTGTTGAATCTTCGTTTTCCGAACTTGCCCGGGTATAGGGCTGGAATATTGCTTCGTGAACTTCGGGTGAGATTCCGGAGCCGGTATCGGTCACCGAAAACTCAATCTCGGAGAATTCAGCGTCGCGGCTGCGTTCTCTCACCCCGATCACGATTTCTCCCCGTTGGGTGAACTTGATCGCGTTGTGAACCAGATTAGAAAAAATCTGCCTGAGCCTTGAGACGTCGCCACGCAGGGTATTCGGCATCGAGTCGTCGATGTCTATGCGAATGGTGAGGTGATGTTCGGCTTCTGCTTCACTCAACTGGGCTAGGAAGAGCGCCGAGACCGTTCCGAGGAGGGAGGCTGGAGTGAAGTCCTCCTGCTTGAGTTCGACCTGCGGGTTTCCCAGGCATTGGAACTCAAAAAGATCGTTGACGATGGAGGAGAGCGCGTGGGCTGTTTGCCGGAGGGGCTGAATGTAATCAAGTGCCTCGGATTGAAGGTCAAGTTTTGAGAGAAGTTCGATGAGTCCGCAGAGGCCGTTTAGAGGATTTCGCAGCTCGTGGCTGACGCACGAGAGGAATTCTGATTTCTCGAGGTAAGCCTTTTCAGCTTCGCGTCGAGCTTCTTCAAGTTCGCTCCGTTGCTCGATCAGCTTGTCCATCGCGCTGCGAATTTCTGCTAGGCCGACGTCTCTGGTCTGCAGTAGAACCAGATAGTCGGCGATACGGTCGTGAGCGGCAAAGTCGGTGAGGTTGAGTCCGGAGGATCGGATCCTGGACAGGTCGGTCGCCCAGGGTGAGATGAGCAAGAAGAGCGTGTTGCTCTCGCTGCCAGCGACGATTTGTCCGCGCAACTCGACCAGGGATCCAGCGGCCGAGACGGGCACTAAGCAAATCGGCTCGCCCTCGCAAGAGAGTAGGGCTTCGGCGCTTAGGTGCGGCAGTTGGGGTTGGCGAAGTTCCAGTACGTCCGAAAGGCCCTGACCCACGCTGATGTCCGGGCAAAGTTTCTCCAGCCCTGAGCCAAGCTGCAAAATTCGCAGCCCATGGTCGAGAACCATGTGAAAGGGAAATGCCGCGCGGAGGCCTGCAGGCGGGAGGGAATGAGTTGCGGCTGCCACGACAGGGCCGGGGTCGGCAGTGCCTTGGGCCGCCGCCTCGGGGACAGCGGTTGCAGCTCTGGGATTCGCTTTAAGGGGAGGGGGACAACTCATCACAAAGAGAGTGTGGCCCCAGATATTAAATAGTGGCAATGGCTAAAAGTTTAGGTTGCTATCGTCCTCATCGGTTACGCGCGGTCTACTTTCGTGCGGCTTTCTACTTGTGCTTAAAGCATGAAGGTCGCCTGCGTTCTTGCGGAATCTGAAGTGAAGTTCTTGTGCATGAGGAGAACTGCATCGGCAAGCCAGCGGAATGCGGCGTCAGCGCGCGAATCCCCGGGGAATGAAAAAGAGATGAAGTGTCCCGCAGGGATAGTGTTCCGGTCTTACTCTGCGAGAGGAAAGGTAGGGGACCCATTCGGATTCAACGACGCCTGGCCGGCATCGATCTCGAAAGCGAAGCCCCCGTCGTCGAGGGGAGTGGCCTCCGAGATTTCGATTTCTGTACCGAAGCGTTGCGCCAAGGCCTTTAGGGAGCCGGCCAGAAAGGGCTTGAAGGCTTCGAGTTCGCTGGGGTAAGCGATCGTGAGTCCCGCATCTTGGAACTGGAAGTTGCACATGAAGGGGGCCCTAAGCCCGGGCAAGCTCGCTACTAGGCTGGTGTGGAGGCGATCCATATTCCTCAGGTAGTCCGCGAAGGTCTCCGCCGAGAACTCCATCAGCTCTCCATACACGGCAGGGCCCCTGTGGGTGATCCAGAATTTGCCGGCCTCGCCCAGGACCTGCTCACACGAGATGCCGAGAAGCTCAGATGTTTTTTCGGCCAGTCGGAGAGTGATGTCGTCTGGATACTCTTCGAAGGTTAGAAAATTGGCCTGCCCAACGCCGGAACTTTCGGAGACAGCAAGCCAGCACGCTCTGCCGGCTCGCTCGATGAGCCAACTCCTTAACGCCTGGTTGACGATGCCGATCATAGGTTCCGTACCTAGTCTTGGGTCACCGGGTTTTTTTTAGTCTTGGTCGAGCGAGCGGGAGCGACCGCCCGATCGGAGCGAAAGGCCGAGAAGGCCAATTCCGAGAAGCAGGGCCGTGGAAGGCTCAGGCGTAATGGTCACAGAGGTAGATCCAAAAACCACGTCCATGGGTGTGCTGGCGGCGCCGAAGCCGTAGAAAGGCCCAGGGTTAAAGGCGCTGGCGAACGAACCGATAGACGCCACGGCGCCAGGTGTGAGGGCCTGCAGGGTAATCTGGCCAATCGTCTGCAGCCCCACGTAACCGTAGGGCGGCGCAGCACTAAAGAACCCGAATGCGATCTCGAGAGGGGCACTCGCCGACCCATTGCCCGACCCACTGTTGGGGTTGAGGAGTCCGAAATTCCCCGAAAATGCAGCGTCGAAAGCGAAGGAGACGAACGAAAGAGAGGGGTCGAGGATGATCTCCATGCCACCGCCGCCCGTCGCTTCGGAAAAGTTCATCACAACATCGACAGAGAACTGATTCCCACTGGCGACACTCCCTGACCCGCAGTTGAGTGAAATCGTGTTCGACGCCGAAGCCGAACTGGCACCCAGAAGGCAACACATCAGCATGCTGATGAAAGCCAGTGCTGCCGCAGAGGACGTTGACTTTAGTTTTCGCGTGTAGCGCCGACTGTCTTCAAACATTAGATGAAATTCCCGTTTCGTGAGTAGGATTGGCTTCCGCCGTAATTAGATTTCAAGAGTATCCGGGATGCTTCCATAGCAAGCGCCATACCAACTGTGGCGAACGGGCAGGAGCCGCTTTCACCGGACTCGGAAGCGGGGGGTGTTGCAATTCGCATCGTGAGTGTCGACGGATGCATCACGCGCTTGTCGTCGCCAGATGGAAAAAGCGATGGGAGCACCGGCAATGGGCGCCACAGAGATTGGGCATAGAACTTGCTTTTATCGGAAAGATAAGTCTAAATGAATTTTTGTATTAGTTCGAAACTGAACGCTACTCCGTGTCCCCCAGGAGAATCTTGTGCTGGAAGTTTTCAAGTTTTCATCGCCTTCCCTCTCTCGCTCCCAACGCTCTCAACTCAAACGTATTGCTAAACGTATTGCTAAACGTATTGCTAATAGTTGGCGACGACAGGCTCCGTTTCATCTAGAGCTGAAAAAGGGAAACTTAGACTCGCAGAACGAACAGCGATCACGCTGGGGATTCTCTTGGGTTTCTGCTGCGTTGAACTTGGCCCTTGCTTTGACCCTATTGGCAGGAGCGCTCCCGGCGTCGGCGAAGAACGGGGTAGACGGCGAGTACGATGTGCCGACCGGAGCGTATCCCAGCCCTCTCTTTGGGGCCGAGCCTTTTACGGTTCCCCTGCTTCGAATGGAAGAGTTCGGTGGGAACAGTCTGCCCGTAACAGAGTGCGAGGATTGTGAACGGTTTCCGAATCCCGTGAACTGTAGGGAAAACGTTTCCGGGTACGACCTTGACCGTTTTCTCGCGCAACGTCTATCACCGATGCCGCGCCGCTCAGCCAATACGCTTGACCCGAATCCGTGGGAAACCCTGATCGAGCATTGTATTCGACCGATGGCACAGACCGCCGCCGAAGGACGACCACCCGGAGAATGGTACGCCCACCAGCGCTGGGCAGATATGTATCCCGAGCAGTATTTCCAGACCGCTACCCGGGGCGCTCGGAAAAACCTGGGCCTGAGAGACGGCGACCAGATGCACGGATACAAGGTAGGGGAGTTTGCTGAGGGTGGTCTCTATGGTAAACCCAACGGGGTAGGGCCGTCCACCAGTGGAATAGAGGTTCGGCTTCACAGTAATCTGCCGATTCAAGATCCGCACGCCCTCTGGACATTCGACGGCACTTTTCCTCCCAAGGTTCTGATGGCTCGTTATGGGGTACCGCTTCTTTTCCGTCACTATAACGGTCTCCCCATTGACGACTCGATGAATTATGGATTCGGACGCCATACGCTGAGCACCCACGAGCATAATGGCCACAATCCTTCTGAATCTGATGGCTATACGTCGGCGTTTTTCTTCCCCGGCCAGTTCTTTGATTATCGCTGGCCGATGGTCCTCGCGGGCCATGACACGATTAACCAGGATGCTTCGGACCCTCGAGCTGCAACGCCCGATGGAAATGGGGGAACTATCCAGATACCCGGTGATTGGCGCGAGACCATGAGCAGTCACTGGTTTCATGACCACATGCTCGATTACACGGCCCAGAACGTCTACAAGGGCGGCGCGGCGATGATGAACTACTACAGCGCTGTCGATCGCGGAAACGAGCAACTGGACTGCCATTATGCCGACCCCGAGAAAAACGTGAACCTCTGCCTGCCGAGCGGTGATGCCCTTGACTGGGGCAACCGAGACTACGATGTCAACTTGGAAGTGGCAGACAAGGCATGGGACTCCTCTGGACAACTGTTTTTCAATATTTTCAATCGGGATGGATTTCTTGGCGATCGCATGACCGTGAATTGGATGTATAAGCCCTACCTCGAGGTTCGAGCCCGGCGCTATCGATTCCGCATTCTGAACGCTTCAGTTTCCCGGTATATCAAGACTGCCGTTCTGGATGAGGCCGGGAATAGAGTTCCCTTTCACATGGTGGCGAATGACGGAAATATCATGGAGCACGCCGTTCCTTTTGAGGGAAAGGATTTGCCGATACAGGCCATCGCCGAGCGATACGACATTATTATTGACTTCTCGCAATTCGAGCCCGGTTCAAAGATCTATTTCGTAAACACCGCAGAGCATGAGGACGGCCGAGGGCCGAGGGACGCTCCGGTCCCCTTGAAGGATATCCTGAATGGTTCTTACGAGAGCCGTGGCCATGGAAATTTTGATGCCGGCGTTGGAGCCTTTATGGAAATGCGGGTCGTCGGCTATTCGGGGACGGATACGTCCATGGACCCGAAAATCTACGAGCCAGGGCGGTTGAAGATGATTCCCTTGCCCGGGTTCACTTCTGAGGAACTTGCTGGAGCCCGGCATCGAAGTTTTCGATTTGGACGAAGCTCTACCTCGGATACCCAGCCTTGGACGATCCAAGTAGACGACGAGCTCGTGGGCACTGGGATGAGTTCGGACAAGATCTCGGCCGCTCCGGATTTGGGCGCGGTGGAGATTTGGCACCTCGAGACTAGGGGCAACTGGTCACATCCTATTCATATTCATTTCGAGGAAGGGCAAGTCCTCACTCGGGATGGAAAGGAACCGGAGCTCTATGAACGCCTTGCAAGAAAAGACACTTTTAGGCTGGGATCTGAGCAGGACTCCAGCAGGAATATTTCGGTTGCCCTCCGTTTCCGCGAGTTCCTCGGGAGCTATATGGAGCATTGTCATAATACCCAGCACGAAGACCATGCGATGATGCTGAGATTTGACGCACAGCAATCGGACCAGGTGATTTTGATCCCCACGCCGGTAGCCGAGTGGGACGGCGTCTTCTATGAAGAGTCCTATCTAGCGGGCAGTGCGAAAACAGGTGATCCGAACCTACCCCAGCCTCCGCCTGGGGTGAGCGAAGACCAGGATGAAGACGGCGTGGCCGATGTGGCCGACAACTGTCAGCTCATCCCCAATGGACCGCTTGCGTTCGACTGGGGTGGAAACAGTCAACTAGACACCGATGGTGACGGGTTCGGCAATCTCTGCGATTCCGACCTGAATAACGATGGCTTCACTAATTTTTCCGATTTTGTGGGTTTTGTCATCGCGTTCTACTCACAGCCCGGTCAACCGACATGGAATCCCAATGCGGACCTCAATGGCGATGACTTAGTCAACTTTGGAGATTTCTTTTCCTTTGTCGGCGGCTGGATGCGCCCACCCGGGCCGAGCGGATTGTCTCAGTGAGGCGCTGCAATCAGAGCGAGGACTCGGGGCAGGGTAGCCGGCGAGGGCCCCGCCTTTTTCCGGCCATGGGCTGGAAATCTGTATGCATACTCGTTGGGTTTGTCTTGAGTTTGGCGGGAGTGAGCTCTGCTGAAAAGGGTAGGCCCTGGGGTGAAGGCTATTTCCCCGATGTCTTGCTTACGACTCATGAGGGAAAGCAAGTTCGCTTCTACCAGGATCTGCTCAAAGATAAGGTCGTTGCAATCAACTTTATGTTTACTTCGTGCGAGAATGTCTGTCCCGCTGAGACTGCGCGGCTGAGTCAGGTGGCTTCTCTGCTCGGAGATCGCGTGGGCGAGGACGTACACTTTTATTCGATCTCTATCGACCCGGAGGTGGATACTCCCGAAGCTCTTGCCCGTTATCGCGAACGGTTTGACGTGGGCGAGGGGTGGACGTTTCTGACTGCTTCGCGTGAGACCAGCGATCTGATTCAGCGAAAGCTGGGCCTGCTCGTCGAGGAGTTGGATGATCCCAATGACCACGACGCGAGCCTGGTTCTGGGCAACGAGGCGAATGGGCGATGGATTCGACGCTCTCCCTATGATAATCCGAAGAGCTTGGCGCAGCTCCTGGCGGAATCTCTTCAGAATGGGCGCCGGCCCACGAGGGCTAACCGGACTCTTGCGTCGTATGCGGACGCACCGAGCCGGTCCAATTGGGGCAAGGGCGAGCGGATCTATCGTAGCCGGTGTGCGGCTTGTCACACGGTCGGTGAAGGCAATGGTCTCGGTCCCGACCTCGCGGGTATCACTCAGCGCCGGGAGCGCGAATGGCTGGTTCGTTGGATCGTTGAACCTGATCTGATGATCTCTGAGAAAGACCCCGATGCTCTTGAATTGCTGCAGGCCTGGGATGATATTCGAATGCCGAATTTTGGGCTCGACCAGGCAGAGGCAGAGGCGATCCTTGGGTTTATCGAGAGATCCTCACCCAGCCCATCGACGGGTTCGGAGCGCTCGCTCTCCATGCGGGAGTCGGTCGGCCCTTGACGGAGGCTGCCAGTTCTAACCCCGCGAGTTGATCATCCTTTTGCCAGTTGATACTGCTCGACCCGAAGCAAAGACGGGGCTGTCGGGCGCGCTTTGGGCTGCTTGGAATTTGGGCTAGGCTTGGTTTTCTTTTGACCGAGTTAGCCACCCAAGGAGATCGTTGTGCCCGAAGCCTTTATTATTGACGCTTGCCGCACTCCCCGCGGTATTGGGAAGCAGGGAAAGGGTGCTCTCGCGCACCTGCACCCCCAGCACCTGGGTTCCACGGTGCTCCGAGCCCTGAGGGAACGCAACGGAATCGACTCCGCGGATGTAGACGACATCGTCTGGGGGACGAGTTCCCAGGTGAGCGAGCAGTCGGGAGATCTCGGCCGCATGGCGGCGCTCGACGCGGGTTACGATGTAAAGGCCAGTGGAGTCACGCTGGATCGTTTCTGCGGCTCGGGAATTACCGCTGCCAATATCGCCGCGACGGCTGTTATGTCGGGGATGGAAGACCTCGTCATCGCGGGCGGCACCGAGATGATGTCGCTGCCTAAAAAAGGGATGCTGCCCATGGGGGCGAATAATAAGCATCTCCAAGAGCTGCATCCCCAGCCTCACCAGGGCGTCTGTGCTGATGCGATCGCGAGCATCGAAGGCATTGGACGCGACGCGCTGGATGCCCACGCGGCCGAGTCTCAGCGACGTGCCGCGGTGTCGATCGAGGAAGGGCGATTTGATCGGAGCCTTGTGCCCGTTTATAACCTGGACGGTACTCTTGCCCTCGATCGCGAGGAGTTTCCTCGGCCAGGAACAACTGCCGAATCCCTCGCGAAGTTGCAGCCGAGCTTCCCTGCAGTGGCTGATTATCGCCACGGCGACAATCCCACTTTTCGAGAATTGGTGAACCAGAAATTCCCGGATCTCGAGGTGACGCACGTTCACCATGCAGGCAATTCTTCGGGGGTAGTCGATGGCGCAGCTGCGATCCTATTCGCGGGCGAACAGTACTCCAAGGATCATGGTCTGAAGCCTCGAGCAAGAATCGTGGCTACGGCGAATATGGGCGATTGTCCGACGCTCATGCTGAACGCGCCGGTTCCGGCGGCCCGCAAAGTTCTCGCTCGCGCGGGGATGACCCTCGATGACATCGACCTCTTTGAAGTGAACGAGGCTTTTGCGGTGGTTTCGGAGAAATTCCAGCGAGACCTCGAGCTCGATCGCGGAAAGGTCAATGTCAACGGTGGGGCGATGGCGTTGGGACACCCGATCGGTGCCACAGGGGCGATCTTGATAGGCACCGTGCTGGACGAGCTCGAACGACGTGATAAGCAGGTGGGCCTGATTACCATGTGCGCGGGTGGAGGAATGGCCCCCGCCATCATTATTGAACGCGTCTAGTCGCCGCAAGGGCCACTCCACTCCATTCCACTCCATTCCATTGGGCATTGGGCCCTGATAAGGCTGGGGTGAGAGCGCCTGGGGTTGGGACCTTTGGGCCCGGTCCGAGGCACGGCTTTGCGTCGGCTTTGGGGAAATTTGGAGAAGAGCTTATGTCCAGCCAGCCTCAGCGGTCGTCGTCGGGATCTCGATCTCCGGGTCACGATCGCTACCCGCTTCTTTTTGAGCCCTTGGATCTTGGCTTCACCAAGCTCAAAAATCGGGGGATCATGGGGTCGATGCATACGGGTCTGGAGGAAGATCCTGACGGCTTCGAACGGATGGCCGCCTATTATTCCGAGCGTGCGGCGGGCGGTGTCGGCATGATTATCACCGGGGGGATCTCACCGAACGAGGAGGGAGGCGTCGCGATCCGCAACGAAGAAGGCCAAGAAGTGTATGCGGCATCCAAGCTCTCTACGCCGATGGAGGTCGAAGGTCACCGCAAGATTACCGAAGCTGTCCACGGAGCCGACCCGGACGTCAAGATCTGTATGCAGATCCTTCATATGGGAGCCCTGGCCCATAATGACGCGCTGGTCGCGCCCTCTGCCGTCAAGTCAAGGATCAACCAGTACGTCCCCAACGAGCTCGATGAGGATCTCCTTCAGAAGCAAATCGACGACCATGCTCGCTGTGCCGGGTTGGCCAGAGAAGCGGGCTACGATGGGGTGGAGATTATCGGTTCAGCGGGTTATCTGCTCTCCACGTTCCTGGTCGAAAAGACGAATATGCGCACGGATCAGTGGGGCGGATCCTATGAGAACCGAATGCGCTTTCCCGTCGAAGTGACTCGGCGTTGCCGTGCGGCGGTAGGCGATGATTTTATCCTCATCTTCCGCATCGCCGCGATGGATATGCTCCAAGGGGGGATGAGTTGGGAAGAGATCGCGCTGCTCTCCAAGGAGTTGGAGAAAGCCGGTGCTTCCATCATCTCGACTCATTTCACCTGGCACGAGGGTTCGGTGCCCACCATCGCAACGATGGTGCCCCGTGCCGCGTTTACCTCTGTGACACACCGAGTGCGCGACGAGGTGTCGATTCCAGTCATCACCTCGAACCGGATCAATACGCCGGAAGTGGCGGAGAAAGTCCTTTTGAGGGGCGATGCAGATCTGGTCTCCATGGCGAGGCCGATGCTGGCTGATAGCGACTTCATGAAAAAGGCGGAAGAGGATAGGGCGGACGAGATCAATACCTGCATCGCCTGCAATCAGGCTTGCCTTGATCACGCCTTTGCGGGCAAGACGACTTCTTGCCTAGTAAATCCCCGGGCATGTCATGAGACGCTCTTCCGGTACGAGCCGGCGAGTGCGCCCAAAAAAATCGGAGTTATAGGGGCAGGGCCGGCGGGATTGGCGTACGCGACGGTGGCGGCAGAGCGGGGGCATCGGGTTTCACTCTACGATGCCGCCGACGAGATTGGTGGTCAATTTAACCTCGCGAAGCGAGTGCCGGGAAAGGAAGAGTTCAGCGAGACCCTTCGCTATTTCGGAAGGATGATTGAAGTCTTGGACATTGAGCTGCACTTGGGGACTGAGGTGGATGCCGAGATGCTCGAGGGTCTTGATTTCGATCACATCGTGGTGGCTACGGGAGTTCGGCCTCGTGTTCCGGAGATTGAGGGTATCGATCACGAGAAGGTCATCGGCTATATCGATGCGATCAAGGAGCAAAAGCCTGTGGGTAAGCGTGTGGCCATTATGGGAGCAGGAGGGATCGGCTTCGATGTGGCGGAGAAAATTTCCCATGCTGGGCCCTCCGGCGCGCTTGATGTCGAAGTGTTTGCCCGGGAGTGGGGGGTCGATTTCGAAGGCCATCCCCGCGGTGGGGTCACAGGGGTTGAGCCCGAGGTAGCCAGCGCCGACCGAGAAATCTTTCTCATGCAGCGCAAAGAGAGCTCCGTGGGCAAAGGGCTCGGAAAAACCACGGGTTGGACGCATCGCTTGATGCTCTTCCGGCGTGGAGTCCAGATGATGAATGGCATCCAGTACCAGAAGATTGATGACGCGGGGCTTCACGTCCTGCGGGATGGGTCCCCGGAGCTCTTCGATGTGGACACGGTCATCGTATGCGCGGGGCAGGAGCCGCTGAGGGACCTCTATGATGCGGCCAAGGACAAGGGGATTTCGATCGAGTTGGTGGGTGGGGCTTTCGAGGCCGCGGAACTCGATGCGAAGGCGGCGATCAACCAGGCGAGTCATCGGGCCGCCGAAATCTAGCCGGCCCCGCCAGGGGTGCCCCGCCCAGGGTTCTTCGGGGCCTTTGCTGGGGCTAGGGCGCGTCCGGTTTTGGCATCTGGAGCAATTCTACGACGTGGCTCCCCGTCTCGGTGGGTGATTGGAGGTAGGCGAAAGTGATCTCGGGCGAGTAACGCTGGTGAAAGATCACGCTGAACCCCGCATCTTTCATCGCCTCTATCTTCGTCTCGATATCCTCAACGTCGAATCGTATGTGGTGAAGACCTTCTCCGTGTTCGAGTAGGTGATCCTTGTGGGGCGGGTGTCCTTCGAGCACGGCGATCAATTCGATTTCGATCGGGCCGGTATTATTGGTCGCGACGTGGAGCTTGCAGTCAGCCTTTTGGCCCTTGATAGTGCATCCTTTCAGGGGCGCCTCGTAGGACTCAAAGGGGCCGAATATCGCTCCGTATGACTCGAGGGCTTGGCTCATGTCGTGGACCACATAAGCAACCTGGGCGATCGGCCCGAGGCCGAATTTCTCGGAAATTGCTGACTGCATGAAACCTCCGTCTTTTTTGATGCCTCGGACCCTAGCGGAACGACACTATCAAGTCGTGCTACGAGGAGCCTGGGAAAAGAGTTGTCCACCTTCCTTGCGGATCGGACACCCCCCGAGCATTCCGTCGAGTTCGAGGAGTTCGAGGCCGTCTGGGAAGGTCGAGAGCATGTCCGCTACGGCTTCGCGCCCCTGGGTGTCGTAGGAATTCAGGGCGCGAGCGACGCGCTGGAGCCGCCAGGCGTGATATGCCGTGACCATTCTCCTCCCCGAACTGCCGCCAATCTGAAAATCCTGGGTGAGGGCACCTTCGCCGGTCTGGAGGTGTTCGAAGCCGGGGCTGGCAGTGAAGGTCTTGCCCGGAAGCTCCGCACCCGCAACGTGGGCATCACTAGCGATATAGGCGCTCAATGTCCGGATGGAATCGCGCAGGACCGGCCACATTTCCTCGAAGAAGATGGCGAGAAGTGGCAGCAGGGTTGCGGGAACCTTATCCGCATCTAGCCAGGCGCCTCCATCGCTGGTGGCCGGTCGAGGGACCAGCTTGGAATTTTCGTCCAGGGAGTAGAGTTTTTGGTCGTAGGTCCGAGCGTTGAGTGCGTTGTTTCCGTTGGTTCTCTCTACCCATTCAGTGACTAGCGGAAAATGAAGCGCCAGGGCGCCGCCGGGGACCGCATCTCGAAACAGGTGGGCGTAGAGTGGCGCCATTAGGCCAAAATCGCCCAGGGCAGGGAGCCCCCCCAGAGTGAAATCATGGACCGAAAAATGTTCTTCGAGCCGTTTCAGAATCCGCAGGCTGCTGGCCTCCCAGGCGGATTCGGTATTCGCGTCGCATCCCAGCTGGAGCAGGCCGGCATAGACGCCGCGAGGATCGGTGTGGGGTTGGGAAATTCCAAAGGCCAATTCGAAAAATTGGCCGGCCGAAGCTCGCCGGGCCTCGCCATCCGCGTTGGGGTTGAGAATAGCGCCCCACTGCTGCTCGTTGAAGCGGAGGTGGCAGGGCCAATCTCCTTCGAGGGAGAAATGCCATCGTTCCCAGAATCCATGGACGACCATCCACTCGTCCGCCAATAATTCCACGAGATAGCTCGCGAGATCCTGGCGAGGACGCGAAGGTCCGGGCAGGACAGGGGGGGAGGGATGAGCTGACTCGCAGAAATCAATTATCTCGGCCGTATCCTGGATCCAAGTTCCGTCCGGTGCTTCGAGCTGGGGCACGGTATTGCTGCCGCTGCGTGGAATGAGCAGGCCCATGATCAGATCCTGGGTCGCGAGTACATCCTCAAAACCCGTCTCAAGGCCGCCCATCCGTTGCTTGTACCGTAGGTAGCTCCGGGTCTTGCCGGAAAAGTAGCTGTGCTCCCACGAATAGTGGCGATAGTGACCTGGGCCGGGCATTTAGGGTTTCCTTATTTGGGCGTTTGGAGAATTGCGGTCTTTAGAGTGGTTGGCTGACGAATTTCGGCTTCCGAGGTGCTCAAGTCGAACGAGTTGATTCGTCCAGCTTTCTCGAGACGGTGGCCAGCCAGGGCTGCTCTTCCCGGGGGCGACCGGCAGGCCTGAAATAGTGTGAAACGAGTTCGAACCCGGCTTCGCGGACGAAGCCGCTCCACTGTTCGAGATCATGAAGGTTTCGGTAGCGGCCGCTGTTCCATTCCTCGACGTTCGCTCCGCGTGGGTTCGAGGCAAAGAGGATTCCGCCCGGTCTCAGAATGTCGTGAAGTTCAACCAAGACCCGGGGAAGTTCGCGGGAGGGGATATGAAAGAGAGAAGCATTGGCAAAAATTCCGTCGAACTCTTCGGAAGGAAGCTCCAGGGAGAGGAAGTCCTGGTTCCAGACCTCGCAGCCGGAGTGCCTCCGCGCCATGTCGCAGAAGCGACTGCAGCCATCCAGCCCGATCGGCTGGTGCCCGAGCGCGGCGAAGGCTGCGAGATCCCGGCCCGGACCGCAGCCCAGATCGAGAACGGTGTGAGGGCCTGCGCCGGGAATAGCCTCCAGAAGGGCCGAGATATTTTGAGAAACGTCATGGTTCTTGGTGGCTTCCCAGAAGGAGTCTGGACTCGTCTCGTAGTACGCAAGGGTTTGCTTGCTCATTTCGGCGGCGCGCGCTCCGCTTGAGGGCCTGTTCATTTCGGTTGCTTGCCTTTGCCCTTTCTGGGCCCTTCCCGGTTTTTTCGGCGGCTTTCGCTTTCCGCGAAACGGAGGCTGGAGATTCAGCGGGCCGGACGAAACGCCCTAGCCCGTTTCGACCGACTCTCCGAGCGAATGCGCTCGATCGAGGCGCGACGCTTCATCCTCCGGCAGGTGTTTCTGCGCGAGATAGAGGAAAAAGAGCGCAGGGATGAAGATCAGCATTGAAAGCCCGATGGCGGAACGCAAAGCATCAGCATCATTCATCCCGCCCCTGTTCAGCACGTCGGAGATCTGCCCGATTGCGTAGGGGCCCAAGGCGAGGCCGACAAAGGTGTTGACGAGAATGTAGTAGGCGCCTGCCACTGCCCGCATCCTCGGCATCACCAGGTCGCTGGCTGTTGTCGGTGGAACACTTGCGCCGCACGCGGCTGGTATCGTGAGGAAGAAGTTGATCCAAAATGCGAGAACCATGCTTTCGGTGTAGAGCAGAAGCAGGAGTAGGGGCACAACACCCAAGATGCAGATATAGCCGAGGACCATACGCCCGCTCGGGAAGCGAGTCTTGAGGTAGTCCGCGAGAACGCCGCCTAGGGTGATCCCAATGAAGCCACCCAGGGCAGAGCCGAGCCCAATATACAGGCCGATTGACGTCGCTGACACGTCGTGCATCCGGAGCAGGAGGGGGGGGATCCAGAACCCGGCCCCATAACCGACGAAGGCGATCATCGGAAATGCGAGCATCGTGTAATTAAAGGCCCGAGAGTGGAACATCATCGCATAGGTCGCAGGATCTCGAAGCTTCAGGTTTTGGGTCCATGAGAAGGTGATGTAGGCGCCGATGGCCGTAGCTGTCCATTGAGCGACGCTCCCGGTTAGCCAGATCAAGAAGGCGGCAAGCAGCCCGCATAGGGCACCGACGACCAGATTTTTTCGAAGTGCCCCTCGATGCCCCAGTAAAGGCTTCAGATTGAAGGGAGGGATCACGGTCATCAGTTCTTCGGCTAGGAGTCGGAACGGAGCCGGATGAGGCTCGCTAACCAGCCCTTCACTCATGCCGCGCTGGGGTTCCCGAAGGGTGCGGACCCAGATGGCCATTCCGAGGCCGGGTAGTCCCACGACGAGGAAGGCCGCCTGCCAGCCCCTTAGGCCGAAGGGCGGGTTGGTCGGATAAGTGGAAGCCCACCAATCCAGGATAAATCCTCCGAGGAAGACCCCGATACCTGCCCCGATGTAGAGACCGGCTCCGTAGATGGCGATGACGGTCGCCCGCAAATGCCGAGGGTAGTAGTCGGACAACATTGAGTAGGCCGAAGGAGAAGCGCTGGCTTCTCCCACACCCACGCCAATCCTGAATGCAGTGAGCACTGGAAACGAGCGTGCCAGCCCCGAGGCAGCCGTCATGAGGCTCCAGAAGCCTAGTCCAACGGAGATCAGGGTTCGGCGAGTCCAGACGTCCGCGAATCGAGCGAGTGGAATGCCAAAGACCGCGTAGAAGACAGCAAAAACGGTTCCGTAGAGGAAACCCATCTGGGAATCGCTGATACCCAGGTCCGCTTTGATGTCCTCGGCGAGAATCGAGAGAATATTGCGGTCGATGAAATTGAATATGTAGACGATCATCAGCACGATGAGCACGTAGTTCGCGTACGGACCGCCGACTTCTTCAGACTGCTTCTTCATGGGCCTTCTTTCGTGCTCATGGCCCGCAAACGCGCAAAATCTCTTGCGCTATCTGGCCTGGCTGCTCGACCGGAGCCATGTGCCCGGCCGCGATGATATTCGGCGAGGGCATCATGCCGTAGGCGTTTTGATGATGTTCGTTGACGCCGATCCCGTCGAAGCTCATGGCGTCTGCGAATTCGAGTTGGTCGATATATTCGTTATAGACTTGGTTCGCCCGCTCTGGGTTGAAGAGCTTGCTGGGAATATCAACCCAGACGGATCGCTCGGTCTGCCGAAAATCGTCGGGCAGATCGGGCCAGGGCATGAGATTGAACCCGCAGAATTTCACCGACATAGCCAACCCTCCTCGTTGAGGCGGAGATACCCTAGCCCAGCGGATGGCGGAGATTGAGCCGTCGACGCTCTTTCTCAGCAGGGTTAATTAAGGCGTCCGGTTCGGCCTTGATCTTTGCCGGAAGCGAGAAGGTGAAGTTCCCATAATGCGCTTGAAAGCCGTCGAGAATGAGAAGGCGCTCGCGTATCCGACCTGATCGCTGATCACTGCGATAGAGTAGTCGCTCTCCGAAAGCAGTCGGCTGGCCTGATCCATGCGAAGGCGCTCGACCATACGGGCGGGGGACGTCCCGTGCTGCCGCTTGACAATACGGTAGAGGCTGGTGCGCGAGACCCCGGCAGCAGAGGCGAGGGTTTCGGTGTCCCAGGGCCCCCGTGGGCGGTCCGTGACCCGGCTCCATAATCGGGTCAGGGTGATGAACTCGTTGCTCGGGCTCCGGTTTCCCTGGCGGAGGAGCATCGACTCGACTCGGTGGCGCAGAATCCCGGCGTAGAGTTCGAAAGCGTCGGCCTGGGCCGAGCTTGGCATCGGTACCGCCTCGGTCTCGACGAGACGATTCGCGTAGCGGGAGAGGAGATAGCGAGCGGGGTCTTCTCCCTCGGGCTGGGATTTCAGCGTATGGCTCGGAAGGGCGCCACCCAAGGGATGCTCGGCCAGCATCCCCTGGACCGGGGGGAGCAGGCGAGCCAGCCAGTAGGCGGGCAGGCGCCGCGCTTGAAGGCTAACCAGGGAGCTCCAGCGGTCGCTCGCACCCAGCCGGATCGTCAGAAATTTCCAGGATGGGTCGCGCGTCCCGTAGCGTCGGGGCAAACCAGCAGGCGCCAGGGCGAGGTCGCCTTCCTCGATTGTGAGCCGTTCTTCGCCGACCTCGAGGAAACCACTGCCGCCCGCGCTACCCAGGAGGAGGTGATTTGCGCCGGGTCCCGACCAGTCGAAGCCCGCGAGGACCTCGCTGATCCCCACGACCCGGATGTCGACTTCGGTCAGCAGCCGGGCGCGGGGGTCGGCGAGGGATGCAAACCAATCCCGGCTGCCCGCCGGAACGCGAACCTTGTGGGGGAAGGGTGTGATCATTGATCTAGCATGGCACGAATTCGTATGCATTGGGAACCCCCGGGGATTGCCCCCGAAGCCGCCCGGCCCATATAATCTGGACTCCTTACGACGAGGCTCGACGTGGTCAGATTGGCGGACATTTCTGAGGTAGAGCGCGCGCATCTTCTGGCGAAGGAGTGCGCTCCCTTCCCCGGCCAGCCCTGGGTCGAGGGATTGCCCCTGAGCGATCGGCGGGTGGCCCTAGTGACCTCCGCCGGGCTGCACCGGGTGGGGGAGCAGGCCTTTTCCCTGGTAGACCTGAGCTACCGGGTGATCCCGAGTGATCTCGAGGCCAGCGACCTGACCATGACCCACTCCTCGGTGCATTTCGATCGCGTCGGATTTCGGGAGGACGTCAACCTCGTCTTTCCCATCGATCGTTTGCGGGAGCTGGAGAACGAGGGGGTGATCGGCTCGGTGGCCGACCGTCACTATTCCTTGATGGGGGCCGGCTGGCTCCCCCAGCAGATCGAGCCGACGATGCGCGAACTCGCGCGATTGCTCAAGGAGGACGATGTGGATGCGGTCTGCCTCGTCCCCGTCTGACCCAACTGTACCCGCGCGGTCGGCGCGGCCAGTCACTACCTGGAATCCGAGGGGGTACCCACCACCGGGATCAGCCTTGTTCGTGAACATACCGAGCAGATGCGGCTTCCTCGTTTCCTGTGGGTTCCCTTCGAACTTGGCCGGCCTTTCGGAGCGCCAAACGAGCCGGATTTTCAACGCCGAGTGCTGCGGTCAGCCCTCGAGCTCTTTGAAGGGCACTCGGGCCCCGTGGTCCTGGCCGATTTTCCCGACGACGCGCCGCTGCGGACCGAAGATGAATCAGAGCAGGTGGGCTGGGCTTGTCCCGTTGTGTTTGATTCCGTTCCCGAGAGCCGATCAAAATTCGTCGACGAAACCTTGGCCGAGATGAGTCGCCTCGCCCCGTGGCACGAAGTGTACGTCGAAGCAAGAGGCGCGCCGGCGCCCGGGGCAAGCGGCCTGCTGTTCTCTCGAGTCGTGGAGCTGCTCGGAGAGTTCGCCGAGGGCGAATTGAATCCCGAGGTGGAGAGCGAGAAGGCGACCCAGGAGTGGCTACGCCTTGGCTGCGATGACCTGCGAACCTGGTACATGGAGGCCGCTCAAGGCCAGCCGGGAAGAGCGTCTTCGGGCGACTTGCGAGATTGGTTCTGGCGCAATACCGCGCTGGCCCGGCTGATTGGGGCCGCCGCCGAGACATTGCTCGATCACCCCGAGCCCATCCTGCGGATGCTGGCCGCGCGGGCCTTGGTCCCTCGGGAATATTTTTCCGTCCTGCTGGCGGGCAAGGGTTCGATGCCTTCGGAAAACTAAGGAGTGCGTTGATGGCCAATATGACCGAGACAATTATCCGGGAGCCCATCGAGACGAGGGGGGCTTGGCTGGGATCTGAACTCGCGGGTAGTGATGCCTGGCTCATTCCACTGGAGAACGAGCATCGGAGAGAGCTTAGAGAGGTCGTCGGCCAGGTGCGGAAGAGGGGGCTCCGCCTCGCCGATATTGGTCGGGATACGTTCGCCCTCGAAAGCCTTGCGCCGGTCCTAAGCAGCTTGGAGCTCGAGATCGAGGATGGGCTCGGTTTTAGCGTGGTCCGTGGGCTCGATCTTCAGGGGCTCTCTCCCGAGGAAGCCGGCGCAGCGTATTTCGCGGTTGGCGCCGCGCTCGGTCGGCCGATCAGCCAGAATGCCCAGGGGCACTTGGTCGGCGACATTCAGGACACCGGCCGGGATATCATGAAAGATCCCGGAGTGCGCGGCTATCAGACCCGTATCTCGCTCCCCTTTCACACCGACACATCGACCGATTTGCTCTGCCTGCTCTGCTATCGCCAGGCGAGAAAAGGCGGGATGAGTTCGCTGGTGTCGCTTCAAACGATCTACAATCGTTTGCTCGCCGAGGCGCCTGGATTGGTCGATGTCCTCTATGAGCGTTTCCACTATGACTGCCGCGAAGAGAAGCACCCGGATGGAATGCCTTTTTATAGTCGATCCGCGGCGAGCGTCTGTGAGGGAAAACTCTCTCTGCGGCATAACTCGGGATACGCTAAGAGCGCAGAGCGGCATGAGTCCTGCCCTCGATTGACCGAGGCCCAGTCTGAGGTGATGGATTTGATCGACAGGTTCTCATTGGACGAGGAGATTCGATTCGATTTGCGACTCGAGGAGGGAGACATGCTCTTCGTGAATAATTATCAGATCGCGCACGCGCGCACGGAATTCGAAGACTTCGCTGAGCCCGAAAGGAAGAGGCATCTGCTGCGCTTGTGGCTTCACCTGCACCGGGGGCGTCCCCTCGCCGCGGATTTCGACAATCGCGGAGGAATCGTTCAAACTGTCGATCGACGCTGACTAAATCATGCCGAACCATTCGAACCGACATACTAGGAAGAAGTGGACATTATTTGTCTGTGTTCTCCTTGTGCTCGCCGCCCTTATTTTTGTCGGCTCCAGCCTTTACGAGCGTTTCGGAAGCTACCTCTCGATGGAGGGGATCGAAACGATAAGGGAGTGGATCGCCGGGCTCGGATGGCGAGGCCCATTCATCTTTGTGGCGCTTGTCGCGTTTCGGCATTTTCTCTTTCTGTCGTCCCAGTTCGTTTTGATTTTGGGCGGTTTGGTCTTTGGGTTTTTCGGTGGGGCGCTATGGGGCGGTTTGGGTCTCATCCTCTGCGCGGTGGGCCAGTATTGGGCTGCGCGGGCCTTGGGGGAGAATTTCGGACGGGGACGCTTGGCGGGTCGACAGGCGATCTTCTTGACCCAGGTGCGCCAAGCGGGGCCGCTTCCCGTATTCCTGGCAGCTGCCTACCCGCTTGGGCCCATGACTGCGATCAGCGTCGCATCCGGGGCGGTGAATTTGGCCGTTTGGAAGTTCACTTTTGCGGTTTCGGCTGGCTCTTTCGTGCGAGCCGCCTTATACGCGGTTTTGGGTGAGTCGATCCTGCATCTGAGTTCGACCGATCTGATGGGATGGGGACTGCTGGTGACGATTTGCTTGCTGGCCCCCCTCCTGGTTCCCGGTGTACGCCGGTGGCTGAAGAGCAATTTGATGCTTCCACAAGACATTGATACCGGGAGCCCGAGTGCCCCTTCGGTGCCTGATCCCGAGGCGACCGAGTGAGGTGGCTTCGCTGGGTCGCACTGGCGCTTCTCCTGTTCGTTGTCTTGATGGCAGGCCTGGGGCTCTGGATGCTGGAGCCCTGGTCCGAATACCGGCCCATGCGAGTCTATGCCGAGGTCCTGAAGATTTCGGTCTTCGGGGGGGACCAGCGCGAGGGCCTGGCCGAGGTTTTTCGTGACTGGGGCGGCGGCCCACCCCACGGCCGCCTGGAGCCGTCGCCCCGCCCCGAGCCCCTCCCGAGGTCGCTCCGGCCCCTCGAAGTTGACTACGAGATTGACGGCGAGTCCCGCGATTTCGAAGACTATCTCGAACGTGCCCGTGTCCAGGGAATTCTCGCGGTGCACGGCGGCAAGGTGGTCTTCGAGGAGTACCGAGGCGCAACAGATTCCGAGAGCCTCTTTCATCTTTGGTCGGCTTCGAAGAGCTTTACGGGGACCTTGATCGGAATGGCCCTCCACGAGGGGGCGATCGAGAGCCTTGACGACCCGGTTTCCAAGTACGCCTCCCAGTTCAAGAATTCGGCCTACGGCGAAGCATCGATTCGCCACGTGATGATGATGTCGTCGGGCGTTGATTTCTTCCATTTCAGCGGCTTCCCCGAGCGTAATTGGATGTACCTGAGGATCTTTCGGTTGGGTCATGACCTGGACGATTTTGCGGCGGAGTTGGGCCGCCGAGTGCCCCCAGGGACGGATTTCAACTACCTGGCAACGGACACCCATGTCCTCTCGGCCGTGCTTCGCGGTGCGTACGGGAAGCCGTTTCTGGAGATCGTTCAGGAAAATCTCTGGGATCGCGTTGGCTTTGCAGGAAATGCAATCTGGTCGCAAAATGTCAGCGGAGCCGAGGGCGTGCCCTTTGGGCATTGCTGCCTGGCGACTCGGCTCCTGGATTTCGCCCAACTCGGCGAATTTCATCTGCGCGATGGGGTCTGGAACGGGCAAAGGCTGGTTCCCGAGGGATGGGTTGAAATGGTGGGGGCACCCAACGCGGCCTTCCAAGAGCCCACCGACGATTCCTCCGGGTACGGAATGCAGTTCTGGGTTCCGCATGGCTACAACGGCGAGTTCTATGGAGCCGGCGCCTTTGGCCAATATTTATGGATTGATATGCGGCGAAAAGTTGTCATCGCCCAGTTCGCGGCTCAAATGCCTGAAGATGTCGAGGATCGGGAGCGCGACGCTGCGCTGCGAGCGTTGGCGAGGGCGGTCAGCGAGCCTTAGCGAGTCCATCCCCTTTGAACTTTCTGTGCCGTGGGCTTATATTGCCGGACTGACTCAGCCCTAGAGAAAAGGAGCGACTGTGCCCCCCGAGATTCCTACGACCAGCCTGCAAATGCACTCCACTGTGAAGGCCAACGGCACGCTCGAGCTTTCGTTGGCTGAAGCCGAGATCCCGGCTCTCGGCGACAACGACGTTCTGGTCAGGGTCGGTGCCGCCCCGATCAACCCATCGGATATGGGTCTGATGTTCGGCCCCGCGGATATGGCCACAGCCGTCCAGGGCGGCAGCGCCGAGCGCCCGACGCTGACTGCCAAGATTCCCGAGCCGTTGATGAAAACCGTATCGGCCCGGCTGGATCAAGCGATGCCTTGCGGAAACGAGGGCGCCGGAACTGTGGTGGCTGCCGGTGGGTCGGATGCGGCCCAGGCTCTGCTCGGGCGAACGGTCGCGACCCTGGGCGGGGCGATGTACTCCGATTATCGAGCGGTGCCGCTGCCTTTTTGCTTGCTGTTGCCCGAAGGCACGACGTCCGAGCAGGGAGCCTCTTGTTTTGTCAATCCGCTCACGGCCTTGGGCATGACCGAGACCATGCGACTGGAAGGGCACACGGCGCTGGTGCATACCGCAGCAGCTTCCAATCTCGGCCAGATGCTTGTAAAGGTCTGTGCGGCCGATGGGATCCCGCTGGTCAATGTGGTTCGTAAGAGAGAGCAGGCGGACATGTTGCGAGGCCTCGGGGCCAAATACGTCGTCGACTCGAGCGAAGAAAATTTTCGCAATGACCTTGTCGATGCCTTGGCGGAGACGGGTGCGACTCTGGCTTTCGATGCCACGGGAGGCGGAAAACTGGCCAGCAATCTGCTCGGTGCAATGGAGTCGGCGCTCAGTCGCGGAGCGGATTTCAGTCGCTACGGTTCCGATACCCACAAGCAGGTCTATATCTACGGCGGCCTCGAGCGAACGCCCACCACCCTCGATCGGAATTTCGGCATGGCGTGGGGGATCGGTGGCTGGCTGCTTCCGCCCTTCCTCCAGCGGATCGGTCCGGAGGTGGGGCAGCGCCTGCGCGAGCGTGTCGCCAGCGAGGTGACGACGACTTTCGCGAGTCATTACACCCGCGGAGTTTCCCTGGCTGAGGCCCTGAAGCTCGAGAATGTCGCCGCGTATGGACGGCAGGCCACGGGCGAGAAGACGCTGATTACGCCCTGATTCTCGTCGTCGGGGAGAGTCGGTAGAAGGCTACTTGGGCGACCTGAGGTCTAAATCAAGCTCGCGGAGGGGCAGGTGGTGATCGCCGATAGGGAGCGAGGAGGCGGTCGAAACCGCGGGCGCACGCTCCTATGGGCGGGCCTCCCTCGTCTTCTTTCCGGGGTCCTGCTCGTTCTGCTCGCCCAGGCCGGTTGTTCCCAGCTGCCCGAACCGCGCCGTAGCTTGATCGTGATCTCCATGGACACCTTGCGGGCCGACCGCCTGGGGGCCTACGGGTATGCCCGCTCGACGAGTCCCAATATCGACGCGCTCGCGGCGCGGGGGGCGCGCTTCGCGCGCGCGCACTCGCCGGCGCCCTGGACCCTGCCTTCCCACGCCTCGATTTTTACCGGTCTGACTCCCCAACGCCACGCCACTCACAGTTGGGGGGACAAAATTCCGAGTTCGGTGCCCACCCTGGCCGAACTTCTCCGGGGCGCGGGTTGGCGAACATTTGGCCACACGACCGGTGGCTTCGTTTCGGGGCGTTATGGGTTTGCGCGAGGTTTCGAGGAATACGTCGATGAGTTGTCCGGGTTCAAGATGACCCTCAATGCAGCGCGTCGAAAGATCGAATCGCTTCCGGAGGGGGAGCCCTATTTTCTCTTTCTACAAACATTCACGGTGCACTGTCCCTACCCGGCAAGCTCCGCGCATAGAGCGACCTTCCGCCGCCAGCCCGAATCGGTCGTCATCGAGATGGCGTCTCCCTGTACGGTCAGGCCGCTTGAGAGCAATTTTTCGGAAGCGCAGAAGAAGCTGTTCTCCGATCGCTACGATGCCGCGATTCGTTCGGCGGACGAGAAACTGGCCGACTTCGTCGAATTCCTCGATCGGCGAGGCGAATTCAAGGATACGTATCTCGTGCTGCTCTCGGATCATGGAGACGAATTCGGTGAGCACGATGGGATATTTCACGGCCACACGCTCTACGAAGAGTTGCTTCACGTGCCGCTGATCATCGTAGGGCCCGGGGTCGAGCCTTCGGTTATTGAAGAGCAGGTGGGCCTTGTCGACCTCATGCAGACAGCCTTGGACCTCCTTCAAGTGGATATCGAAGCAGGGGAGGGTAGATCGTTGACCCGCTATCTCGGCGGTGATTTTCCTTCGAGCGCCCCCGCCAGAGCGCCGGTCGCCTACTTCGCGAGCACCGAAGAAGGAACCAAGCTTCGGGGCGTCAGTTTGGGAGATGACAAGCTGATACTCGATCTGGAAACCGGGCAGGCCCAGCTCTTCGATCTCGGAACAGATCCGGGTGAGAAGCGGGATATCGCCGCCGAGAGGCCATCGACTCGGGATCGTCTGCGCCGCGTTTTGGATCGCCATCTCGAACGGACAGACCTTGGTGAGGGTGGCGGGCAGGCTCTTTCCCCTGAGCAGATCGAAGAACTCGAGGCGCTGGGTTACGTTCATTAAGTTCTGGGGAGGCTATGGAGCCGCCCGAGTGAGTGGAAAGTCGGAAGAGGGTCGCGGATCTCTGGGTTGGGCCCGGGCAATGATCGTTGGGGGGTGTGATGGGTCGAGGAGCGCGATGGGGTTTGGGTGTTTTGGGCCTTCTGCTGTTGGTGGGCAGCGTGGCCTACATGAACCGGATGGAGATCTTGCTGAAAATCGTCGGTATCGCGGCGAGCCGCGGACTCCCGGTGGGCCCAAGCCAGGACATCGTTTGGTCAGGGGGCCCCGATCTCCAGGGCCGCTCGAGCGAAGAGCGCCCGCCCAATGTCGTCTTGATTCTCGCGGACGATCTCGGCTGGAATGACCTGACTTTTGGTGGCGGCGGCGTCGCGGGGGGCACGGTTCCTACTCCCAATATCGACTCCATCGCCACGGCGGGCGCGAATTTCCAAAACGGGTATGCGGCCAACGGGACTTGTGCACCCTCTCGGGCGGCGATCCTCTCCGGGCGGTACGGAACCCGCTTCGGGTTTGAGTTCACGCCCACACCTCCGGGAATGATGCAGATCGTTCCCGCGCTTTCTGGGCCGAATCCGCGCTTGAGGGATGCTGTCTTCGTTGAAGAGGTCGAGACGAGTTCGTACGACGATATGGGGATGCCCGGCTCGGAGATTAGTCTTGCGGAGTTGTTGGGTGATCAGGGCTACCACACGGCGCATATCGGAAAGTGGCATCTCGGTCGCACCGGAGGGATGGCTCCCCAAGATCAGGGCTTCGATGAGAGCCTTCTCATGGTGAGCGGCCTCTATCTGCCCGAGGATCACCCCGACGTCGTGAACTCGAAGCAGGCTTTCGATCCCATTGATCGTTTTCTGTGGGCCGCCTTGCGTTTCGCCGCCTCGTTCAACGGAGGCGATTCATTCGAACCCGAGCGCTACCTGACCGACTACTACACCGATCAGGCCGTGGACGTGATCGAGGCTAACAAGGATCGGCCCTTCTTCCTCTATCTCGCACATTGGGCTCCCCACACGCCGCTTCAGGCGACTCGGGAGGATTACGAGGCGCTTTCGCATATTACGACCCATCGCGAGCGCGTTTACGCCGCGATGATTCGCAGCCTCGATCGTGGGGTCGGGAGAGTGCTCGACGCCCTCAAGCGCAATGGGCTCGAGGAGAACACGCTGGTTCTCTTTACCTCGGATAATGGCGGTGCGGGCTATATCGGCCTCCCCGACGTCAATAGCCCCTTTCGGGGTTGGAAGATCACCCTCTTCGAGGGGGGGATTCATGTTCCCTTCTTCGTCAAATGGCCCGCACGGATCGAGGCCGGGACGACGGTGAGAGCGCCGGTGCACCACTTCGACCTTTATGCCACGGCTGCGGCTGCGGCGGGGGCACCGCTGCCGACCGACCGCAAAATGGATGGGGTCGACCTTGTCCCCTTCGCTCGGGGTGAGGCCCCGGGCGTTCCTCATCGGACTCTTTTTTGGCGCAGTGGCGCCTCGCAATCGGCATTGGTGGATGACTGGAAGCTCAACGTGAGCGACCCGCCGGGGCGAAGCTGGCTTTTTGATTTAGCCAACGACCCCACCGAGCAGAATGACTTGTCTGCCGAGCGACCGGATAAGCTCGCCGAACTTCGGGCGGCCCTGGCGGCGCACAACGCCGAGCAGCCCGAGTCGCGTTGGTCGAGCCAGGTCAGCTTTCCGATCAATATCGACAAGGATCTGAGCCAACTCGATGCTCCCGACGATGAGCATATCTACTGGTCGAATTGATCCCGAACCAGGAGAAATCTTGGCCAACCGGCGCCGGGCAGGAGGGGCCGGAAAGCCGGCTGGGAGTAGGTTCGGAGATCCGGAAACGCCTCGCGGAATCACGAGTCGAAAGGATGATCGCAGACCCCAGCATGTAGCCCTTGGCATCGGCACTGATCGCCCCGATGTGCGAGGTGTGCCAATCTCAAAGTGAGTCTCTTGCCGCATTGGGGAAGAGGCTGATGGCTCTTGCCGGAACCGTCGAGGAGGAGTGCGTGGGGGCGAGTGAAGATATCGTGAGGCGATCGGGTCACCCTCCGGTCGGGGGTATTTGCGTTCTCGTGCTTCTCGGGCTGCTGCTATCCGCAGGCTGCGACGGAGGTCCTCGCCAGGAGGAAATGAAATCGCAGGGGGCTGCCAAGCCGCCCGCCGTCGTCGCGGCTGGCCTCGAAGAGCAGCGCGCAGCAATTTCGCAATGGGAGGATCGAGTTGAGTCGGGTGAGCGCGGCGCGGCCGCGAAGCAGATTCTCTTCGGTGACCTCCATGTCCACTCGACCTTCTCCCAGGATGCTTTCATCTTCTCACTGCCGTTGATCGGAGGGGAGGGCGCTCATCCCCCCGCCGATGCCTGCGATTTCGCACGCTATTGCGCGAACCTCGATTTCTTCGCTCTCACGGACCACGCCGAGGCGCTCAGCCCAGAGCATTATGAGGTTTCAAAGGAGAGCATTCGGCAGTGCAACGCGCGCTCGGGGGATTCAAAAAACCCGGACCTCGTGGCATTCATGGGTTTCGAATGGAGCCAGGCTGGGCTCACGCCCGAAAGCCATTACGGCCACCGCTGCCTGATCTTCCGAGAAACGGCCGACGATCTCCTGCCCAAGCGACCGATCGCCTCCGAGGACAAGCGAAGGGGTATTTTGGCCATGGCCGGTTCCCTGGCAAAGCTTCGCTATGCCGACCCTCTCCATTGGGGCCAGTACACCGACTTCGTCGCGTACGCCGAGGCGCTGCAGGTCGCTCCGAGTTGTGAGGAGGGAGTCCCGAGCGATGAACTCCCGCCGGGTTGCTTCGAGGTGGCGGAGACCCCGGGTGCCCTTCACCGAAAACTCGATGAGTGGGGAGGGGATGTGCTCGAAATCCCCCACGGCATGGCGTGGGGCGTCTATACGCCGGCCACGTCCACGATCGACAAGCATTTGGCTCCAGAGAACTACGACGCGGACAAGATGCGGCTCGTGGAGATTATGTCCGGCCACGGAAACTCCGAGGAGTACCGTCCCTGGCGCGAGTGGGAGATCGACGAGGAAGGCCGACGCATTTGCTCCGAGCCCACGGAGAATTTCTTGCCCTGCTGTTGGCAGGCGGGTGAGATCATGCGTGGGCGCTGTGCAGGGTTGGACGAAGACGAGTGCGAGCGCCGTGTCGCGTTGGCCCGGCAATATGCGACCGAGGCGTATACCCGGGTGAACCGTGTTTTTCCCGACGCAGATCCCGAGGAATGGCTGGATTGCGACCAGTGTCGCGATTGCTTTAAGCCGAGCTTCAGCTATCGGCCCAGAGAATCTGTTCAATACGGGATGTCGTTGGCCCTCCCGGAAGTCACCGATGAGGACGGCAAGCCCTTGCGATTTCGCTATGGCTTCGTCGGTTCGAGCGACGAACACTCTTCCCGCCCGGGAGTGGGCTACAAGAACTACAACCGCGGACTGATGACCGATGTCAACAAGACGCCCGAAGGGGGAGTCGCCTCCATGATCGGCGGCTCCGCAATGGAAGACCCCCAGATGCCGATTCGACCGGGGACTGAACAGGTCGGTGTGAGCGGAAACGACGGGCGCACGAGTGCATTTCTCTACCCGGGCGGTCTGGCGGCAGTGCATTCTGAAAGTCGGAGCCGGGAGGACGTTTGGGAGGCGATGGGGCGGCGGGAGGTCTATGGGACGAGTGGCCCCCGGATCCTCCTCTGGTTTGATTTATTGAACACTCCCGAGCCGGGTTCGGGTCGCTCACCTATGGGTAGCCAGTTAGAGATGGCCGTGGCGCCCGAATTCGAGGTGCGGGCTCTGGGCTCCTTCGAGCCGCGGCCCGGTTGTCCCGATTGGGCACGGGAAGGACTCTCACCCGAGCGGATCACGCGGCTCTGCCAGAACGAGTGCTATTTCCCGGGCGATGAGCGCCGCTCGATCGCGGCCATCGAAATCGTGCGTATCCTGCCCCGGACTTCCCTGGAGGAGTCGGCTGACGACCTGATCGAGGATCCCTGGCTTCGCCACGAGTGCGACCCCTCGCCCGGGGGCTGCGTGTTTCGTTTTAGCGACGATGAGTTCTCAGGCCTGGGCCGGGATGCCCTCTACTACGCGCGTGCTCTAGAGGAGGCCCAACCCGGCATTCTGGGACGTCCGCTGAGGCCTCAGCGCGACGAGAGCGGAAAAGTGGTCTCTGTCGAGGTTTGCTCGACCGGGGACGATTGCCGGGATCCTGTCCAAGAGCGCGCTTGGTCCTCGCCGATCTTCGTAGATCACCCGGCCTCGCGCCTCTCGCTGGCTCGGATGGGCGGGAAGTAAAGGTCGTCGCCGGCACCGTCGGGCGCTGTTATTCTCATTGGCTTCGAGAGGCCTTTTGAATGCCCGAGGGAGGGGAAGAGAGATGAGTGCAACTGCCATAGAAATTTTGCCGGTGCCGAGTTCGTCAGTGAGCGAGATCCCGTCCCTTGTCGCCGGTTTGCGGGCCAGCTTCGAATCGGGCAAGACCCGTCCACTCTCTTGGAGGAGGGCTCAGCTCGAGGCCTTGCTTCGTCTCGTCGAAGAGAATGACGACGCTCTGGTGGCAGCCCTGCAGGCCGATCTGGGTAAGCCGGAACTTGAGGCCCGAGCCGCGGATATTGGGCAGGTCACTATCGAGGCCAAGCTCGCGCTCAAGAATCTCAAAAAATGGACCCGGGCCGAGGGCGCGGGCACCGTGCCGCTCATGGGGAAGTCCTTCGTCGTGCGTGAGCCCCTGGGCGTCGTATTGATCATCGCCCCGTGGAATTACCCGATCGGCTTGCTGCTCTCGCCCTTGGTGGGGGCTATTGCTGCGGGGAATGCCGTCGTTCTCAAGCCGAGCGAAGTGACTGCCCACACCTCCGCCATTCTGGCTCAGCTAATCCCGGACTACCTGGATTCCGAAGCGATCGCATTGGTCGAAGGGGGGGTGCCTGAGACTACCGCGCTGCTCGAGCAGCGATTCGATCACATCATGTACACGGGAAACGGCAGTGTTGCGAAGGTCATCATGGAGGCAGCGGCAAAGCACCTGACGCCGATTACCCTCGAGTTGGGAGGCAAGAGCCCGTGCATCGTGGACAAAACCGCAGACCTCCGGGTGGCAGCCCGACGAATTGCCTGGGGTAAGTTCATGAATGCGGGGCAGACATGTATTGCGCCCGACTATATTCTCGTGGAAGAATCGGTCGAAGAGGATCTCATCGCTGAGCTCGAGAAGAGTGTTAAAAGCTTCTATTCAGGCGAGCCCCGAGATAATCCCGACTACACCCGCATCGTCAACTCCCGTCACCATGAGAGGATCTCTCGGTTGATGGAGGGGCAGGAAATCGCTTTCGGCGGCGCCACACGCATCGAGGATTGCTACATAGAGCCGACGGTGCTGCGGAACGTCTCGCCAGATTCGCCGATCATGCAATCCGAAATTTTCGGTCCTGTGTTGCCGGTGTTGCGAGTCAAGGACGTCGACGAAGCCATTCGTTTCGTAAATCAGGGCGAGAAGCCCCTGGCGCTCTACCTGTTCAGTGCCGACGCAGCGGCGGAGGAGCGCGTGCTCTCGTTGACGAGTTCGGGGGGCGTGACGATTAACGGAACCATCATGCATATCGCCAACGCAAAGATGCCCTTCGGCGGAGTGGGCCCGAGCGGGATGGGGGCCTACCACGGAAGGCATAGCTTTGAGACGTTCAGTCATCGCAAGGCGGTGCTACGTCGGGGATTCAGGTTCGACATCAAGATGATGTATCCGCCCTACACCGAGTGGCGCACGAAGATGGCGAAGAAAATGCTTTGAGCCCGGCTTGGCGGTGCAGCGGAGTTTTTAAGAAGATCTGAGTGCCCGAGAGGGCTTCTTCCGGCCTGGGGATCGCGGGATATCTGGGCTCGGTCGGTGGATGGATACGGAAACCCCTTTTTGTTTATGGAGAGAACGCCCATGGTGCGTTTAATTTTGGCGGGATTGGTGTTGGGATTTGCAGTGCAGGCTGCGACCGCCAGCGATGGCTATTCGCCCTATGTCGGCGAAGACTTTCCGATGCAGTTGCTCTGGGGCGATACTCACGTGCACAGTTCGTTCAGCATGGATGCGAATGTCATGGGGAATACCCGACTCGATCCCGGCGATGCCTATCGGTTTGCCAGTGGCGAGACAGTGACCTCGAATACCCAGCAAGAGGTCCGTCTCGATCGTCCTCTCGACTTCCTGGTCGTCTCCGACCATGCTGAGTACATGGGCGTGCTACCGAGATTGAGAGCTGAAGATCCGACGTTTTTGGCCGATCCCGCCGGCCGGAGAATCTTCGATTCTCTGACCGGAGATACCGAGGCTGCTCGGGCGATCATGGACGAGTTGATCGGGTCGCTCATGACCAATGAGCCAATTTTCGACAACGAAGAGGCCAGGCAGACTATCTGGGGTGAGATCACGACCCTCGCGGATCGATACAACCAGCCGGGCGTGTTTACCGCCCTGATCGGTTTCGAATGGACTTCGATGCCCGGCGGCGACAACTTGCACAGGGTCGTTGTGTATCGGGACGGCGCCGAGCGTGCAGGGCAGATGATCCCTGTCTCGGCCTTTGATGGGGACCGGCCGGAAGACCTCTGGTCCTTCATGCAGAAATATGAGGACGGCACGGACGGGCAAATCCTTGCGATTCCTCATAACGGGAACCTCAGTAATGGCCGCATGTTCGGCGTCGAGGATTCGGATGGGAAGGCTATTGGCCAGGCATACGCGACCACTCGGGCGCGTTGGGAGCCTCTGGTCGAAGTCACCCAGATCAAGGGCGATGGGGAAACCCATGCCCTGCTTTCGCCCGATGACGAGTTTGCCGACTTTGAGACATGGGATCGGGGAAATTTGGCCCTGACCGGCATGGTCCCGAAGGAGCCGGGCATGCTCCGATACGAGTATGCGCGCTCGGCGCTCAAGAGCGGACTAGAACTCGAGGCGAAGACGGGAATCAACCCCTACAAGTTCGGAATGATCGGAAGCACGGACACGCACACTTCCCTGGCGACCGGCGCCGAGAATAATTTTTGGGGCAAGGCGGTTATGGTCGAACCGGGTCAACCCCGGACCAACGAGACCTTTATCAAGTCCGCCGCGGGCAAGGAGTTCGACATCATTGCCTGGGAACAGGTGGCCTCGGGTTATGCCGGCGTGTGGGCAAAAGAAAATACTCGAGAATCGATTTTCGATGCGATGCGAAGACGCGAGGTCTACGCCACGACGGGCTCCAGGATGCAAGTGCGTTTCTTCGGGGGGTGGAACTTCGTCGCAGAGGATTCTTTGGGGCCCGAAGCCGTCTTGGTCGGCTATCGCAAGGGCGTGCCCATGGGAGGCGATCTGCCCTCGTCACCGAAGGCAGGGGCCCGCGGGCCCGGATTTCTGATCATGGCGCTCAAGGATCCCCTGGGCGCCAACCTCGAGCGTGTTCAGGTGGTCAAGGGCTGGTTGGATGAGGCGGGGCAGGCACAGGAGAAGGTCTACGACGTGGCGGTCGCCGAGCCCGGCTCAGGCACAGTCGATCTCGAGGAGGCAAGCTACGAAAATGACGTGGGCAGCGCGCAGTTCGCCCAGGTCTGGCTCGATCCGGATTTCGATCCGGCTCAAAGCGCCTTCTATTACGCTCGGGTGATCGAGATTCCGACTCCGCGCTGGACGGCGTATGACGCCGCTCGCTTGGGTACGGAGATCGTTTCAGGGGCCCGCTTGATGGTGCAGGACAGGGCCTACACTTCGCCCATCTGGTATACGCCCCGCTGATTTTTGAGAGGGCCCCCCCCCGGCTTTCCGCTCAGCCGGGTTGAGCTTCCAGCAATTTGAACCGGTGGACCCAGACCAGATGTTCGGGTTCCCATTCCATGCCCTTGTGCATCCTGAGGATCAGTTTTCGGTACTGATCGAGACTCTGAAAACCTTCTGCACGAGCCCCCTTGTCGTCGAGATTGCCCAGGGGTTCATGGGTCAGGGAGGTGACCTCGAAGGTGCGGCCCCCGAGGTCGAAGGTCTCTCCGGGGTAGGCGTAGACTCCGTTACGGCGCTGTTCGGTCTTGGTTCCTGCGAGGGCCGCCGTCACCAGCATTTTTTGACGGACCAGACGGTCGATGGTGCAGGTTTTTTCGGGAAAATCACTCATTCTGTGGTGACCTCGGCAAATGTCCTCGTCCGGCTTGGACGCGGAGCCTATGGGAAAGGCAAGGGCAGCCAGATACCTAGCCCGCAAGAATCGAGATCGCAATTGGCATTTCCCTTGTGCGGTCGGTTCTTGAGATTCGTGCCGCCCGGCCCGCTGCCCCAAGCGGCGGCCCCGGATTTCACAGGGATTCCTGCGTAGTCTATATTTGCGGCGCTTCAGACCCGAGCGGAACCACACGGGGGAATGCCAGAGTGAATCCTCGATTGCTACACGACGAACTCACCATCGCCGCAAAGGCCTGGCCGGACGAAGTCGCGTTCATCACGCCGAAAAAAGAGATTTCTTTCGGAGAACTCAAGGAAAAGCAATCTGGCTTGGCCGGGGCTCTCCAGGGGCTTGGTCTGGAGCGGGGTGCTCGGCTCGCGATTCTCGGCCACAACAGCGCCGACTATATCGCCTGGCACTACGCGGCTGCCGAGGCTGGGCTGATCTTTCACGTTTTGAATACTCGGCTGGTGATGAGCGAGCTGAAGTGGATGATCGACAACGCTGAGAGTGCCGCCCTGGTCGCCGATCCTGATTTCTCCCCCCTCGCCCAGGAATTGATGGCGGCTTGCGCGTCCCTGGGATTCCTGGTGGGCATGGAAGGCGAGGAGGGACTCGACTACGAGACGGAGGCGCTCGTGGCCAGGGGCGATGAACCACGGCCACCCGGGATCGATCCCAAGGATGCGGCCCTGATGATCTACACGAGCGGAACCACAGGCCGACCGAAGGGAGCGCTCCAGAGCCATGCCGGTTCGCTGATCGCGGACGGTCTTACGCGAGACACAGTGGACATCACGAGGGAGGACACCTACCTCGCACTCATGCCCTTCTTCCATCAGGCGGGCCTAATCCGAACCCGGGCCACGCTTCTGGCTGGCGGGAGGACGGTGATCGCCGGCAAAGTTGAAGCCGCTGCTACGGCCAAGGCCATGGTCGATTACGGGGTCACTTTCACGATGCTTGCCGCGCCCCAGCAAAACGCGGCGATTCGAGAGAAGATCGAGCATGAGGGCGTCGAAGGCTTCCGAAACCTGCGAATGATTCTCGGCGGGGGCGGAGTCGGGCAGCGGGCCACTCGAACGATTCAGCGGACGTGCGAAGCCCTCGACTGCCAATATTTTGGAGTCTACGGCCAAACCGAGACAACGGGCCCAGCGGTCTATATCACGGGGCAGGACGTCTTCGACCGGCCCGCCTCCTGCGGCAGGCCCCTGCCCGGGGTGAAAGTCGAAATCTGGGACCCTGAAGGCAGGCGGCAGAGAGCCGAGAGTGTGGGTGAGATCATGGTTTCGGGCCCAATTACGGCAAGCTACTGGCGCAACGACCAGGCGAACCAGGCGCTGTATAGCGGTGCTTGGATCCATACGGGCGATCTCGGATATCTTGACGAAGACGGTTTCCTCTATATCAAGGGTCGGGTTAAAGAGTTGATTAAGACCGGGGCCGAGAACGTCTACCCCCGAGAGGTCGAGGCGGTTCTGGAGGAACATCCGGCTGTTTCGGATGTAGCGATCTTCGGGCTGCCCGACGACCGCTGGGGGGAGGTGGTCGTCGCGGCGCTTGTCTGCCGAGGCGGGGAGCCTCCCAGCCTGGAAGAGTTCAAGGAATTCTGTCGCGGGAAGATCGGCGCCTACAAGATCCCCAAGGCCCTGCTCTTTGTGGAAGAGATTCCTCGCAATCACACCGGGAAGATCTTGAGGGGAGCCTTGAGTCGGCAAGCGCTCGAGCGTCGCGGCAAAAAATCGGAAATCGAGCCGTGAGGCCCCGGGGGCCTGCGTGGTCCGAGGGCCTGCGTGCCCCGAGGGTACCGGGCAACCCCCGAGCGCGCGCGCGCGGCCCGCTACACTCGCGTGATGCCATACCGGGTGGAACGTCACGAGGCCCCTCGGCCGGGGCAAGGCGAAATTCCGGCTCTCCCCGCCGCTTGGGTGAGCGTTCTCCTGGCGATTGTCATTGGGACCGCGGCCTGCGCTGCCCTCGTCCTCTTGCCGGGCTTCGCCAGGGGAGATGGCTTCTCGGGGGAGCGTCTGGTCCGAGCCGATCGTCGGTTGGCGGCGAGCCCGGAGGATCCGGGCGCGTACTGGCAGCGAGCGGATCTGCGGCGAGAGACCGGAGACTTCTTAGGGGCCTTGGCGGATCTCGGTCGGGCAGCTGAACTCGCTCCGGGAAGCCTCACTACGGCAATTCTGCGCGCCCAAGTCTATCTCGACTCGGGCCAGGCGCTGGCGGCCCTCGAGGTTCTCGGCCCGGCGGCGCGCAACGAGGAGAGCCTTGCGGAGGTCCAGCGCCTGCGCGCCGAGTCCCTCCTTCGGCTGGATCTTCCCGCGGCGGCGGCCGAAGCATTCTCGACGGCGATCGATGCCCGGCCCGGCGCGGGTCCCTCTCTCTATTTGGCTCGAGCCCGGGCTCAGGTCGAGGTGGGAGCGGAGGCATTGCCGGCAGCGCTCGCGGGCCTCGATGGGGGCATCGCCGAGATGGGCCCGGTTCCCGGCCTGGTTCGCGAAGCGATCGAAATCGAAATTTCTCTGGGGCATGTCGACCATGCACTCGAGCGAATTTCTAGGGCATCCGGCGAGAGCAGGCGCAGAGGAACTTGGCTGGAATGGCGCGGCCAGATTCTAGAGAAAGCGGACCGACCGGGTGAAGCCCTGGAAGCTTATCAGGATGCGATGGACGAACTTTTGGAGACCCCGTCGCGTACACGTTCGAGCTCCGCGATGCAGGCGCTCGAGGGTCGCCTCGGCCAATCGATTGCGAAGCTATCGGGCGCTTCGGAGGAGGAGGGAGACTGATGCATTCGGTCAAAGTTGTCTGGGGGATCGTCGTTTTCAGCTTCATTTCCTTTGTTGTTCCAGAGGCTTTTTCGGCGACCCTCGTCGCGGCCGGATCTCACTGGAGCTACCTCGACGATGGGTCAGATGCCGGCACCGCTTGGCGAGAGTTCGCCTACGACGATTCGGCATGGGCGTCGGGCCCGGCCGAGTTGGGCTATGGCGACGGTTTCGAGGCCACGGTGGTGGCGACGGGTAGCGGCGGTATCCGCGCAATGACGACCTATTTTCGCCACTCTTTTGATGTGTTGGGTGCTTCCGAGATCGCCGTTCTGAGATTGCAGCTTCAGCGAGATGATGGAGCCGTCGTCTACCTGAACGGGGTGGAAATTCATCGCAGTAACCTGCCCACCGGAACGATCAACTCGACGACCCTGGCCTCTGGGGCCGTGGGAGGCGCTGGTGAGACCTCTTTTGAGGATGCCTGGGTCGATTCCGCAGTGCTCGTCGAGGGCAGCAACCTTCTGGCCGTTGAGATCCACCAGGCTGCCGTGACGAGTTCTGATATCAGTTTCGATCTTGCCCTGACCACTGCAAACCCAGCTATCGTTCGAGGTCCCTACCTTCAATTGGTGAATACCAGTGCCGTTACCCTCCGCTGGCGAAGCAATACACCCATGGAGTCGGTCATTCGCTACGGCTCGGCGCCCAATGCACTTTCCTCGCTGATTTCTGACCCGGTGGGCAAGACAGAGCACGAGTTCAGGATCGATGGCCTTGCTCCGGGTACTCGCTACTACTACTCGGTCGGCTCGACGAGTACGGTTCTGGCGGGTGCCGATGCCGATCACTTTTTCGAGACCGCTCCAGCGGGTCCAGGGTTGGGACCAGTGCGGATCTGGGTCATCGGAGATTCGGGTGAGTGCGCGGTGAGCGCCCAGGGCTGTGTTGATGCGGGCAAGGTTCGAGATGTCTACTTGGCTCGAGCAGCGACCGCTAAAGCGGACTTGGTGCTCATGTTGGGCGATAACGCCTACGACTCGGGAACCGACGGGCAGACGACCAAGGGGGTCTTCGAGACCTTCGGCGCAGTGCTGCGCAATACACCGGTTTGGCCGGTTCCCGGCAACCACGAATTTTACAATGGGGTGACTTTTTCAGCGACGGGAGAAGGACCCTATTACGACGCATTCACACTGCCGCGAGCGGCCGAGGCCGGTGGTCTACCCAGCGGCACAGAAGCCTACTATTCCTTCGACTACGGAAATGTTCATTTCGTTGCCCTGGATTCTCATGATACGGTCAGGAGCGCCTCGGGAGCGATGTATGCCTGGCTCGAGGCTGACTTGCAGGCGAATCAGTCGGACTTCCTGATCGCTTACTGGCACCACCCGCCATATTCGTTCGGTTCCCATAGCTCGGATTGGTGGCAAGAGACTCGAATGATCGAGATGCGGGAGGTCTTTGTTCCCCTGCTCGAGGACTACGGAGTCGATCTCGTGCTCACGGGCCATAGCCATTCACTCGAGCGGTCCAGGCTGATCGACGGGCATTACGGGTTTTCGGCATCGCTACTGCCTGAGAACGTGCTCGATGAAGGGATGGGGAACCCTGCAACGGGCAGTGGCTACGAGAAGGCTTCTCAGGGCCCCGCGCCCCACGAGGGAGCAATTTATGCGGTCATTGGAAGTTCTTCGAAAAACAGCGGGGGCCTCACGAGGCATCCGGTCATGGCCTTCATCTATAACTACGAGGGAGCGATGCTGATCGAAATCAGTGGCCAAGAGATGGACGCCACGATTGTCGATGCCGATGGTACGGATCGGGACGAATTTAGAATTACAAAAGCGGTACCCGAACCGGCACAGGCTCTTCTCTCGCTTGCGGCGGTGCTGGCCGTCTTGCTGGTCAAACTAAAGTCGGCCAACTCGGTATCGAGTGCGCGGAAGCCACCGGTCGGTGGCTGGGCATAGAATTCTAGCCCTCAGCCGCGCAGCCCCGAAAGGGGAACCTTCGTCATGCCATAGTCGGCTTCTGCGGGGATGCAGAGCATTAGTTCGCCGCCGTCTTCCTTGGCCACCCAGGGCAGTACTGTCGTAATCGAGCTCTCTCGGGCCGCCTCGATTGCCTGGTCCATAGTGGCCGAGCGCCCGAGTTTTTGTAGGTTGGCGAGTGTGGCGAAGACGATGGTTCGCTGTCCGTCGGATTCTGCGCGCAGGGCGTTGTCAGGGGTTGTCCAGACTGAGTCGACGGATTCGGACCCGTCGTGAAGCGCCAGCTGGTCCCCCGGTGCGACCGCGAGGAAAAAGTGGGTGTCAAAGCGCTTGGGGAGCATATCTGGAGTGATCCAATGCGCGAAGGGCGTGAGTTGGTCGCAAGCCAGAATCAGGCCTTCGGATTCGACCATGCTCCGAAGATCGATTTTGCCTTCCTGCAAGGCACTCCGGTACCGGGTCTCGAGCTGGGCGAGCTTGTCTGCGCCGACGAGTTGGTCGCTTCCTCGAGGGCGAGCGAGAAGGACGCCGGACTCTTCGAAGGTTTCTCGAATTGCGGTGACCCGCACGGTGATGGCGCCGTCATCGAGATCATCGACGCCTGCGCAGTATTCACGCATGGCCGCGCCCTTGTCGGCCTCTTCTGCCTTCCCACCGGGAAAGACTAGGGCACCGGTCGCGAAATCGATCTGGTGGTGACGCTCTACCATGAAGACCTCAAGCTGATTTTCAGAGTCTCGTAGCAGCATGATCGTCGCGGCAAGCTTGGGCTCGACCTTGTCCTTGGTCATTCTTCCTCCGGTGGGGCTAGGGATTGAGTCAGAGTAGCGAGGTGCCTTTCGAGAGACAGGGGGCCATTTGGCCAAAGCCGCTGTGGGTTTGATTCAAGCTCTTTGGCCGCATGAGTTGTAGTACACTCAGATCGCTCATCCGGTGAAAGAGGGGCGGGAAGAGGGCTGCTCGGCGGGGTGCAAGCCAGGGCAGACGGGAGGCTGGGAATGAGTATCGCGGACACCGAGATCGAACAGGCCGGAGAAGATGAGTGGCACAGTACAGCCTGCATCCTCTGCGGGACGAATTGTGGGCTCCAGGTTCGCCTTGCCGGAGGCAATTTCAGCAAGATCAAAGGGGATAAAAAAAACCTCCGATCGCGTGGCTACACGTGCGAAAAGCCCGCCGCGCTGGGACGCTACCAGGCAAATCGGGAGCGCTTGACCAGCCCTCTACGCAGGCGCCCCGATGGCGGATTTGACGAGATCGATTGGGATACCGCGATTCGAGAAGTGAGCGAGAGACTCGCGGGAATTCGCGATACCTACGGGGGCGAGAAGATTCTCTACTACGGTGGGGGTGGGCAGGGAAACCATCTGGGTGGAGCCTACAGCGCGGCCACCCGCCGGATACTCGGCATGCGATACGCTTCCAATGCCCTTGCTCAAGAGAAGACCGGTGAGTTCTGGGTGGAGGGGCAAATGTTCGGAGGCCGCCCCGAGCCCGATTTCGAGAACGCCGAGGTCTCCGTTTTTATCGGCAAAAACCCGTGGCATTCCCACGGACTCGATCGCGCGCGGGTCACGCTTCGGGAGATTTCTCGGGATAAAGGCCGGTCCTTGGTCGTGATCGATCCGCGCCGGTCCGAGACCGCTGAGTTGGCGGATTTCTTTCTTCAGGTGCGGCCAGGGACTGATGCTTTCTGCTTGGGGGCGATGCTTGGGGTCATCGTTCAGGAAGATCTCATCGACCTGGAATTTCTTTCGCGCCACGCGGGGGATGGCGGTCCCCTGCTCGAGGCTCTCGCCGATATTCCAGTGCCCGAGTATTGCGCGCGGGCAGACGTTCCCGAAGAACTTGTGCGCTCTGCGGCCAGGCGATTGGCCCAGGCAGAAAGTATCGCCGTTCTCGAGGATCTCGGTATCGAGATGGCGCCCCACAGCACCCTGAACTCCTACTTGCAGAAGCTCCTCTATACCCTGACGGGAAATTTTGGTCGCCCCGGCACGATGAATCTGGGGACCCATCTGGGGAAGTTGACCGGCAGCTCGAAATCGGATCGAAGAACACCGGTTGGCGGTCATCGGATCATCACCGGCCTCATCGCCTGCAACCATTTGGCAGATGAAATCCTCGGGGACCACCCGGATCGTTTCCGGGCCGCACTGATCGAGAGTGCCAACCCCGCTCACTCCCTGGCTGATAGCGCGCGCATGCGCGAAGCCCTGGACGCCCTCGAATGCGTCGTTGTGATCGACGTGGTCATGACGGAAACTGCCGAACGCGCGGACTATGTGCTGCCCGGATCCTCGCAGTACGAGAAGCCGGAGGCGACCTTCTTTGGCGGCGGATTTCCAGATCATGTCTTCCAGATGCGCCACCCCCTCTTTCCGCCCTCCGAAGGGACACTTCCAGAGCCGGAGATTCATAGCCGCCTGGTAGCGGCGCTCGGTGGCTATCGAGACGAGGATCTCGATGGCCTGCGGTCTGCTGCGGAAGCGGGACTTCCCGAATTTGGAAAAGCCTTTATGTTCGCCCTGTCAGAGCGACCGGAGTGGGCAGGCATCGCGCCGGTTCTTCTTTACGAAACCCTTGGACGTTCCTTGGCGCCTGGTCTGGCCCCAGCTGCCCTATTCTGGGCCGCTGCCCAGACCTGCGCGACGACGTACGCTGATTCGGTGCGCCGCGCGGGTTTCGAGGGGGAGGGCCAGGCCCTGGGCGATTCGCTCTTTGAGGCGATTATCTCGCGCAAGGAGGGTGTGGTCATCACGTCGGACCCCTACGAGATCAGCTTCGAGCGGATCGCCACCCAAGATGGAAAAATTCAACTCGTGATCCCTGAATTGATCGAGGAACTCGAGGGCTTGCGCGATGAGCACCCGGTGACGGATGATCCCGATTATCCCTTCGTTCTTGCCGCGGGCGAGCGTCGGGGAACGACAGCCAATACGATCATGCGCGATCCCCGATGGCGCAGGAAAGATTTTGAGGGAGCGCTTCGAATTTCCACCGAAGACGCCGAGGGGTTGGGGATTGGCTCTGGGGATCGGGTTCGCATCATCAGCAAGCGTGCCTCGGCTGAGAGCGTGGTGGAGGTGACTGATACCCTGCGATCCGGGCATATTACCCTGCCCAATGGTCTGGGTCTGGCCTACCCAGATGAAGACGGAAAGCGCGTTCTACACGGAGTCGCGCCCAACGAATTGACCGCTTCGGAAGATCGGGATTGGCTGGCGGGGACGCCTTGGCATAAGCACGTCCGCGTACGACTCGAAGTCGTCAGCACAGCCTAGGCTCTGCGCCCGACGATGGCGCACGGGGGCCTTCGCTCTGTCTAGGGGGGCCCGGCTGCACAGGGTGTGCTTAGCCTGTCGAGAAGAATTGATCGAGCAGGAGGGCCGATGTTAAAAAAATTCGTCTATCTGACTGGCGGCTTGGATTTCTTGGTGGGGGCCGCCACCTGGGCGGGAGCGCTCGCCAACCCGCAACCCGGGCAATTCGTTGCGCTGATGACCCTGGGCACTTTTCTGATGATGGCCGCGGCGTGCCTGATCTGGGCTTCACGGAATATGATGGATCGGGCGCCGGTCATCTTCTGGCAAGGCCTTGTTCGGCTCACGGCTGCTTGCTCGGTTCTCTATGCGGTTCCCGCTGGACTTTCCGAGACCTGGGAGTACGCCCTAGTGGCCTTCGATGGCCCGGTGGCGATCGTCTATCTGGTAGGAATGACGCGGCTGACCGGCGCCTCGCCCGTCAAACTTCTTCTGTGCCGGGATTCGGGTCCTCCCAGGGACGCTTCGGGGGCTCTGAACTGAATCATGCAACTGAACCGACGGGCCTTGGTCAAGGCATTCTTGGGGTTGGCCTCGAGTAGTTTTTTGCCTTTTCAGGCAAGCGCCGAGGATCGGAAGCTGAAGCATATCCTGTGCGCTTGCTCGGATACGAAGATGGCGGTCTGTCTTTCGACGGATCGTCCAGTCCAAAGCCTGACTCTTTCCGTCGGTGACCGCCGACAGAAAGGGGTTCGGACGGACAGTCAGGGCTTTCATTGGCAATTTCTGTTGGAAGACCTCTCTCCGGGCACTCAATACAGTCTGCAGGTCTGGCAGGGCGAACTGCAGTGGGGGACGTCCTGGCTTTTGAAAACGTTCCCCTCGCCGGGCGAACCGGTCTCGAGGTTTCGCTTGCTCGCGTATACCTGCGCGGGGGGAGGAGATGGTTTCGGGCTCCCCGGTCGACAATTTTTCAAACCCCACGCCTTTCGCCAGACGCTCTTCGAGGCGGCCTTGGCCCAGCAGCCCGATGCGGCCGTGGCGATCGGTGACCACGTCTACTGGGATTTGAGAAGAGAGGCGCTCCCTCAGGTTGGGCGCAAGAATCGCCTGATCAAGTTCATGATCGGGGGCTATCTGCGCTTTCGCTATGGCGCCTTTGATCGGGATCAAGCCCTGATCGGGACGCCCAACGAAGAGGTGCTTCGTAGCATCGGTAACGAACAAATTGCTGAGCTCTACGGAACCCGGTTTCGTTCAATTCCAATGTTCTTTGTGGCCGATGACCACGACTATTTCGAGAACGACGATGCCGAGCCAGAGTTGGTGACTTTTCCGGCCGACGCGTTCAGCCGAGCGGCCCATCGGGCGATGGCTGACCTCTACTATCCGCCCTTGCTCGATACCCCGTCGGGGGAGCCGGATCGCTCCTTTGGCTTGATCCGTTACGGCGATCTCTTCGAAGCACCTCTGCTGGATTGCGCCGGTCAGATGAGTCTTGGTGGCGATCAAGCAGGCCTCGTTCCACCCGAAATAGAGCGCTGGGCGAAGCAACGAATGGCCGTTTCTCAGGCGAAGGCTTTCGCGCTAGTTCCGTCACATCCTCCGGGTTATACCGCGGGAAAGTGGCGCGAGTGGTACCCGGACGTAGTGGCCGAAGCGGGCAGTACAGGTGTCGTCATCAACCCACTGCTGGGTGAAGTTCGCGGACAACTGAGTGTGGAGGCAGAAAAATTTCTTTGGCAGCGGGGGTGGTGGCTGCAGCACCAGAGGCTCCTCGCCAGCCTCGCTCAGCGGGAGGGTCTGCGCTTCGTTCTTTCGGGAGATATCCATGCCCAGGGTGCGGTGGCCATCGAGCGGAGTGGTGACAAGGACTTCTCGGCCGCTCCCCTGGTCTCTGTCCTCGTTGGCCCGGTGGGTACGTCGACGGCCACCTGGCCCTCGGCCGCTCGAGGCGTAGCCGCCGCCACGCCTCATTGGCTCGAAGTTCAGACTCTGGCGCCCATGACCGAGTCCAACGGCTTCGCGATTTTTGAGATCTCGCCTGAGAAGGCCGCGATTCGACTCTTTGATTGTGGAGGGCACGATCCCGATCGGGGAGATACGGGCGTTCCTCTCAGCGGCCGGGTCGTGAATCTGTCGGTCGCCGAAACGACCTAGGGAGAAGGGGACCGCGCGGACCCGCCGCCAGCCCGCTATCTCGGGGTATGGCACGCGGCGCTGATCAAATTGGCGGCCCGTCGGAGAGGAAGGTGAGGTCGACTGGCGGGATGAAGAAATAAGAAAGAAATGAATGCCCGGAATTTTCTCCGGTAAGGCTTTAAGGGCCTTCTTCGGCGGGGCCGGCGGGCGCTTGGCGCTCGAATTCATTGAGGGCTGCGTCGCGAGTCATGCCCCAATAATCGACGAGTCGCCAAGGCATGACGGAGAAGACTCGGCCACGACCGTTCCGGTAATAGGTTTCCATGCCGGGGTGGGTCCAGATCAATTCCTCATGCTCGGCATCGACCCGGGCGTTGTACTCGTCGTGGACCCGGGCTTTGACCTCAGCGGATTGGTCTTCTCCCTCGATCATCTGAACGATGAGACTCGTGATGTAGCGCGCCTGACACTCCGAGAGGAAAATGGCACTCCCTCCATGGCCGAGTCCAGTATTGGGGCCCAGCATCAGGAAGAGATTCGGAAACCCGGGTACCGTCATTCCGAGATGAGCTGTCGGATTGTCCTCGTCCCAGGCCTCCCCCAGGTCGAGGCCCGCCCGCCCCTTGATATTGAGCCTTGATGTCATCTGGGTCATCTGGAACCCGGTTGCGTAGACCACGACGTCTGCTGGCCGATGTCTGCCGTCCGAGGTTTGGATCCCGTCTGAATCGATTCGGGCCACGGAGTCGCTGATGAGTTCGACATTGGGCTTTCGGAGGGTCTGGAACCAGCCATTATCGAGCAGGATGCGCTTGCCGTAGGGCGGGTAGTGCGGGAGGCAGGCTTCGATGAGGTCGTCGCGCCCGGCGAGCTCACGCTCGATATGCTCGGTCATCTCCTGGCGATGCCGGTCATTCACCCTGTTCAGCGAACGCGCGGGATCCTTCCACGTCGGATCCTTGCGCAGGAAACGCAGAAGTCCGTCGCCATAACGCCAGAAGAGCGTGAAGCGGAACCACTCGGCATAGAAGGGCACCTTTTCGAGCAGCCACTGCGCCTCGTCGGGAATATCGTCGTGATAGCGCGGGATCGGACGCGCCCATTGGGGGCTGCGTTGGTAGATCTCAAGAGAGGCGACTTGGTCTGCGATGGTGGGCGCGATCTGCATGGAGGTAGCACCGGTTCCGACCAGGGCGACCCGCTTGCCCGCCAAATCCAGATCATCGGGCCAGTGGGCGGAGTGAAAAATCTCCCCCTTAAATTCGCTCGCTCCTTCGATCTCGGGGATTGAAGGTTGGCCGAATTGCCCGATGGCGCTGACCAGGAAGTCGGCGACTCCCTCCTCGGTACCCTCGGGCGTCTCTAGGGTGTAGAACCAGCGCCCTTCCTCCTCGTTCCAGGTGGCGCGGGTCAAGGATGTTTCGAGGCGGATATGAGGCCTGACGCCGAACTCATCGGCGCAGCGAACGAGGTAGTCAAAGAGTTGGTCTCGGGCCGAGAAGAATCGGCGCCAGGGATAGCGCGAGCCGATGGAGAACGAGTATGCATGGTTGGGCGTATCGACTCCGCAACCGGGATAGCGGTTCTCGTACCAGGTGCCCCCGATTTGCGGGTGGCGCTCGACGATCGAGTAGGGGATGCCGAGCCTTTCGAGACGCGCACCCAGGACGATTCCGCTCACCCCGGCGCCCACGATCAGGATTTTTCGTGATTTTGAATTTTTCGGGGGTGCCCCCTGGCTCCAGTGCATGTCCCGGGAGGCGAACCCGAGTTCCTCGCGGACCAAAGGCGCGTACTCGTCGGGAACCTGCTCACCGAGGCAGGCGCTCATCATGCGCGTTATGAGTTCGTCCCCGGGGTCGCTGATCGCCGGGGGCGAGTCGAGATCAGCGAGCGCCTCTTCGGCTGCGGTCAGGATCTCGGCTCGGATTGCCTCGGGAAAGCCCGCGTGCTCTTCGGCGATAAGGCGAACGTCGCGTTTGGGGAGGTAGGGGGCCTCGAGCCAGCGTGGATCCCCCGTTCGGTGAAAGAGGACCATGAGGAGGACGCGCAGGTCCGCATGCTCAAGAGCGCTTCGTAGAGTGGCGTTTTCGGGTGCGGCGGGCATGCCTTCTTTCCGCTGGAATCGTGGATGGATGGGGGGGGGGAGGCCGACGGAACCCCTGATTTTCTAACCGAGTACGAAACCCTCGTAGTTGCTGGCCGCGACTTCATCGCATTTTTCGACGTAAGGGGGGAATCCGAGGAGTGGCATGAAAACCCGCGGTTTTCCGGGCACGTTCGCGCCGAGGTACCACGAGTTGCAACTCGGGTAGACAGTTTGGTCGGCCACCTCGTTGACGTGGGCGACCCAGGCATCGGCGGCTTCTTCACTGGCCTCGATTGTTTGGTGCCCGGCCGCTCTCATCGCCTCGAGGCAGTCCGAGATCCAGTTCACGTGCTGTTCGATGGAGACAATCATGTTGGTCAAGACCGAGGGGCTTCCGGGGCCCGAAATTGTGAAGAGATTCGGAAAGGCCGGAATGCCCAGGCCCAGGTAGGTTCGCGGGCCAGCTTCCCATTGTTTGGTCAGGCTCAGCCCGTTGCGGCCGCGGATGTCCATGGCAAGGAGCGTTCCCGTCATGGCGTCGAAGCCGGTGGCCAGGACGAGAATGTCGACCTCGTGTTGCTCGCTTCCGCATTGGATACCCGTTGGAGTGATCCGATCGATCCCTTGCTGGCTGATATCGACCAGATCGACGTCGGGCCGATTGAAGGTCTTGAAATAGCCTGTATCCAGGCACAGTCGCTTGCAGCCGATGACCGAGTCAGGCGACAATTTCTTCGCAGTTTCGGGATCCTCGACGATTTCATGAATTTTGTTGCGCACGAAGGAGGCCGCCGTCGCGTTGGCCTCCAGATTTGTTCCCAGGTCGGCGAAGCTCCAACTGAAGGTGAAGCCCCCCTCGGCCCAGCGAGCTTCGTACTCCGTCGCTCGTTCGTCCTCCGAGGCCTCGAGAGCCGGCATCTCGTTGAGGGGCATTCTGAGCGAAAAGCCATTGGGGTATAGGCTGTTCTCCTGGCGAAACTCCGAATACCTGGCCTTGACGGTGGCCTGCTCCTCCGCTTTTAGAGGGCGATTGTGCGCTGGAATGGCGTATTGGGCCGTACGCTGAAAGACCGTGAGGTGGTCGGCTTGCTCGGCGATGATGGGGATAGCCTGGATGCCCGAGGAGCCGGTGCCGATCACGGCCACTCGTTTGCCCGAGAAGTCGACGCCCTCTCGGGGCCAACGTCCGGTGTGGTGGATGTCGCCCTCAAATTCGTCTTGTCCGGGAAAAACAGGGGCGTTCGTTGACGAGAGGCAGCCGGTTGCCATGACGACGAATTGGGCCGATACGGTCTCGTGTCGATCGGTGGAGATCGTCCAGGTCTCCTCGGCTTCGTCGAAGCAGGCGGATTCGACCCGGGTTTCGAATTGGATGTCGTCGCGCAGGTTGAAGCGGTCGGCTACATGGTTCGCGTAGCGCAGGATTTCGGGCTGGCCGGAGTAGCGCTCGGACCACTCCCACTCCTGTTGTAGGTCTTCGTCGAACTGGTACGAGTACTGCATGCTCTCGACGTCGCAACGCGCGCCGGGATAGCGGTTCCAGTGCCAGGTTCCTCCGACGCCTTCACCCACCTCAAAGACACGGGCATGCAGCCCGAGTTTTCGGGCCTTGTGGAGCATGTAGAGGCCGGCGAAGCCGGCTCCGATAATGACGATGTCGAAAACGTTCTGGGGAGTCTTGTCGGGGTGTTGTGCGGGCATCTATGCTCTCCATTCGCGGACCCGGCCAAGCATAAGAGGAATACTCTTGGGGCACAAATTTCGCCGATTGTTGACGACCTTTCGTGAAGTTCAGAGTTCCGACCAGGATGTTCTGGCCGGGATCCGTTTCTTTGATGCGGTGTCGGAGATTGTCGGACGCGGTGAGAAGACCATGATTCGGCTGATGGAGAGCACGCCGCACGGACGCGAAACCCTGCGCGAACGCCGCAGCCTCTTCGGTGTCGTGACCGACCGTGATTGGCTGCGAGGGCTCCCCGACGGAACCCTCGGCCGGGAATATGTTCGCTTCGCGGATGAGAAGGAAATCTATCCCGAACAGTTCGAGGCCATGTTGACCGAAGCCCTGGGCTGGTCTTCGGCGGAGACGGATCACGGATCGCCGATTGGGCATTTCGTCCATGATCGCTACCGGCATCTGCACGACGTCTGGCATGTCGTCTTGGGCTACGAGACCGACGAGGAAGGCGAACTCGGAATTCTCGCGTGCACCGGGCGGCAGAACGGATATCGCGCCCATTATCTGGCGGCCTTGGTTCAGGCCTGCGCAGCGGGGCTGCGGGGCGATCCCGCACGCTTGAAGGTCTTCTGGGCGGGTTGGCGACGGGCCCGGCGCGCCGAGTGCTTGCTGGTTCAGGATTGGCAGTCGCTTTTCGAGGAGCCCCTAGAGAGCGTGCGCGTGCGCTTGAAGCTGAACCCGATCCCCGCGCGTTGAGATTGGCCCGGGCGCAGTTCGCGTTTGGGCCAGCGGGGTGGGGGCGTGCCCCTCATGCCTCAGTCGCCCGGCGGAGTCTGCGCCGCCAGGGAGACCAGTTGCCAGCTCATATCGGGGTCGAAGCTCTCGATTTTTGCTCCCTGCTCCCGAGTGTCCGGGCCGAGATCCTTCTGGTAGACCAGGCCCACCTGATTGACCACGAAACTCATGACCCCGGACGCGCCGTATTTCGCTGGGAAGGTCAGGAGAGCGAAGCCCTGGGTCATGCGGCCATCGACGAGATAGCTATAGGCGCCGCCCGGGGCGCTGGATCCCTGGGCATCGAGGATCTTGTAGAGATAGCCGTGATAGGGCTTGCCTCCGGCCTGGGTAGGTGAGTAGCCCGCGCTTTGCGCCTCGGCGTAGAGCGAGCCCAGGGGACTCGGGGGTTCATCGCCCGTGGTCTCCCAGTAGAGCCCGTTCCTCTTCCCTTTGGTGCTGAGGATGAAGCGGGCGTATTCCGGCTGGGCGCTCTGTTCGGCATTCCGCTGAAAATACTCCCGCTGGGCGTCAACGAAGGCCAGGCTGGATTGGATCGTGTCGAGTTCGTTGCGCCCGATTCTGCGATTGAGAAGCTCCCCGGCGCCTTCGGCGGTATCGAATGTCCACCCCGCCTTTTGGCCCCACCAGGTTCCCTTTTGCTTCACGAGGGGAATCGGGAAAGGCCAATCGCGCGGCCCAACCTCGAGCACCATCACGCCGGTATTCCAGGGGATCCAGGTGTTTTTGGCCTCGTACGCGTTGATAAACCACGTCCGCTGATGCTGATCCATGACGGGGTCGCCCGAGGTGAGCACGGGTTTGGCATCGGGGCCGAGAATCTTTAGGAGCGTATCCTCATCCGAGAGCTGAAGCGCGGAGACCAGTGCAGCGCTGGCCGCTCCCGGGTCAGAGAAGACTCGCCCCTCGTCCTGAATCGGGGTGCGGCAGGCGAAGAGAAACGCCGCCGCGGCGATCAGGAGGAACGGAATTACGTTTCGCTCGAGCAGGGTCATTTTTCTTTCCTCGTTCGTTGCCGGGTTCATCGTCGTCGTCCTCCACCGCGCGAGCCGCCGAAGCCTCCGCGGTGGCCCCCGCCGGAGCCTCTTCCTCCACCTCCAAAGCCGCCGGAGCCCCCGCGACTCTCGAAGCCGCGCTGGGAGTTCCGCATGGCCTGTTGGCCGTTTCTACTTCCTCCGAAAGCGGAGCTGCGATTTCCGGCACTGCCTCCGTCAAAACCGCTCTTGCCTCCGAAGTTCCCCTGGCCGGCATTCTGCCTGGCATTGCCCTGGCCAAGGCCACCCTCGGCGCCGCCAAGCCGGTTACTCTTGCCCGCGAGGTTGCCCGCCGAGCCGGTCCCCTTGAAACCATCGACCTGGCCCTTGGAGATCTGCTGGCGGCCCTGGTCGGCGCGGCCGCGAAAGGAGTCTCGGGCCTGGGAATTGTGAGTCTGGTTTCCGCCATAGCGCTGCTGGAGGTTGCTGTTTCCGTAGGACACGCCGCGGCGGTGCTGGGCGTTGTGGTTCCAATTGGCATTGTTGATATTCGTTCGGTTGAAACTGTTGTAGCGATTCACATTGATGTTGACATTCGAGTGCCCCCAATTGCAGCCACCCCACATGGCGGAGCCCACCGCGAGGCCGACGCCGAACGAAACGGCCGATCGAGTGGCCACGTAGCCGGGCGGGTAGTAGTAATAGGGGGGGTAAGCGGGGTAGGCCCAGGCGCCGTAGACCACCGTCGGGTTGTAAGTGGGGACGTACACGACCTGGGGGTTGGCGGGGACGATGATGATGGTTTGACTCTGACTTCCGCTGGCCGTGTCTTCGACGGTGACTTTCTGTTGATCATTGGTCTCGAGGTGGCCTGCGTTTCGGGCCTTCTCGCGCAGAACCTGGACGGCGCTCATGACGCTTTTCTGATCCGCCAGGAAGGCATCTCCGAGTTGGTTCGTCCAAGTCAGCTTATCGTTCATCATCTCGAGGGGCTGGGGGAAGGCAGTGAGGGATTTGACACTGGCGTCCCAACTCTGCTTTTGCATGGCGGCCTCGAGAGCCTTGCTGTCGAGGCCCGGGTTGTCCTTGAGCCAGCGGGCGGCCTCGACGATCTCGAGGGGATAGGTGGAGGCCATCAGGATCTGGGCGAGCAAGGCGTCCGGATAGAGGGCGATCGGGGCAACCAGAGATTCGAGCTTCTCGGGTGAGGTCGCGGGCGAAGGGGCCGCCGGCGCGGCGGCGCTGGAAGAGTCCGACGTCGATTGTCCCA
>JAPKBZ010000158.1 GCA_028823175.1 Myxococcota bacterium
CTGTAGCCCGTCAGCAGAATGAATCGCGGTGGAGACAGTCTGGGGGGGGATAGGACATACAAGCTGTGTTCTGACACAACGTCCGAGTATGGGCGTTATGGAAATGGGACATTTATTCAATGTTGATGGCATCAGTTCCAGTTCGATGGGTTTGTTTACCGGCCTTCACTTTAACAGTGACTACTGGTCCAGCTACTACAGGGCTGATGTTGATGGCCCCTCTGGGCACCTCTCGATTTATTTCGGTTTCGCTAGCGGGTACCAGAGCCGTCCTACCGACTTCTATATCGAACTCGGCGCATTGGCTGTGCGCGACGGCGACATCGTCCCGGTTCCAGAACCGAGCACCGCACTCCTCCTCGGCCTCGGCCTAACCGGCCTTGCGGCAAAGGGCCGTCGGCGCAATCGCTCCTAACTCTTCTGTCTGAGTACATGGGTATCGCTGCTAGGAGACGACCAGCAGCCGGTCGCTGACTGCCCTGCTCTAGCGGATCTGCTGCGGCCCTAGGCTCGCCTGTGGGCCTCGTGGGGTGTCCCAAAGTGTCCGGTTGTGCCCGGAAGTGTCCGCTGCTCTAGGCCCGTACAGACGCTCTAGGCTTTTCTGATGGCGTTCGGCAACGAATTGTCTGCCACTTTCCGGCTGGTGCCTGTCAGTATGGGGCCACACTCACTCACCTCGGGAAGGGGTTTGTTATGCGGAAGTTCTTTTTGGCAGCGGTGTTGGTTCTGATGGCGAGCGGAGCGCAGGCCGCTGAGACTCATTGAATCACATTGGAAGAATGTTATGCGTGGGCATAAGTGGAATTGCCCCTGGCTCGAGCCTCACGGCCGCCTAGAATGGAAGCGGGACACGGCCCATCGGTTCGACCCGGGGAGGGGTGATGGCCAGCGAGGGAGAACGTGTCATGGGGTGGATTCGCAAAATCTTGTGCGGCCTCGCCGTGCTCGCGTCGCAACCCGCCTCGGCTGTGAACCTGGTCCCGAATCCGAGCTTCGAGACTTTTACGCAGTGCCCTACTGATGGCCTGTTTAGCCCGGTCTCCTTTGCGCCCCCGTGGTCATCGCCTACCTTGGCCTCTCCAGATTATTTCAATGCCTGTAGTGGCCCCTTGTCGGGCATGGGCGTGCCCGTCAACATTGCCGGAAATCAGTCGGCCCGTACAGGGTCTGCCTACGCGGGTTTCGCCACGTCGGTCGGGTTCAACCCCGCCGACCCACCTGGGACTCCTACCTATTCCGAATACATCGAGGTGCCGCTTCTATTACCACTGGTCGCGGGCGCGAGTTACTCGGTCTCGTTCTACGTCTCGCTCGCCGACTGGTCTTCGCCAGCTACAGACAGTATAGGTGCCCACCTCTCTGTAGGCTCGGTCGGCCCACTCCCGATCATGATGGAAATTCCGCTCTCGCCACAGATCGAAAACCCCACCGGAAACCATTTGACGGAAAAAACGGGCTGGGTACTCGTCGGCGGAACGTATACTGCCTCCGGGGGCGAAGATCACCTGACGATTGGAAGATTCCACGTGCAGACTTTGGCGTCGCTCACGACCACCATGCTAGGTGGTGGAAATTTTTGGCCCTACTACTACATAGACGACGTAGCGGTCGAGCCTAAGGCCAACCACCACAAGGTTTACCAGGTATACGATATTCCCTTTGCTAGACGCGTCGAATTGCTGGACCAGTTCCGAAATGAACCTCTGGACGTCGTGGCCGGGGCTCTGGACCTCTTTGCCAACCCCGTCGACAAGAACGGCGAGGGGATAGTGCAACCCAAAGAACATCAGAACTGGTACCGCCTCCTACCCAAGAAACCCCAGGTCAATCGCCTCGTTTCATTGAACAACCAATTCGGCGACCAGACGCTGTCCACCTGGAGCGAAGCCTATCTCGTCGTCCCCAGCGAAAAGAATAACGAGGGTGCGCCCGGGGGCTGTACCGCGCCGCCCTCGATGATGTCACAGGAATGCCTCAAGCATGAAGAATGCGATGCCACTCCGGGCGACGGGCTCGGCATATGCGGCGATTTGCGACACTTCCTCTGCTACGACGTCCTCCCAGATGCAGCGTTCACCCAGACCGTGGTTTCCCTGGTCGACCAATGGGGGCTGCAGGAGGTTGATGTCAAGGAACCTCGCTATTTCTGCAATCCAGTCCAGAAGACGCTCACCGAATGCTGCGACGGTGACCTCAACGACGACGGCTTCGTCAACAAGACCGACGAACTCATCCTTGCCGGTTGCGGCGGCGATCTCTCGCTTTGCGATGTGAATTGCGACGGCGTCATCGACCAGACCGATACCCTCATCGTCGAGTGTCAGCACCTTGCAGGTGGCCAGGACCCCTCGTGCTGCCCTGGTTCTGGAGGCTCAAATGTCTACCCGATTGTCGATAACGAGACCCATATGACCTGCTATGACACAATCGACAAGTGGCCCCCCGGTGTTGATATCCAGACTACGGATCAGTTCCGAATGGTATCGCCAGCCGTTCAAGAGAACGATCTCTTATGCGTTCCTTCAATCAAGTACGGTTTTTCAGTCATCTTCGACACCGACGAAGACGGAGTCAACGACGATCTAGATGCGTTTCCGTTGAACCCTAATGAGCAATACGACACCGACGGCGATGGCACGGGCAACAACGCAGATCTGGACGATGACGGCGATGGGCTTCTAGACGCGGTGGAGACGGGGACGGGCATCTTCACAGACGCTCAGAACACCGGAACGGACCCTCTCAACTCGGATACGGATGGAGATTCGGTTGGAGACGGGGTGGAAGTGGATCTCGGGACGAACCCACTTGACCCAACCGACTTTCCGGTGCTCCCCATGATGTCGGCACTCGGCAGGCAACTGCTGATCCTGGCGATCGTGGGCGTCGCCGCGTTCTTCGTCCTGGTTCGACCCGCAGGCCTCCTTCCCGCTCGAAGAACCCCAAGGAAATAAATGGTGACCCGGGCGCGATGGGTATAGGGGATAGGACATTCAGGGGAATAGGACATACAAGCTGTGTTCTGACACAACGTCCGAGTATGGGCGTTATGTTAAATCCCTAGGGGATCCCGTGGCGGGGAATAACTGGGGTGGCATAACGACGCTGCTCGAGGATGGCGACCTTCTGCTCGGCGGTTTCTTCGCAGTGAAGCGCTACAACATCGGGCATTTGCGCTGATCGATGGAACCGGTACTCGTAGTGCTGTGGTCAGCTTGCGTATGCAGCTCCGTGGCTACTCATCGAGCCAGGGCACATTGAGTTCGACACGTGAGTCAGCGGGTGATCCCCGGAGAAGACAACAGCCTTCGAGGTCGAATTCGAGAGCCCGTCTACGCTGAATAATGGAAAGGACAAGAATGTGTGAGATCCGCCGACTGCAAAAGAGGGCCCGCAGCGTTGTGTTCTCCGGGATACTGGTTCTCTCCCTATTTGCGCTCTCAGGCGAGAGCTCCCTAGCAGTTGAGCCACCGCCTCGGAATCCATTTCTAGCCGACTCGAACTGCGCCATCGGTCACTGCAGTCCGGCCCAGCAGGATTCTTACGTCGGCCCGGGCCCGCAAGGACCCACCCGAACGCTCGCGCCGTCGGAGATCGATTTCGCGCCGCTTGGGCAGCTCCATATGTCGCCCGCAATTTCTGGCCTCTACCCGGACGGCAGTCGTGTCATCTGGAGCAACGGCGTAGATCGGATCGCGAAGGTCGACTACGACAGCTTCGACGTGCTCTCGGAGTACGTCTTTCCGGGTGCCGAACGCACTACGCCGGAGGATGGGGAGGAGTTTCTCGAGCGGATTAATAGACATCACAGTGGCGTGTTGGGCGTCGTGAATGCCATGCGTTATGCGTCGACCCTCGGCGGGATGGCCGGGATCTATACGCTGCTCGATGTCGACCACAACTACTATATAGGAGCCCGCGACGGGACCCTGAATGCCTACGCTGAAGCCGACCCTTCGGATCCGTCTTCGCCGATCATTCTTTCGCGTAGCTTTCGACTTCCCGATCACATCACCGGATCGATGGTCGGGATGAATATGACCTTTGACGGTTGGCTGGTCGTCGCGACTGAACACGGCTGGGTTGTCGCGATCTCTCGAGATTTTAAGGTTCATCACGCAGTCCAGCTCCGGCATGCAGACGAGAGAGTCGACGGCGATGACGAGTCCTTTGGTTGGATTCGAAACGGTTTCGCGATTGATTCAGTAGACGGGATCTACATCGCCTCAAGAGACCATCTTCACAAGGTTATGTGGACCGGGATCTCGCTATCGATCAATGAAAGCGAGGGCGCTTGGACAGCGCGGTATCCGAACGCAACCGGTTTAGGGACGGGCGCCACGCCCACGCTCATGGGGTTTGGCGATGGGGAGGATCATCTCGTCATCATCTCGGATGGCGAGAAGGTCATGAATGTGACGGTCTTCTGGCGCGATGATATTCCGGCCGACTGGTCGGGGGTCGCAGGTGAAGGCGAACGAAGAATCGCCGGGCGGGCCCGTGCCGATCTTGGAGATACAGATCTCGAGAGTTTTCAGACGGAACAGTCGCAGGTTGTGGCTGGCGTTGGTGTTCTCGTCGTAAATAACACGCCTCGCAATCGCCCTTGGTATCTTCCTCACTCTCCGCGACTCGATTTTTTGGTTCTTCTTGGACTAATGGGCAGCAATCCGGATCATCAACCTTTCGGCGCTCAGAAGTTTGAGTGGAATTCGGACAAGCGGAGCTTTGAATCTGTTTGGGTCAATCGCGAAATCAGCTCGCCTAACGGCGTTCCCGGCGTGAGTATCAAGAATGGGTTGGCGTATTTCGTCGGAGCCAGAGAAGATCGATGGACACTCGAAGCGATCGATTGGAAGACGGGGCAATCCAGCTTTCATTGGGTGATGGGTGATCAGCGACACAATGGTCTCGGGTCGGCAGTGGTGCTTGATGATCAGGGCCGCGTGCATTTCGGCGGCACGTGGGGGCGGATTCGGCTGAACGTTCCCTTCGAGAGCGAAGACAATTAGTCCGATGTTCGGGTGGCGGCGAAGAGCCAAGGAGTAGGTGGATGTCCGAAATC
>JAPKBZ010000014.1 GCA_028823175.1 Myxococcota bacterium
TGTAGGTTCCGGGGTTGGCGGGGGCGCCACCGCCCGCGAGGACCGGATGGGCCAGGATGGATCCGATCACGAGGATAATTCCGAGGGTGGTTACGCGCCCGGGTAGAAAAAGAGCGTTGCTCATGAGGGTCGCCTCCAAAATTGCAGCTGGACCGAGAGGTCGACCGCCCCACGGATCGACCCATGATATGGCCATTCGCCCCAACTATCGACCCTAGAACGCCGCTTTTATGGCTACTTGCCGGATACCAAGGGCGATTCCAGGGTGCGGGGGGGGCGCTTGCGCGCGTATGGTCGCTCTGCTCAAGGCGTGAGCCGGCAGATTCACAGCCGCAGCGTGACGGCTGGGGGACCGATCAGCCGCGCGACTAAGACAACTCATGCGCCGGTAAAGGCTTGGATCCCGGTCTGAGCTCGGCCGAGGATCAGGGCGTGGATATCGTGGGTGCCTTCGTAGGTATTGACGGTCTCGAGATTCATGAGGTGACGCATCACATGGTATTCCTCGCTGATGCCGTTGCCCCCGTGCATATCTCGGGCCTGGCGAACGATACCCAGGGCCTTGCCGCACGAGTTTCGCTTGACCAGGGAGATATTCTCGGGGGCACAGGTGCCCTCGTCGAGCATCCGCCCCACCCGCAGGCAGGCCTGAAAGCCCAGGGCGATCTCGGTCTGCATATCCGCCAGCTTCAGCTGGACCAACTGGTTGGCGGCCAGGGGCCGGCCGAATTGTTTGCGCGCCAGGGTGTACTCCCGGGCCGCCTGCCAGCAGAACTCGGCGGCGCCGAGCGCACCCCATGAGATGCCATAGCGCGCCTTGTTGAGGCAGCCGAAGGGGCCGCCCAGCCCGCTGATCTTCGGAAAGAGGTTCTCTTCGGGCACGAAAGCATTATCGAGCATGATGGAACCGGTGGTCGAAGCCCGCAGGGAGAGCTTGCCCTCGATCTTGGGCGTGGTGAAGCCCGGGCCCGCGTTCTCACGCTCCACCACGAAACCGCGGATATCCCCATCGAGTTTCGCCCAGACCACGGCGAGATCGCTGATCGGCGAGTTAGTGATCCACATCTTCGAGCCCGTGAGCCGATAGCCGCCCTCCACCGGGACGGCCCGAGTCGTCATCGATCCGGGATCTGAACCGTGATCGGATTCCGTGAGCCCAAAACAGCCGATCAAGTCGCCCGTTGCCAGGCCGGGCAGAAATTTTTGGCGTTGGTCCTCGGTTCCGTAGGCGTAGATCGGGTGCATGACCAGGGAGGACTGGACGCTCATGGCCGAGCGATAGCCCGAGTCGACCGACTCGATGGCCCTCGCCGCCAGCCCGTAGGCCACGTGCGATACCCCCGCCCCGCCGTACTCGGTGGGGATGGTCGGCCCCAGGAGTCCGACCGCCCCGAAGTCGCGCATCACCGAAGCATCAAAACTCTCCTCGCGGAAATCCTCGATCACCCTGGGCAGCAGATGCTCCTGGGCAAAGGCGTGGGCGGTCTCCGCCACCATCCGTTCTTCGTCGCTGAGCTGGGCGTTCAGCTGAAAGGGGTCTTCCCAATTGAATCCTGATCTGGCCATGGTCGCTCGCTTCCTGTGCTGGGTGTCGCCTTCAAAAGCCTCACGCGGGCGAGGGCAAAGACGCGCCCAGCATAGCGTGCCCACCCCGCGCCATCGGACGTTCAGCCGGCGGCGGGGATCGCCCCTCGGTCTCCGGGCACGAACCAGATGGGTGACGACCAGGCTCGCTCCTGGATTGTCGTCGGAAAATCCGGTCGGGGAGCGACGCCCGCACGCAGGGAATCCCAGGTCGACCAGCGACACGTCGGATTCTCAATCGCCCGCACGTAGTAGAAGGCGCGTTGGTCCGGATCGAAATCGGGGTCGCTCCAGATCGCCTTTAATTCTGCGCTTCCCAGAGCCTCGGAATACGAGCAATCCGACAGATCGACCCCTGCCCCGTTGTCCGGGCACCGATTCGTGTCGGCACCGGGTATGCCTCCATCCGAACAGGCCACGTCGTAAATATGTTCGAAGGTCTCCGTGCCCTCGACCCAGCCCTTGACCACTTGGAGCCGCTGCAGTTGGGCGCTCAGGGGGTCACCGACCGCCCAGGCGAAGAATTTGGGGGAGGCGGCGCCCTGCCCCGGGAGATCACTCCCCATAGCCACTCCGTCGGCGTAGGCTCGGTTCACTGCATCTGGGGCCGTGAGCAGGTCTTCTCCGAGTCGGTAGCCCGAGAAAAAGCGAACGCGAATGCGAGGGCCCGAGGTCGCGAAGGTTTCCTTGCGACGAAACGCATCGTAGATCGCTTCGCGGGTATTCTCCTCGGCCCAAACTCCCGCGATCCCCGAGGCCCCGAAGGTCGTCGTCGGCGTGCGCGTGTAGTTTCGTCCTTCCACCTCTTCGATCTGCTCGGGAGCCAGCAGCGGCAGGAGCGCGGCCTGCCACCCGGGGACGGGCACCGAGCCCCGCAACTCAGCGGTGGCGTCAAGAACCCCGATCTTTGAGAAGAAATTTTTCTCGTCATCCGAGATCGCCCCGGTATGGGTATCGCTGGCCGCGACGAACCCGAAGCGGAAGGGACTGACTTGTCCCGCCTCTTCCATGGCCAGCCCCCGGCGAAGCGCCTGGCGTACGTAACTGCCATCGGGCTGGCTCGGCAGCAGCCCCCCAACCCGGTAGGGCATGATCTCAAATTCCGCCCACTCGTCGTTGTCGGAGAGCGAGGGATGGGTTTCCGAGGTCCCCTTGACCTGGGTGAGTTCGACCAGGGGTTCGTTGCGCATCCGCTGCTCCGAGTAGGCATCGTCCAAGGGATTGCCCGCCCAGTCCACCATCTTGAACATCTGACCGTTCGAACCGTTGGAGTTGTGGGGGATGGCCAGGGCCTCGATGCCTTGGTCCCGAAGGCCGTCGAGCCAATCCCAGAGATCCTCGGGATTCTGGGAATGAAAACGCGAAAAGGGTTCAGCCGGGATACGGTCGCTGCCCCGGAAGATCACGTTTCGGTGAAGATTGCCCCGGTCGTTGGCGGAGGTCGTGTATTCGTAGGCGACGAACGTCGTGAAGTGGCCCGGGCTGTTATATTGGTCGGCGGCTTCGATGATATCGCTCCAAGCCGTTCGCGTGATGGCGGCGGTGGTCTCGGGGTCCAAGCTCCCGTCGATGATCCCCCCCACCAGACTCGGAACCGTCGTCGCAAAGGCCTGAACTCTCGGTATAACGCTGAGGAGTCCCCGGCTATCCGCGCTGTTGAGGTTGTTCAGGGGCTCGGATACTGCAAGCTTTGAGAATTCCGTCGAGGTGTCCCCGGCGGCGGCGGCCACACCGAGGAACAGGGCATGGTCGGTGACCGCGTAGAAGTCGAGGGGTTCGCGAAGCGTCATGCCGAAGCCGCCAGGGTGCTCGATGGTTTCACCCAGGGCATACCGATAGGCCTCCCTCGGGCCCACGGTGGTGCCGAAGACGAAGGCATCAAAGGAATAGGTCGTGTGGACGTGAAGATCGCCGAAATAAGCGTTGCGCTCGGGGTTCGGCACGGGGCGGGTGCGGTCTAGAATTGTCGGGTTGACCTCGAGCAACTTTTCAGGGACGGCTCCTTGACTCGAGGTGCCCAGAGGCGAGTCGTCATCGGTGGACTCGGACAATCCGCAGGCCAGGGGCCCCACGATCAAAGCGGCAATCAGTCCGAGGTCGATCCATCTAGGATTCACGGTTTCTCCTCTTGGCCGCCGGATCCAATCGGCCCTGCGGCTGGGTAGTTTATCAGTCGTCCGTTGGCCGAAATCGAGGGATCGCTAGGTCGGGACTCATGTCCTCCCAGACCACCTCGACGCGCATCCCGATCGCAACAGCATCCGCATCGATCCCGACGACATTGGAAATCATTCGGAGCCCGCCTGAGCCCTCCAGGGCGATGACCGCGATCACGAAGGGAATCGCCTGGCCTGCGCCCAGGGGTCGATGAACCCGGGTGAAGGTGTAGACCTCCCCCTGACCCGACACCTCTCGCCAGCCGAACTGGTCCGAACGACAGTCCGGGCAGACCGGAGATGGAGGCAGACGCGTGGCCTGGCAGGCTCCGCATTCCTGGACGACCAGGCGATGCTCTGCGGCCGCCTCCCACCAAGGAAGGCTCGTGCCATCTGCCATCGGGGGCGGCATCGTGTCGGGAAAGAATCGTTCGCTCATTTTCGCCCCAGCAAGAGCGCGCTCGAGGGAACACAGGCTGCGCTGGTGACCAGGCAGACTTCGGCGTTCTCGACCGGGCTCGTGGACTCGCCGCGCAGGGACCGGACCCCCTCCACGACATGGTTAAGGCCGTGAATGTAGGCCTCGGAAAGGCTTCCGCCGTGGGTATTCGTCGGGAGACTACCGCCTTCCCATGCCAGGGCTCCGCTCTCGATAAAGCCGCCGGCCTCGCCCCGCTCGCAAAAGCCGTAGTCCTCGAGCTGCATCAGCACGCAACCCGTAAAATGGTCGTAGAGTTGGGCCACATCGACATCCGCGGGCGAGAGCCCTGTTTTGGCCCAGAGGCGCCCAGCCATCTCTTCGCCGCCCCCGGTCGCGTAGAGCGCGTCGGGGATATTCGCGTTGGTAAAGGGTCCGAATGCATAGCCCCGCGGCGCGCCCTGCTCGCTGCCCAGAATCTCCACAGGGCGTTTTGCCAAATCCCGCGCTCGCTCCTCGGTGGTCACGACAACCGCACACGCGCCATCGCTCTCAAGACAGCAATCGAAGAGCCGGTGGGGGTCGGCGATCATGGGCGAGGCCTGGTGATCCTCGAGGGTCAGCGGGCGGCCCCCCATCACCGCTCGGGGGTTTCGGCTCGCATGTTCGCGGAACGTCACCGCCAATAATCCGAGCTGTTCGCTTGTGGTTCCATAGAGGTGCATGTGCCGGCGTGTGGGGAGAGCATACGCGGCGGCGGCCATCAGGAGGCCATAAGGCATCGCAAAGCCCATAGAGGCCATTAGCAGGGAGTTGGCTTGTTGCAGCGAAGGAACCGGCGGCTCGGCCGGGGCATCGGCGCTGACCCCCCCGCTTCCGAAGCGGTAGAATTGCCCCTGGCAGAGTGAGCGGTAGACGACGACCACCTCAGCCTGGCCCGTCTCCACCGCCATCGCGGCGTTCGAAACCGCGGCGCATCCCCCGCCTCCGCCGGGCATCCACACCATGTTCCCGAAACGAAGGGCGGGCAGACCCAATTCGGCCGCCAAGAAGACCGCCTCGTTGCGGTCCTCGGCGAACGAGGCCAACCCATCCACGTCGTCCATGGAGAGGCCCGCGTCAGCGACAGCGCGTTGAATGGCCTGGCAGGCGAGCGCGTGCTCGCTGACCTCCCCGATCTTCCCCCAACGCGCGTAGGCGGATTCGCCCACGCCCACAATATGCGCCCGAGCGGGACTCACGAGTCCGACTTCCGGGGAAGGGAGACCACCACTGTACCGGTCGCGTGATCGCCGAGATCGTTGGCGGCCCGGATCGTCACCTCGAAGACGCGTTCGTCACCCCTGTCCTCGGCCCCGATCACCTGGCCGCTGAAACGCAGGGGTTGGCCCGGGATCGCGGGTCCGCCGAGACGCACGGCGATCTTCTTCAAAATCGCTTCTGGGCCTGCCCAATCCGTAATAAATTTAGAGACATAGCCGTTCGTGGTGAGAATATTCATGAACATGTCCGGCGCCCCCTGGCCCCGGGCGTACGCGCTGTCGTGATGGGCGGGCATGAAATCCCGGGAAGCGATGGCGCCCGCCACGATCACGGTCGAGGTCACGGTCAATTCGAAGCCGGGGAGTTCGTCCCCCACATGGATGTCGGCCTCAATCATGCCGTTCCTCCCAGGGTGCTCGGATCAAACTTGAAGATTCGAAAGAGTTGGGTCCCCACGACTTCATCGTCGCCGGCCCAATAGGTCGTGATCCAGGTCACGAAATACCCGAGCCCCAGGCTTGTTCGCTTGCGCGGGGAAATCGATTCGAGGGCGCTGGTGGTCTTGAGCCTGTCTCCCGGCCGTAGGTAACGCACGAACTCGAGTTCCGAGTTCGTGGCGAGGGTGCCCACGTAGCCGGCGGCGTCCAGAGCCGTCACGACGTTCTCTGATTTCATCGCGGTCGGGGCGCCGCCGCGCTCGGCAATCCCGGCGATCACCGGGCTTGGCATGGTCCAAGTTTGAAGCATAGCGGGGGGCGCGACGACTCCGCCCATACGAGTCTCCGCGGCGAAAGCCTCATCGAGATAAACGGGGTTCCGGTCGTCGAGGGCATCTACCCAGTGGCGGATCATGGGGAGGTTGACCTCCTCGGGGGCCAAGGCTCCCTCCCCCATCGGCTTTCCGATGAAGCCCTCGAGCGAATCGCGGACCGGGTCCTTCTCGTCCTCTGCCAACTTTCTGATCTCCTCGCCTGATCGACTTCCGGCGGCAAAGTGTACGGAATCGGGTCCCACCGGGCATCGATAATTTCCGGTGCCGGGGCGCCGAGCCCGAGTCCGATAGATCCCACGAAAAGATGCGTATTTATGGCATGCTTAGGGCTGCCGACTGAAGCGGGCCCATTATGCGCCCCAGGGAGATCCTTCAATGCAGGGAAGCCTCGCGGGAATTCGCGTCGTGGATTTCTCGCACCAGATCGCCGGTCCCTACGCGTCGAAACTACTTCGAGACGCGGGCGCCGAGGTGATCAAGGTCGAGCCCACAAGCGGTGATCCTCTGCGGCATTGGCGGGCCAGCGAACCCGACATCCACGCCGAAAGCTCAGCGCTCTTCGACTTTTTAAACGCGGGCAAGCGCTCCTGGCTAGGCGATCCCGATACGCCCGGCGTTCGCGAGTTAATCGCCGGGGCGGATCTCGTGATCGAGGCGCATGGTCTCGAGACCGATACGGGCCCCCGCCTCGATCTGGCGGGTTTTCGGACGACCTCCCCAGCGCTGGTGACCCTCTCGATTACTCCCTACGGCCTCACGGGGCCCTGGGCGGACCGCAAGGCCACCGAGTTCACCCTCCAGGCCGAGTCGGGCTCTCTGGGGTTGCGCGGGCTGATGGGCAAGGAACCTTTCCAGGCCGGTGGCCGCCTGGCAGAGTGGGCCGCTGGGACCTACGGCGCAGTGGCGGCACTCGGTGCCCTGCTCAGCGCGCGCCAGACCGGGCACGGAGAGGCAATCGATCTCTCGATCCTCGAAACCGCGAACATGATCTTCACCAACTTTTCCGACACCCTGAATCGACTCATGAACGGCGGCGTCGAGGATCCGCCGCACGCCTTCCTTGGCCAATCTGTCGAGACTCCGTCCATCGAACCCACCCTCGATGGCTACGTGGGCTTCTGCACCAACTCTCGACAGCAGTTTTCCGATTTTCTCCTGCTCATCGACCGGCCAGACCTGCGCGCGGACGAGGAACTCGCACAATTCGCCGGCCGCTTGATGCGTTTCGAGGAGTGGAGCGCGATTATCGCTGATTGGCTGAGCGCGAGGCCGACTGAGGAGATCATCGAAAAGGCCTCCCTGCTCCGGATTCCCGTGGCTCCCGTCTGCAACGGGCAGACCGTCCAGAGCCACCCGCACCTGGAGCAGCGAGGCGTTTTTCTCTCGAGTGCCGACGGCCAATTCATACAGCCCCGTCGCCCCTACCAAATCGCTCACACCCCGCCTCCTTCCCCGGAGCCCGCGCCGAGATTGGGCGAGCACACCGGGGAGGCCTTCTCGGCCCCCGCCCCGCCCCGGGTGGCCGGCGTTCGGGGCGGCCTTCCCCTCGCCGGGCTTCGTATTCTCGACCTCACCGCGTGGTGGGCGGGTCCATCGGCCTCCCACGTTCTCGCCTGTCTTGGAGCCGAGGTGATCCACGTCGAAGCGATCCAGCGCCCCGATGGCATGCGCATGGTTGGCGGAATGGTGGCCGCCCACTTCCCGGACTGGTGGGAGGCCAGCCCCCATTTTCTCCAGGCCAACACCAACAAGCTCGGCCTCACGGTGGACCTCAACGATCCCCGGGGCAAGGGCATCCTCGAGGATTTAATCCCGCACTGCGACGCCGTCGTCGAGAATTTTACGCCTCGAGTTCTCGATAATTTTGGCCTGGGCTGGGAGAAGATTCAGGACCTCAATCCCCGGATCAGCATGATGCGAATGCCCGCCTTCGGACTCTCGGGTCCTTGGCGGGACAACACCGGTTTCGCCCAGACGATGGAGCAGTTGTCCGGCCTTGCCTGGGTCACCGGCCATGCCGACGATCAGCCGCGGATCCCCCGCGGTCCCTGCGACCCCATCGCGGGCATGCACGCCGCGTTCGCGTTTCTCGTGACTCGACTGGATTCGTCCGAAAGCGATGCGGGTCTGCACGTGGAGAGCACCATGGTCGAGAGTGCTCTCAATGTTGCAGCGGAACAGGTTCTTGAGTGGAGCGCCTACGGGCACCTGCTCGAGCGCGACGGCAATCGCTCGGTCTTGGCGGCGCCCCAGGGCCTCTACCCCTGCGCCGATGGCCAGGCTGGAGCCGAGATCTGGCTCGCTCTCTCGATCTGTTCGGATGACCAGTGGAGAGCCCTGCGTGCCTGCCTTGACGACCCCGCCTGGGCCGAGTCGGCGGACTTCGACACCAGGGCAGGACGCCGGCGGTACCACGATGCCCTCGATCGGGAACTGCGGGCCTGGACCGCACAACACTCGCGCCCGGTCCTGATCGAGAAACTGCGCGCCGCCGGAATTCCCGCGTCCGAGGTCGCGAACCCCTCGACCCTGTATGCCTCAAATCCCCAGTTTCGTGCGAGGGGCTACTTCGAGCGGACTCCGCACCCGACTGTGGGCGCGCTCCCGCTCCCCTCCCTGCCCTTTCGCTTCGCCGGCATCGAGCACTGGCTGCGCAAGCCGGCCCCGACCCTCGGCGAGGACAACGACCGAATCCTCAGCGAACTTCTGGGGCTCTCGGAATCCGCCCTCAAAGAATTGCGGGCCGCGGGCGTGATCGGCCAGCGACCCGAAGGCCTCTAGGATTCGAAGGCCACTCGGCCCCGAAGGCCACTAGGTGAGGGGCGCCCCACTCCCCCCGGTCCAGGGGCGATCCGGCGCCTCGACGCCATACAGTTCGGCTGAATTCCCGAAGAGCACCTTGTCCCGGGTCTCGGCGGGCAGGTCCCCGAAAGCAGCATCAATTTTGTCGCGAACTTCCTGGCCATAGAGGCAGATCGGGTGGGGGTAATCGGTTTCGAAGAGAACGCGGTCTACCCCGACCTCGTCGAGCAGTGTGTGCGGGGCGTACTCCTCAAAGAAAGTGCACGACCAGACCTGCTCGCGGATGTAGTCGCCGGGACGCCGGGTGAACTCGGGCTTCTCCTTGCTGACTCCGGCGTAGGCAAAGCCGTGGTTCAGGGCCTCCTTAACGAAGGGGACCCAGCCGATCCCCCCCTCGACGGAAACTAGCCTCAGCTTGGGGTTGCGCGGGAGCACACCCGACATGATCACGTCCATCAACTGGATGGCATTTGTCAGAAGGATCGACATGGAACCCGAAACCGTGGTCGGAGCGATTCCGTGGGCAGCGAAGCGCCCCGGGTTCATTATCTGATCCTGGAAATCGCCGCTACCGATATGCAGGCTGATGGGAAGGTCCACATCCTGGGCGGCTCCCCAGATTGGGTTCCAGTGGGGGTCGCCAATAAAGGGCATCCCGAAATCTTGGGGCGCACTGGTGAAGAGGATCGCCTTGTGGCCGATATCTCGGCAGCGGTAGATCTCCTTGACCGTGGCCTCAACGTCCCAGAAGGGCGTCGCCATCACCGGGATGAAACGTCTCGGATCGGGCGAGATCCACTCGATCAGCCAGTCGTTGTAGGCCTCGACACAAGCGAGCATGAGCTCGGGGTCATTGAGGCCGAGAAAGGTCTCGCTGCCGAAGCCTCCCACGTTGGGGTAGAGCGCCATGGCCCAGGCGCCGATTTCGTCCATGTAGGCAAGGCGCGCCTTGGCGTCGTATGCGCCGGGTGTGCACTCGTCCAAGTTCTTGGGAAATGAGGGAAAGGGTTCGGGCCAGCCCGCCATGGCGGTCGCGCCCACCGGGATCTTTCGAGCGTGGCTGCCGAATTGCCAAGTGTCCACTCCATCGTCGCTGCGAACCATCCGCGGCGCCGCATCGAGCATCCGAGCGGGCAGACGCGCCGTCCAGACATCCGCGGGTTCGGTCACATGGGTATCCGCGTCGATAAACCAATCGGTACATTTCATCGCAGGCCCTCCTCGAGCGTCGATTCTCCGAGGTGTGGAGCATAGGCAAAGCCGCGGGTCAGCTCCCACTTTTGTCCGTACGAGCCTCCCTAAACCTCGGGGCCCCAGGCGCGTTCTGTCTGGGTTTCGGTATGATTTGCCCCGGGCACGAATAAATCGGGGGGAACCGTCATGCTGGCGTTGATCTTTACCATCCAGGCAATCGCGTTGGTCCTGGTGCTCCAAGAGAAGAAAAAGGTCGCGGTGGGCTGTTTTTGGGCGAGCTTGGGTCTGACCCTGATCTGGTTCAACCATCATTCGACCGAATCTCTGGGGTTCTTGTTTTGATCGCCGACGGAAGGCGCCTCGCCTACAACCTGAATATTCTGGCTCTCGTGTGCATGCAGGCCCCGCTTTACGGCGCCCTGATGGTGCAACTCACCGGCGACCTGCCCTGCCCGCTTTGTCTACTCGAACGCCTAGGCATGTTCGCGGTCATCATCGGCCTGGTCATGAACGTACGACTCGGCATCCGGCCCGCTCACTACGGCTTCTCGATTGCCGGCGCCATGACAGGAATGGCGATTGCGGGCCGTCACGTCTCTCTTCATATCAACGACCCGCCGGGGGGAGGCTACGGCGGCTCGGTACTCGGTCTCCACCTCTATACCTGGGCTCTCATCATTTTCCTCTGTTTCCTGGCGGGAAGTGCCGTGCTGCTGATGATTCCCGATGGCATCGACGAATCAGGGGATGAGGTGACTCCCCGCGCTCGCTGGTCCGCGAGCCGTCCCGCTCGGGTGGTCTGCTATGCGGCCGTGGTGATCTGCGTGGTCAATGCCGTTCTCGCCCTCATGGAATGCGGACCGGGGCAGTGCCCGGACGATCCCACCGGCTACTGGATCTTCGGGAGTTAATGAGGGCCACTCGCTCCCCTGGACTCGACGGGCGAGGATGCCGTATGCTGCGCGCCCGATGGAAAAAGAATCCGGCGATGAAATCAATGATGGGGTGTATTCCGAGGACGGCGAGTGGGTCGTGCCGTCGAATTACGCCCAGGGCCCCTGGAACCCCGACCACCAGAACGGCGGCGCCGTGGCGGGTATTCTCGCTCGAGCGGTGGATATTCAAGAGTCACCGTCGCCCATGCGCATCGCTCGACTCACCATCGACCTGATGCGCCCCGTCCCCATGCGGCCCCTGAAATGCCGCGCCCAGATCGTCCGGGGCGGGCGGCGAATTCAGGTCGTCGATGCCTGGCTCGAGGACGAGGGCGTCCTTGTGGCTCGCACCTCGGCCCTGCGTATCCGCAGCAACTCCGCCCTTGCCCAGAATCCGGGCTTCGCCGATGAGACGCCGCCCCCGCCCCGTCCGCCCGTGGAGCCCGGTGCTCGCGCCACCCGACGCAAAATCTCCTACCTCCCCGGCTGGCTACGTGCGGTGAACTACCAGAAAATGGGCCTCGCCCAGCCCGGCGAGGAGGGCCGGTGCTGGGTTCGGCTGCAGCGGCCCATCGTAAGCGGGGAGCTGACCCAACCGGTGGTTCGCCTCGCGGCCATCAGCGATTTCTCGTCGGGGGTCGCCAACGCTTTGGACCTAGGCCGCTGGGTTTCACCCAATGCCGACCTCTCTCTCAATATCCTGCGCGAACCCGAGGGCGATTGGTTTTGCATCGAGGGACGCACTGATATCTCGAACGATGGGGTCGGACAGTCCAGCGCGCGTATCTACGACGACCGGGGCCCCTGCGCCCGGGGTTCGGCGTCGTTACTGGTCGACCGCATCCCCGATCAATCCAAGTAAGCTTTCGACTCCGCCCCTTTGCTAGGCTGAAAACTCGAACCAGGGGAAGCTCGGGGCGCACACGTGGAACAAAGAGTGGAACAAAGACTGGAACATAAGAGTGAAACAAAGAGTGGAAAAAAGAGTGAAACAAAGAGCGGGATCGATCTCATGGACCTGAAAAAACTGATCCGCACCATCCCGGACTACCCCAAGGAGGGGATCCAATTCCGGGATATCACCCCGCTGCTCGAGCATCCCGAGGGCTTGGGCCGGACGGTGGAAGCGATCGTTGCCCCGATGCGGGATGCCGGGATCGACTGTGTCGCGGGGATCGAGGCCAGGGGCTTCATCATCGGCGCCCCGGTGGCTCAACAACTCGGCGTGGGCTTCGTCGCGATCCGCAAAAAGGGGAAGCTGCCCTACACGACCCATAGCGTGAAATACGATCTCGAGTACGGGAGCGACGAGATGGAGATGCACATCGATAGCGTGGGAGCCGGCGATCGAGTCCTTCTTGTCGACGACTTGATCGCCACGGGCGGGAGCGCCTGCGCCGCGATCGACCTGATTCAGCAATCGGGCGGCAAGCTGATGGGGGCGAGTTTCGTGATCGACTTGCCCGATCTCGGCGGAAGCCGCCGACTCGAGGCCCAGGGTGTGCCCGTCCACCGCCTGATGGATTTCGAGGGCGGCTGAGTTCTCAGGGGCGGCTCAGCCCGGGCCCACGGTCCCCAGACCGGCGCGCTCGAGGGCCTGGATGATCGCCACCAACCCCCGATCGCGCTCGCGCACGAGTTCCGGAACCCCCAGCCCCCGGGAGGCCTCTTCGCAGCCCTCGACCACGGCATCCCGCAGCTCCGGGGTCAGTTCGGGTGCGACGAGTCGTGTCCACGGCGACTCGAGAGAGGGGCCAAAATGGTCGAGCATATGCGCCATGCCCCCCTCTCCCCCGGCGAGATGAAAGGTCAGCATGGGGCCCATCAGGGCCCATCGCAGACCCGGACCCGCGGTGATGGAAAGGTCGAGTTGCTCGACTGTGGCCTCGCCGTTGGCCACCATGTGCAGTGCTTCCCGCCACATGGCCTCCTGCAACCGGTCGGCGATGAAGCCGTCGACTTCGCGCTCAAGGCGCAGGACCCGCTTGCCCGCTCCGGCATACATCGCCTCGGCCCGGTTCATCGCGGCGGGGTCCGTGCCGGGGCCGGCCACGACCTCGACCAGGGGCAGCAGGTACACGGGGTTGAAGGGGTGGCCGACGACGATTCGCTCGGGACCCCGGCTGCAGTTCTCGGTGAGTTGGCTAATCCGGTACCCCGAGGTCGAGGAGGCGATGATGGCGTCGGCGCTCGACATCCGATCGAGTTCGGACAGCAGAGACTGCTTGAGGGGCAAGCGCTCGGGGGCACTCTCCTGGATCAGCGCCGCGCCCTCGAGGGCCTCGTCGAGGCTGCCCGCGAAGCGAACTCGATCCGGGCCCGCGCCCGGGCCCAGTCCCAACTGTTCCATGGCGGGCCAGGCGATTTCGAGGGTGCGTCGAAGACGCCCGGGCGCTTCGGGGTCCGGATCCCAAGCCCGGACATCGATGCCTCGGCTCGCGAAATACGTTGCCCAGCCGCAACCGATGACCCCCATGCCCACGCAGGCGACCCCCGGGCTCAGCGACTCAGGGGTTTTACCGCTGCCCGTGTCTTCGCTCACTCCGCCTCCCTCCGAGAACCGCGGCCTCAGCACCTTGGCCTGCCCGCGGACTTGTGTCCGGCCACCGTGCGCTCTGTTCGCTTAGCGAGGGACAGGATAGGCGAACCGCTCTGCCACGCGGCAACGACTCGGAGAATCCGGCTACCGTGGCAACGTGACCACCCGAACCGCGCGTCGCAGCAGCAGGAACCGGACGAGCCAGCCCAGGACTCCAGCCCAGCACCCACGGGCTGCCGACCCCGTCCGGAGGTGCTGCGTCGACGTTCTTTTGATCGGCGCAGCATAATCCTCAAGAGGCCGGATCCAGTAATCTTTATCTTGAGAATGCACTATTCTCCCCCGGGCTAGTGCCGTAGCGGGGTGCAGGCGGCATAGTCTGCGGGACCGCGGTCCCGAGCCTTGGGGCCGGCGGGGTTCATAGGTGATTCGTCTGGGGGGGGGGAAATGACTTTCGATCGCTGGTGCCAGTGGCTCTTCTACGCCAGCTTGCTCTTGGTCGGTTTCGGCTTTGCGGTTGCCGTAGCTCCCAACCTGGGGTGGCTCGGCACTTGGGCGGCGAGGGTCGACGCGAATTTCTTTCCCGATCGCGTCCACCCGAATGCCGTAGCCGAACGCTCATTCCTGATGGCTATTCTCGGCGCCAGCATCGCGGGCATGTATATCCTCCAGGCCTTCGTCGTCGCGTTCCCGTTTCGTAATCGAGAAGCCTGGGCTTGGTATGCCATCGCCGGATCGAACCTTGCCTGGTTCGCTCTGGACTCGGGCCTCTCCGCCCTCCACGGATTCACCTTCAACATCTACACGGTGAACCTATTCCCTTTGTTCATCCTCGGAATTCCCTTGGCGGCTACCTGGTCGGCCTTCTCTCGCCCCAGAGCCTAAGCGCGGCCCGCGCCAAAGCGTGCGCCCGCTCCAGGGGCGAGCGCCTACGGAAAGCGAATCTGGGGTCAGAGTTCCCAGGTCGCCATGAAGGTGAAGCGCTGGTCGTGAGTGCCCTGGGGAGTGGTGATCGGCCGGCGGCTCAAGGCTTTGGGTGCCCTTGCTCTCGACCCCTGGCTGTCAATCTCTGCGCCGAACCCGCTAGGCTCCGGTGCGAAGAAAAGCCGCACGCCGTGCCTAAAGGAATCCGAATGGACCCGCCCGAGGACAATGCCATCGACCCTCCCTATGGAGTCGGGGACAGCTCCTATCAGGCCGCGGGCGGCGTCGAAGGTATTCGTCGCCTGGTGGATTCCTTCTACGATTCCATGGAGAGCCTCGACGAGGCCCTCAGGATTCGAAAGATGCACCCCTCGGATCTGAGCACGGCGCGGGACAAGCTCACCCACTTTCTCAGCGGCTGGATGAACGGGCCCAATATTTATCGGTCCAAATACGGCGAAATCAACGTTCCGCGAGCGCATGCCCATCTCCCCATTGGTCTTGAGGAGCGTGATGCATGGCTGCTCTGCATGAGACGCGCCCTGGCGGAACAACCCTACCCCGAGAGTTTTAAGCAATACCTGCTCCGAGAGCTCTCGGTTCCCGCCGAGCGCTGCCGAACGCGTTAGCCGATTCGCCTGAGACCCCGCCGGGATTCGGCTACCGCTCTCCGGCACCTGTGGCATAATCGATTTTTCGAGAGTAGAAGGGAAGACCGTGGCCGCATCCCCGTCGAGCCCTGAACAGAACGATTTTCGTGAATACGCCCGCCGCTGGCTCCAGGAGAACGCCCCCCCGCCTCCCCCCGAGCGTTTGCCCATGAGTCCCCTTGAAATCATGACGGTTGGCCAGCGCAATTACCTCCAGGACTGGCAGGGCCAATGTCATGCCGCAGGCTTGATCGGATGCGATTACCCCCAAAGCTATGGCGGAGGGGGTCACACGAACTTCCAGCCTATTGCCAATCAGGAACTCGGTCACGCGCGGGTGCCCTTCATGATCAATATCGTCGGCCTGAGTATGGCTGCACCCACGATCCTAAAGCACGGCAGCGAGGAGCAGAAGCGAAGGTTCATCCCGGGTGCACTGAGCGGAGGAGAGATCTGGTGCCAGGGGTTCAGCGAACCGGGTGCGGGCTCGGACATGGCGAATCAGCAGACGATGGCGGTCGCCGAGGGCGACAATTGGATCGTGAATGGCCACAAGGTGTGGACCACCCTGGGGCACTTCGCACGGTGGATGATCTTGATCGCCCGAACCAGTCGCCATCACAAATACGACGGGCTGACCTATTTTCTGGCCCCCATTGCCGGGCACCCGGGCGTAACGGTTCGGCCCCTTGTGAAAATGACAGGCGAGAGCGGTTTTAACGAGGTCCTCTTCGAGGATGCGGTCATTCCGGACTCGCACCGACTCGATGATATTGGCAAGGGCTGGGCCGTGGCCATGACCACACTCACCTACGAACGAGGAGCGGCAGAGAGCGCCGGCGGAACGGGCGGCCAATCCTCCGACCCGGCTCAGGGCCTTATCGAGTTGGCAAGGGAGACCCAGCGCAACGGTCTTTGTGCCGCCGCCGATCCGGTCACCCGAGATGCCTTGATGCAGCGAGTCATCGCCATGGAGGGCCTGCGCCAGAGCGCGCGCCGAGCCCGGGTTCCCGGGCTATGCGACCACCCTATGCGTCTCCCGCTTCAGCAGAAACTCCTCTCCAGCGAGAACCATCAGGCCAACGCTCGACTCGGGGTCGAGATCGCCGGGGCGGCGTCGACCCTCTATAAGCTCGATCCGAATGCGCCGCGCCAGGGGTACTGGCCCCTGAGCTATATGGCCTCCTACGGGAATACCATCGCCGCAGGAACCAACGAGATTCAGCGCAATATCCTGGGTGAGCGCGTGCTCGGCCTGGCGAAGTCGAAGTAGCAGAGCGAACAGAGGACCCGTATGACGAGCGAGGATCGGGCGCCGGTTGACTTCGGCTTCGGCGAAGAAGAAGAGATGCTGCGGGATCTGGCCCGGAAATTTCTAGATGAGCGCATCCCCGTGGAAACCCTTCGACAACTCGTCGCCCCTTCACCCGTCCCTGTCTACGAGCAGGGAGAGCCCCCGGCCTGGGATCGATCCGTCTGGGAAGATCTCGTCGAGCTCGGCTGGGCCGGACTCGCTGTCGAAGAAAAGGAGGGCGGTGCTGGCGTCTCCATGGTCGGCATTGCAGCCCTGGTCGAGGAAGTCGGGCGCCATGCCCTGCCCTCGCCGCTCTTGGCCTGCCTCGCTTGCTCCCTTGTGCTTCGCTCCGCTGACAGCGAGGTCGCCCGCCGGAGACTCGGACAGATCGCTCAGGGTACGCCCGCCGCCCTAGCCATCACCCCGGGCGATGGAAGCTGGGAGCCCGAAAGAAGCGATATCCAGGCGCGAAGAGTGGCCGGGGAACTCACCCTCGACGGGACCGCACACTTCGTCCAGGACGCCCTCAAAGCCGACTTCTTCGTAGTCACCGCGCGTCTGAATGACAAATTACTGCTCTGCACCCTGCCCGCAGATGCACCGGGCCTGAGCGTGGAGCAGAACCATATCCACGATCTCACCCGGGATCAGGCGACCCTTCGGTTCAGGCAGGTGCGGGTCTCCCCATCGAGCGTCGTTACCGACGATGGCGCCGAGGTGCTTCGGCGAGCGTGGCCCTCGCTCCTCGTTCTGGCTAGCGCCGATCTCTGCGGGAGTAGCGAGTGGCAACTACAGGCGACTGTCGAATACGCGAAGAACCGCAAACAATTCGACCGCCCTCTGGGCTTCTTTCAGGCCGTCAAGCACCCTCTGGTGAACGCGATGGTCGAGATCGATCGGGCTCGCTCACTCCTCTACCACGCCGCATCTTGTATCGATGCCGCTTCGGTAGAGGCCGAAAAAGCATCGCGTATGGCGAAGAGTGCCGCATCGGACGCGGGTGCCTTCATCTCAGACCGCTCGGTTCAGCTACACGGAGGGATCGGATTCACCTGGGAGTCCGATGTGCACATCTTCTTCAAGCGGAGCCTGCATGGACAGGTGCTCTGGGGAGACGGCATCCATCACCGGAAGAAGCTCGCGGAAATCCTGATCGACCGGGACGGCTGAGCGCTCGCTCGCCCCAATCGCCTGCAGCCCCATCTCCTGCAGCCCCCATCCCCTGCAGCCCCAATCCCCTGCAGCCCCAATCCCCTGCAGAGGAGCCTTGCTGCGAGCAGCCTGGAATTTTCTCCCTAATTCAGGGACGCATCGCGCGAGAATTTGAAGCCGTCCAGGGTGGCCGAAATATTGACCCCCTTGTTGGTGACCTGGTAGATCAGCGGGTCCTGATCGAGGGTGGCTTTCATGGACTTGTCGAAGGAGGGGTCGTCTTTTTTAGCTTGGTCCGACTTCAGCGCTGCTGACGCCCCGCCGCCGAAGGTCCAGCCCTCGTCCTTGAACTGCTTCAGGGTCTTGTCGGTTTTAAAGACGAGCAGAAGGCTCAACTCCTGAATGCCTAGGCCAAAACCCACTTGGACCTTGGCCATTCGCATAAAGGTTTGTTGCCCCGAACTCTTCTCCGTCAGGAGCCCGTATCCGTTGCCCGTGCCCCCGAAGAGGATCTTCGCGTCGAGGGTGCTGAAGGTCGCGTAGGCGACGCCTTCATTGACCTGACCTCGCGCGGCGGGAAATTCGGCATAGACGTTTTTGAGAATGTCCTGATTGCTATTACGAATCGAGGCTCGTTGCTGGTTGCCCGTTTCGCCCTCGGGGGTCTTGCACCCCGAGAAAGCGAGGGTCAGGGCCAGGGCCAGCAGCAGGCCCCGCCCGACGCCAATCCTGCCCCACGCTCGGGCACCGATTCCCTGAAAATGTTTCCGCATGATCAATTCCCTCTCGAATTCCCTCATCGCCATTTCTAGAACTTCCCCCGTATGCCCCGGATCATCTGCCTTGCCCCGCTCATGGTGCATCACCCAGTCATTTTTTCCAGACCCGCCCGCAAAATATCTCGCGCGGCGCCTATCCCTTTGTTTTCGAGTCGGGACCCCGAGCAGAGGGGCAGCGACTCAACTGCCGCCGACCAGATCGAGCAGTGAGTGAGAACCGGCGATCCGGGCGAGCGCCGAGTCCATTTCCTCGAAAACCGGCAGCAGTCGTGCCTCCTCTCGCGAAGGGGCCGGGGGGGGCCCCCCGTCCGGGCTCTTCTGGAGGCCCCTCGAGAGCCGGATCGCCCCCAGGATATCCGCCACGGTCGTATCCTTCAGGGGGCGTGCCGGAAGGTATGCCGGTTCGCGGTCGCCCAATCCGGTCGCGACCACGATTCCGGCCTGGTCCAGTTCGTCCAGGAGTTCACCCAGGGTCCGACCCGGAACCTCGAGTTGAAGAGCAAGCGCCTCGCAGGTTCTCGGAGCCTCATGACGCGCGAAGGCGGACGCGATGGCGACCATCAGGCGAACGGCCAGGAACTCCTTCTCCGCGGGCGGAAGCTTCGGACGTTTCAACTCCTCGCGGTAATGGGCAATATTCTGGTGGGCGTAAGCGATCTCCGCACCGAAGAGCACCACCGCCCAGCAGACGTAGAGCCAGGTCAGCACGAGTGGCAACGCGACGAGGCCGCCGAACAGGACGCTGTAGCGCGCCGCCCCGACCCCCATGTCGACGTAGATGACTCGGGTCAAGGTAAAGAGCAGCATGGCGACCAGGCCTCCAAGCGTCGCCGAACGGATGCTCACCCGGGTATTCGGAAAGAACCAGTAGAGAAAAGCGAAAGCCACCCAGATGAGGATCTGGGGCAATTGGATCAGGTTCAAGTCGTGGATCCAGCCCACCAGGGGGAGCGAGCGCAACCCCTGGGCTGCGGCTTCACTCCCGAGGCTGGCCCAGAGCGAAACCGCCACGCCCGTGAGGATCGGTGCAACCACGAGCACCGCCAGATAATCGGCAAAGCGTCGAGGCCAACTGCGATTCTGTCGGACGCCCCAGATGTCGCCCAGGGTGCTTTCGAGATGCCGCAGCGCCAGCACCGCCGAGATCACCAACGTAGCGCCACCAAGAGTCCCCAGGCTCCCAATATGCACCTCCTGAATCCGGGAGAGGATCCAACGATGCGCTTCGGGACTCACTGCGGTCGCCTGGCTGACGGCGTAGTCGATCAAGGTGTCCTGGCCACCCACCAATCCAACCAACGCCACCAGGACCACGAGCAGCGGCATGGCCGAGAGCGCGGTCATGAATGTCAGGGCGCTAGCTCGGAGCAGCAGGCGATCTCGAACGAAGCCCTCAGCGACCATGACGCCGAATTGAAGCAAGCGCAGCAGCGAGGCCGTCGCGGATCGCGGGCCCAGATCCATCTGCCAGAGATCGTGAATGATGAACGCCCGCGCTCTCGCAAACATCCCTTCGCGATTCAGGTCGACACTCTCCTCAGCCACTGCACTCTCCCAAGGTGCCCATGACCTTAAGTCTATCTCGCAGGCCGAGGCGAGACGACCTCTTTCGTCCGGCGCGAGAAATACGCGGGGCGGTGCTAGCCGAGCCCTCGTCGTCGGCTAGACTGCAGCCCCCTTAGATGAGCGGCAGAGGAGCCCACGTGGACGCAGAAGATGACGCAAGACGGGCCAGTGACGAAATTGTACCGACCTATTCAGCCCGAGAACTCTCGGGACCGATCTCCCGGAATGAGATGTCCGCTCGGGGCATGGCTCCGAGACTCGCCTACCAGGTCATCCACGACGAACTCCAGTTAGACGGGTTCTCCCTTCTTAATCTCGCCACCTTCGTCACCACATGGATGGAGCCCGAGGCCAAGCAGTTGATCAGCGAGACCCTCGACAAGAACATGATCGACAAGGACGAATACCCCCAGACAGCGGAAATCGAGAAGCGCTGCGTTCGAATCCTTTCCAGCCTGTGGCATGCCAACCCCGACGAAAACCCGGTGGGCACCTCGACGATTGGATCCAGCGAGGCCTGCATGCTCGGCGGAATGGCCATGAAATGGAATTGGCGAGACCGCCAGCGCGCGGCGGGCAAACCCACGGATCGGCCGAATCTGGTGATGGGCGCCAATACCCAGATCTGCTGGCACAAATTCTGTCGCTACTGGGACATCGAGCCACGGGAGGTCACCTCAGAAGGCGATCGTTTTACGCTCAATGCCGAGGAAGCTGTCAAACTCATCGACGAAAATACCATCGGCGTCGTGGCCATCATGGGGAGCACTTTCGACGGCAGTTACGAGCCCGTTGCCGAACTCTCCGATGCCCTGGATGAGCTGGAGAAAAAGACGGGTTTGGATATCCCGATCCACGTGGATGGGGCGAGTGGCGGATTCGTAGCCCCCTTCATTCAGCCCGATCTCGAGTGGGATTTCCGGGTTCCTCGCGTGAAGTCGATTAACACCTCAGGTCACAAATACGGGCTGGTCTATCCCGGCGTGGGTTGGATTGTTTTCCGAGGCAAGACCGAACTTCCCGAAGATCTGATCTTCCATGTCAAATACCTCGGAGGAGACATGATCGACTTTTCGATCAACTTCTCGCGCCCGGGGAGCCAGGTCATCGCCCAGTACTACAATTTTCTCCGACTCGGCCTCGATGGGTACGCCCGAATTCAGCAGTCCTGCCAGGACGTGGCGCTCTACCTCTCGGGCGCGATCGGCGAACTGGGTCCCTTTGAATTGATCTCGCGCGGGGACGATATCCCGGTCTTTTGCTGGAAGATGAATGAGGACTACGCGAAGAACGCGAGTTTTTCGCTCTACGATCTCGCGGATCGACTGCGCCAACGCGGCTGGCTCGTTCCCGCCTACCCCATGCCCAAGAATCGCGAAGATCTCATCGTGCAGAGGGTCGTCGTCAAGGAAGATTTCAGCCGAGATATGGCGGACCGCCTCCTTGAAGACATCAAATCGGCGGTGGATTATTTCGAAGCCCAGCCCAATCTCAAGAAGAAGGACGACGGCAGCCACTTCAGCCACTGATCGAGGTTGGCTTGCCTGAGCGAGTGCGGCTGATCTGAACCCGCACTCGCTTTGGGCCTAGCCTCGGGTTTGCGGCGCCTAGCCTCGGGTTTGCGGCGATAGAGGCAGATAGAGGCGATAGAGGCAGATAGAGGAAAAGGGAACGCGCCTAGAAGCTTGCGTCCAAGAGGCCGCCATCGCTGAGTTGGCACTTCCCGGTTCCCCCACCCGGAATGCCATGCTCGGTGTTCGCCAGGGTAAAGCGGCAACGCGCCTTGCCCCCTCGATTCCCATTGAGCCCGGAGACCACGTGGCCGTCGTAGTGGCTGACCCAGAAGGAAACTCCCCAGCCTGGCTCGAACCAGGGGTTGACGCCGGTCACCGACCTCGAATCGTAGATTCCGTCATCCCAGAGGCCATAGAGAGACTGTGCCGCAACGTGGCTCGTGGTCTTCTCGATCAGCATGTAGGGCCCGACATAGCGCTGGCCCCCACGGCCGAGGGTAAACGTCATGCTTCCGGTGATGAAAGACTCGGACTCCCAGGCGATCATCACCTTCTGGGGTTGGTCCTTGGATTTCGCCGGGGGCTTCCAATCCGCGGTCATGATTCCCGTCTGGGGCGAGTACGCGCACATGGCTAGGCCAAGGCTCAGCGAGGCGAGAAGGGCATGATGTTTTCGCATGATCGATAGCGTCCTCTAGAGCCGGCAGTCGCGCCCAGCGCAGTTGCTCCCCGAGCCGACTATGGGGCTCGAAGTTCCGCGAGAGTTGATGCCCGAACACGACATAGTTTCCCGCCGACGATTAGGATACCCTGCTTCTCGCGATTTGGTACGCGCCCAGGTAAGCGACTTCTCGAGTTTTCAGGAGGCCTAAATGAAGACCGAACTCTGGCAACTCTCCGCCTCAGCCCTCGCTCAGTTGATCAGGCAGCGCGAGGCCTCGAGTCGAGAGGTCGTCGAGGCTCACCTGACCAGGATCGAAGCGGTCAACCCCCAACTCAACGCGATCACGGTGGTGCTCGCCGAGTCCGCCCGGGAAGCGGCGGACCTCGCCGATCGAACGGAGCCCACCGGGCCGCTGCACGGCGTTCCCTTTACGGTGAAAGAGAATATCGACTGCGTGGGCTCGGCCACCACAGACGGCCTCGCCCTGCGCGTCGACGCCATGCCCGCGCTGGACGCACCGGTGGTCGAGCGCATGAAGGCCGCGGGGGGCATCCCCCTGGCCAGGACCAACCTGCCCGAAATGGGCCTGCGCGTGAGTACCGACAACCCACTCCGGGGCCTGACCCTAAACCCCTGGAATGCCGAACTGACCGCGGGCGGCTCGAGCGGGGGCGAGGGGTCGGCCCTGGCCAGCGGCATGAGTCCCCTGGGCCTAGGCAACGATATCGGCGGATCCCTGCGAAACCCCGCCTTTTGCTGCGGGATCGCCAGCCTCAAGCCTTCCCCGGGACGAGTCCCCCACGCCGCCTGTATCGATCCCACCGATGGGGGCATCGCCTTCCAGGTGATGGCCGTCCATGGGCCCATGGCGCGGCACGTGGAGGATCTCCGATTGGCCTACACGGTTCTCTCAGGCCGGCATTTTCGCGATCCGGAATCGGTAGATGCCCCGCTCCGGGGCCCCGCCTGTAAAAAACGAGTGGCGCTGGTGAGCGAGCTTCCGGGCTTTGATTTACCCGAATCCACCGGGGTTGCGCTTCGTCGGGCGGGAGAGGCTCTGGCCGATCAGGGTTTCGAAATCGTCGACGCTGCGCCTCCGGAACTCGAGAGGGTCCACGAGATCTGGGGCCTGATACTCACCATGGATTTCGAGCCCATGCTCCCCGAACTCGCCCACGTGATGTCCGAAGGTCCCCTCGAAATGCTTCGTATCATCTGCCAAAAATACCCCCCGAGTTCGGTGCGGCTTCCGGATGTGCACGCCGAGCGACGCCGGCTCAGCCGGCTTTGGTCCGAATTCTTCCAGGACTTCCCCATCCTCATCAGCCCCACGTGGACCGATCGCCCGTTTAGGCACGGTGCCGATCTAGAGGGTGTGGCTGGCGCCGAACTCGTTTCGGACCGCCTGCGCTTCATCACGCCGGCGAATGTGCTCGGGCTGCCCGCCGCGGCGATTCCCACGGGCCTCCACGAGGGTCAACCCACCGGGGTCCAGGTCTACGCCGACCGCTGGCGGGAGGACCTGACCCTGGACGCAGCGGAGGCCATTGAATCCGCCCTGGGCCGCATCACACCCGTCGACCCCATGGCCTGAGCCCCTCGTCGCCTGAGGCCGGGGCTGGATCTGGGTCTGGGTCTGGGTGGGGGGGCTACTCGAAATTATTCCCAGGCGATTCTCCGCCCAGTTCTTTGACCCACCGCTGGGCCTGGTCGACCTCGCGCTGAGCCGACTCCTTTTTGTCGTAGAGCAGGATCCGGGCCTTACCGGTGGGGTAATCACGACGCATCATATTGCCCACCGCCGTGTTGGCGGCCTCGAGCCCGGATTGGGCGCGCAGGAGCATCGCCTTCGCTTGGGAGAGGCTCTGGGGCCGAGGGGCGATCAGGTCCGGGTTCTGGCCCGAATCGTCTCCCCACTGGTAGCCGCCGGGGTTCGGGGGCGAGTCGCTGAGCGGTTCGGTGCCCACGGTGAGGGAGTCGGGAGAAACGCCGGTGCCCCGGATAGCGTCCGGGGCGTGGGAGCCCACGGAATTGGGCAGAGCGGAGGGGGCGACCATCATGTTGTTCGGATTTTCGGTGCCCACGGTGAGGGCATCGGGGTTCTCGGTATTGACTACAGCCCCGTCGTCGTCGCTCCCCTCATCCCCGGCCATCTCGCTGAAACTCCCCTGAGCCCAAACCGGGATCGATCCGAATAAATAGACCGCGACCACGGCCACGCCCATGAGGCGCACCCATCGGTGCCAGACCGAGGAATTTTCGGCCCCGAGGGGAATTCTGCCGTCGTCCGGCTGGACGCTCTCGCTCTCGGTTTGCATCGCTGCTCCTTCTATCCATTTGCGCCGCGGCTTTATCTCGCCTGGCCCCGCTGAAATGCAGTTGGGGTGCGCACAGGGTAGTCTAAGAAACCTGACGAATCTAAGGGATGGAAAGCACGAAAAACGCCTGCCCGGCCCCCGCGGGCACCCCGGAGCCGGCCCAAAAAAATCTGACCCGATCCCCCCGTCGATGCCGACTCACTCTGCATAGGTCATCAAAGAGCGTCGGAATTCCAGAGGTGTTGTGGGCCCGTCGCTCCGCAAAAAAAAGGGAAAAAATGCCCCTGTTCATGATCGGAATGCAGCGAAGCGGATCGAACCTGTTGAGGTTGATGCTCAACCAGCTCCCTTCAATTGCGGCGCCCCACCCTCCCCATATTCTCGAGCGTCTGGGGCCCTTTGAGTCTTTGTACGGCGACCTTTCCGACGATGGAAATTTCCTCGGCCTGATCGACGACGTCTGTCGACTGGTGGAGACGAATCCGGTCCGGTGGGAATCGGTGAACCTCGATCGCAAAGCCATCGCGGAGTCCTGCATCGAGCGATCCCTGATCGCGGTCTACGGCCGGGTTCACGACTGTTTGGCTTCCGAGTGGGGGGCCGATGACTGGCTGTGCAAGAGCATGGCCAATGTTCACTACCTCGACGAAATCGAGCGCTATTTCGGGGAGAGCGCGCGATACATTTTTCTCTACCGAGATGGCCGGGATGTCGCGCTTTCGTTCCGAAAGGCCCTGATCGGTGACAAGACTTTCTACCACCTCGGGAAATCATGGCACGAGACCCAGCAACTCGCCCTGGATCTTCGGGCTCGAGTCGATCCCCAACAGTTTTTCGGGATCAGCTACGAGGAACTGGTGGCCGATCCCGAAGCCGTCCTGCGCCGTCTCTGCCGCTTCCTGGGCACGGAGTACAGCCCCTCGATGATGAATTTTCATGAATCTCAGGAGGCGAGCCGTACCGCAGTCACGGGCCTGTGGTCCAACGTGAGCCGGCCGGTGAACCAGGCGAATTGTGCGAAATTCTTGAATGAACTGGGCCCCCAGGAGATCGAACTCTTCGAACAGGTCGCTGGGGACTCTCTGGACGCCCTCGACTACCCGCGCTATTTCGTTGAGTCCGGGTCCGAGAAAAATCTGTCTCAAGCTAGGCTGGCCGCGCTGGACTCTGAGAACGAGCGACTCAAAGAAGCCGCAGTCCGCAACTCGGATCCCAAGGACCTTGAACTTCGCCAACCCCAGGCAGAATTGATGAACTCCATTCAAGCCCGCTTCGCTTAGCGAACGCCAAGGGCCGCGAACGACTGAAAGATAATGCTGGCCCAGGGCGATAAAATCCGAGTACGCGAAGCCGAGGAAGTTGGACTTCTCTTTCTGGCCTGGACATTTCTGCGCATCGGCGCCACGGCTTTCGGCGGCTTCATGGCCCTCGTGTCCGTGGTCCAGACGATCGTCGTCGATCGAAAGAAATGGCTGCGAACCGAGGAGATGCTCGACGGAGTATCCCTAGCCACAATCCTCCCCGGACCCGTTGCGATCAATGTCGTCGCCTACGTCGGTTACAAGCTCAGGGGTGGGCTCGGAGCCCTCGTTTGTGCCACCGCGGTGGTCCTGCCCTCGTTTCTTCTCCTCGTCGCGTTCACCATCGCCTACCTGGAATGGGGCGAGATCCCCGTCGTGGACAAGGCCCTGATGGGGTTCATCCCGGCGGTGGCCGCCATTATTCTCAATGCGGCCTGGGGTATGCGCATCAAGGCGCTGGGGGGTTGGCTCGAGATCGTCTTGGCGATCCTGGCGTGTTTTCTGATGATCCTCGTCGGTGGCTTCTATTTAACCCTGGGCATCGTGCTGGGCGCTGGCGGCATCGGATTGTTGGCTTTTCGCCGGGCGAGCCCCTCGGCGCAAGACCGAGATTCTGGACGGGAACCGCTTCCGGACGCCCCTGGGCCACCGGGTTCGCTCCTGAGTTGGCTGATTCCATCGGCCCTCCTCACCCTTTTTCTGGGACTCTTCGTGATTCGTCCGCCCGGGATCGAAGCCAGTCCCCCGGCTGAACTCTTCGTGACTTTTTCGGGGATGAGCTTGATGCTCTTTGGCGGGGGATTCGTCTTCATCCCCCTGATCCAGGAAATCGTCGTGGACGGACTGCACTGGGTCTCCCAGGCAGAATTCGCCAGCGCCATTGCCCTGGGCCAGATCACGCCCGGGCCGATCCTCATCAGCGCCACGTTCATCGGTTACAAGGTCTACGGCCTACTGGGTGCGTTCCTCGCCACCTTCGGCATCTTCTTCCCCCCCGCGCTCCTGATGGTGACCGCCTCGAGGGCTCTGGATCGGATAAACCACTCCCAATTGATCCAAAACGCTCTTCGGGGGATACGCGCCGCGGTGGTTGGGCTGATCGTCGCCGCCGCGATCGTCGTCGGCCAGAGCGCTGCTTGGGATTGGGCCACCCTGGTCATCTTTCTCTCAACCCTCGTCGGGCTGATTCGCTTCAAGATTGACGTGGCCTGGCTCATCCCCGCCGCTGGACTGCTGGGGGTGCTCCTCCACTGATGCGCCAAGGCGCGGCCCCCGTATGGCAAGGCCCCTGGGTGCACTAGAATGGCGAGCCCAGCCATCGAAGAGCGAGCCCGCTTCCCTCTTAGACCGGGTCCCACCGACCCCCCGGAGAGATCGCCGAATTGCGTCGCGTAGCCACTTGGACCCTCGGAATCCTGCTCGTCACGGCGCTCGCCGTTGCCTTGGCGCTTCAATCCGTGAATCTCCCAGGCCTTCGCGTGCGCCTGGCCCAGGAGTTGTCCCAAGCAACGGGCTACCCCATCGAGATCACCGGAGAGCTCGCCCTCGGCCTCTTCCCCCATCCCGGGGTGAGCGCGGGCGGAGTCCGTATCGCCAGCCCCCTTCCCGACCAGCCCCACCCTTTGATCGAAGCCAAGAGACTCGACATTCGTCTCGCCCTACTCGCCAGCCTGCGTCATGGAAGCGTGCGCCTACAAGCGATCGAGCTCGAGGACGTGGATCTCTGGTTGCGTCGAGACGCCAACGGCCAGGAAAACTGGAGCCCTCCCGAGGAGACGAACGCTCCTTCCCACGCTCCTCCTCACCCGGCTACTCCGGGCTCCCCTTCCCTTGAGCCGACCGTCGACCCCACGCCTCGCCAGCTCGATATCGTGAATATGAGAGTTCACTTTTTCGAAGCGGCCGCCGATCGGTCCTCGCTCCTCGAGCTCTCCCGGGTCGATCTGTCGCGCGCGCACAAGGGCGCTCCGGTCAACTACCACTTCGATGGCAAGCTCGATTCAGAGGCCTTTGAGTTCGCGGGGACGGTCACCCCCGACACGACCCGCCCGCCTTCCCAGCCTCGACGCTGGTCCGTCGAAACCACACTCTCGATGAAGGGGACGGGCACCCGCCTCAGCGTCCAAGGCGTCAGTGGCGTTCTCCCCGACCTCAGCGCCCTGAGTCTGGCTCTCACCCTCGAGAGCGATGAGCCCCTGAAACTCGCTCACGGGCTCGGGGTCCCGGGGCTCGGGGCGTGGTCCGATGTCCTTGGCCCGATCAAGCTCACTGGCCAGGTTCTTGGAAGCGGACCCGAATCCCTCCGGATCAAGGATGCCGTCCTCTCGGGGGGCCGCAAGGAACTCCTCGAACTGAAAATCTCGGGCAGCGTGGCCGATATTCTCTCGGGTACGGGGCTCGAGTTTGACGTGTCCCTCGATAGTCCGAATCTCGGTCCCGTGCTGGCCCCTCTTGAACTGGGCGTCGCCCAGGTCGGTGCCTCGCGAATCCGGGCGAAGCTCCGGGGCAGTGCCGATGCCCCTCGAGTCGAGAGCCTCGAAATGACCCTCAGTGCGAAGAACGGGCTCGATCTACACCTTCGTGGAGAGCTCGATTACTCGAGTGGAGGATTCCACGGCGGGGTCGACCTCACCCTCGACGGCCCCGACCTTCAGGCCGTTTCCGATTATCTCCTGAGTCTGCGCCCCTCCCGGGACAAGGCGCTCCGCGCAAAATTCGGCGAATTGAAAGCGCGGCCTATGATCCAGCACCTGCTCGCGCTGCACCCTCTTGAGGTCACGGGTCGCCTGAGTTCGAACGGGTCGGATTGGTCCCTGAGCAAGCTCGACGGCAAGCTCGGGTCGGCCGGGGGCGATGGGGTCGAGGTTTCGGGCCAGGCATCCAAACTCTGGCCCACACTTGACCAGCTGGCTTTGACGCTGCGCGGCCATCTCGTCACCCCCGCCCACTTACTGAGCCAGGTGAGCGACACCCTCGATGCCGTCGAGCGGGTCGAGGCCGAGGCTGTCCTCTCCATGAGCCATGGGCAGGCCCCGGCGCTCCGAGACCTGAAGCTTTCGGTGGGAATGGCGAATTCGGTGGAAATCGAGGCCCGGGGCAAACTCATTCTCGCGGAGCAGGCGGCCGACCAGAGGGGGCAACTCGCGCTCTCCGTAAAGGCCCCCGATCTTGCCGCCGTGGGGAAGGTCTGGGGAGGTACGCTGCCCGCTTTGGGGCCCTTCTTGCTCAGGGGTGACCTCGCTGGAACTTTAGACCGTCTCGAACTCACGGGGCTGGTGGGCCAACTCGGAAGCGAATCCCTTCGAGGACAGGGAAATTACGCCGGGGGCGGGCCGGTACCGGTCTTCGACCTCGAACTGCAATGGGCACAGATCGACCTTGTCCGGTGGGGCCTGGGCGGGGCTGGCAAGCCGGGCGAGAGCACCGGGGCAGGCTCGGGTCCGGCTAAACCGAGCGACGAGGCCGAGCCGGGGCAAGCCACGCCCTTCCGCTTGGAACCGGCTCAGCTGGCCTGGCTCTCCAAAACCAAGGGGCACGTGGCTTTGGAGGTGGGCCAGCTGACCCTGAGCGACCAGTGGGTTGCCCAGGAACTCAGCGCCAGCTTCGACTGGTCCGGGGGCGTCCTCCGTGGCCCCACGCTCGATATGCATTGGCCCGAGGGCAAGCTCTCCCTACGCGGTGAGTTGGACGCACGCGAGCCCGCACCCGCCCTCGCCCTCGGGTTCGCGGGAAATGGTTTTCCCCTGGGCAGCTTCGTGCGCTGGGGGGGGTATCCCGATCTCGGGACGGGCCTCGTGGATGCGACCCTGCATCTCTCGGGTCGCGGATCCGATTTGCCCGCCCTGGAGAAGAGCCTCGCCGGCGGCCTTCTGATCGAGATTGGGCACGGAAAGGTATCGGCCCGATACGCCGACGCCGTCGCGCTCTCCCTGCATATCAAGCCCCAGACTGGCGACGTTCCCATGAACTGCCTGATCGCTGCGCTTCACATCGAGAAGGGAATCGCGCACACGGACGCACTGCTTTGGGACACCCCAGAGAAGCAAGTTCGAGGCATGGGCTTCGTGAACATTCCCGAGCGGAGCATGGACATCCTTTTCCGGCCCCACCTCAAGCAGACCCTCGCCACGGCGATCACTGCGGCCGTACGCGTCAAGGGACCGCTGGGCGACCTGAGCCTGAGGCCCGAACCCCTCCAGACCGCGACCGACCTGACCCGAGGCCTCCTGGGCCGCGCGGTTCGCGTTGTGGCCAAGGTTTCGCCCCAGATCTCCGATGCGGTCAAGGACCTCGGCGCCGGTACGGACAGGGCCTTCAGCGCCACCGGCCTCGATGTTTCCGTGGTGGAAACATTGCTGGGCGAAGATGTCACGTGTACGTCGGTCAGGAATAAAAGTACGGTTGTCCAACTCAATACCTACACCCCGGCCCAACACTTCCCCGTGGTCGCGCCGAAAAAGAGACCTCTCCAATAACCGGGCCCTGGGAAAGCGGCGGGGCCATCCCGGCGACGCCAGCCCCACATTTTTTTGGGCCGCCCTGGGATTCGATTTTCCGCCGTCACGAGGTGACAAGGCCCGGGCGCGCCGCCTATGCTCTACTCCGGCGACCCTGCTGGGCCGCCCGACGAGAGAAAGGGCGAACGACAAATGGCTCTACTGGCTCCCAAATGCGATCGATGCGGAAGACGAACCCGGAAGACCCAAGAAGACAAGCCTATCTGTGAGGCGTGCGCCGAGGAGATGGACCTCATCGTCCAGGCCGGATACGAGGTCGATCGACTTTGCCCCGTCGACGGAACCGCCATGAAGAAGGAGGTGGCGCATATGTTGGTCATCGACCGGTGCCCGAAATGCAGCGGAGCCTGGCTCGACGGCGGAGAACTCGAGCGCCTCAAAGAAGGGGTCCAGATGGAGGCCGTGCTTGCCACCACCCGCGGGCTGACTTCGCCTCTCATCTGATCCGCTGAGCCCGTCCTCTTGCCTCCTTGGTACTCGTCCGGACTGAAATTTGAGTGTTCGCAATGCGGCCTGTGCTGCACGGGCGAGCCGGGAATAGTCTTGGTGACCGACGAGGAGATCCAGGGTCTCGCGCGGGAGACGGGGCTCACGCCCGAAGCCTTTCGAGAGCGCTACACCCGCGGTCTCGCTACTGGCGAGACCGCCCTGGGCGAGCGAGAGAATGGCTCCTGCGTCCTGCACGGGGGGACCCGGGGTTGCCTTGTTTACTCGGCGCGGCCCCGCCAATGCATCAGCTACCCCTTCTGGCGGACGGTCGTCGCCTCGCCCGAGCGCTGGCAGGCGGAGGCGCGAAACTGTCCGGGGATCGGCCAAGGGGCGCTTCGAACACCGGCCGAGATCGCGAGCTTCGCTGAGCAGGACGGCACCCTTTCCTCGCATCGAGCGAGGAAACCCCGGGGCTCGCGGCAGGGCGGAGAGGGCCCCGCCCAATAACTAGGCTGACCGGGGGGCTATCGACTCTTTGGCCCCTGTTCCCGCGGCCACCCGCTTGATGCCCTCCTCGAGTCCCCTCTCCGAGAGTTCGCCCGAGCAGATCTCGACCCCGTCGAATTCGACAACCGGGAGCCTTGAGCCGTAGCGCGCCTCGAGTTCGGGGTCGCCTTGGATATCCAGGCGGACCCACTCGAGATTCAGTCGCTCGGCAAGCCGAGCGACGGTCTCCTGCCCCCCGCCCCCCGCCTCGCCCGGAGAAGTGTCGTAGAGGATGAGTCGGCCCGCGGTTTCCGTTTTCTCATCGCGTAGAACACGATCGAGGAGCAATGTATAGATCGGCATGCCTCCAAGGCTGTGGGCCACGAGAGTCGCGGGGATACAGGTCAGCACAATGGGCAGAAGCAGTGCGTACCCACCGGTGAGTTCCATCGCCAAGATAATGCCGGTAATGGGCGCCCTGACCGTTGCCGAGAACAGCGCCCCCATCGCCGCCACCGTATAGACCTCGGGATGGTCAAGCAGCGCCGGAATCCAGCCGTGTGAGATTTGCCCGAACCAGAGTCCGAAGAGCGTCCCGAGGGCGAGCATTGGGGCAAAGATGCCCCCCGGCGCCCCGGTTCCATAGCTCGCCACCGTCAGTACGAAGCGGCCCAGAAAGAGAGCCAGCAAGAAGAGGGTCGGGATTCCCCCGGTCAGGGCCCGTTCGATCAAGGCCTCGCCCCCACCAACTGCATTGGGAAGCGTCATCGAGAGCCAGCCGATGATGCCGCCCACGCTACCCGCGAGCAACAGTCGCTGGAGCTCGCTCGTTCGCGCCATGCGATCCACCGCGCCGAGTAGAAGACCGTTGAACGCGTATCCGATCAGCCCAAGCAGCGCCCCGAAGAGCGGGAAAATCCAGAGCGCCTCGAGCGGGGGGGCCTCGAGATCCGGCATGGGAAGGATCAAGGTGCCCCCGAGAACGCCACGGACCACGATATCCGAGGTCGCGCAGGCGATCAGGACAGCCTGGACCGAGAGCGCGTTGTAGTGGAATTGCGGGCGCATTTCCTCGATGACGAAAAGCATTCCCGCCAGGGGGGCATTGAAGGCTGCCGTCAATCCGGCCCCGCCACCCGCGGCGAGCAGGACGTGGGCGTGCTCGGGCCGGAGGCCAAAAGTCTCCGAGAGCATTCGGCCGAGCGCGGCGCCCATCTGAATCGTTGGGCCTTCCCGGCCCATCAACAGACCCGACCCCAGGGAAAGAAGCCCCGCTACGAATTTCACCGGGAGAATGCGTTGCCAGCGCATGGGCCGCAGGCCATCGAGGGCCCCTTCGACTTCCTGAACGCCACTTCCCCCGGCCTCGGGAGCGAAACGCCGAACCAGCCAGACCGCGCCCATCACCGCCAGAGCCGACAGCAAAGCGGCCTGCCAGGGACTCGGCGCGCCGAACCCCAGATCTCCCGAGTCGAAGTGGCCCCGCAGGTTGTCCATCCCCGTGACGCTCGCGCGGAACGAGGCTCCGACGAGGCCGGCGGCCGCACCCACCACCAGAGCCCAAAACATAAGCGGCGCATCCCGGCCCTGCGCTTCGATAAAGCGCGCGACCATTCGCCGGTTCGGTCTCGCTTCAGCGTTGTCGGTCATGATTCCCCGGGGTTGCTCCCTCTGGTACCCAAACGAGTCGTAAAGCCTCTCCCAGGCGGGTCGGTGCCCGCTCAGTCCGGGTCGAACATACTCTTTCTTGCGGCCAGGGGGGTGGCCTCGGTGTAGAACTCCCTGAACTCAGAGGGGTGACGACCTCCGCCGTTTAGAATTCTCGGGGGGCGCCTCCAGCAGGCTCGGGGCCTTCGAGTTGAACTCCATCCTGGAAAAATAGGCAGACGCGGATCCCACGCAAACCGAGTGGGCGTCCGCCCGAACTCTCTCCGCTCAGGGAGAGAATCAGGGCCTCCGCTCTTAGTGGTTCCACCAAGCGAGATCAGAAAAGGCACGCAGGTCCATTTCGTGGGTCCATGCCGAGCGATGTTGCTGGGCGAGGTGGTAATAGCTGTCCGCGATTTTCTCGGGGAGCATGAGCCCGTCGTGCTCCATCCCCCGGGCCTCACGAAGCTTCGCAAAGGCCTCGGGCCCCAATATCTTTCCCAGGGTATCGGGAGCATCCACCGCGCCGTCGATGATGATATGGGCGATATGGACCCCTTTGGGCGAAAACTCCGCGTTCAGCGACTGGCAGAGCATCCGTCGCCCTCCCATGGCAGCCGCGTGGGAGTGCTGGCCCGCGTTGCCCCGCACAGCCGAGGTCGCCGAGGTCACCAACAGGGTCCCGCGCCCTCTCTCCTCCATCCGTGGGCAGAGAGCCGAAGCCAGGCGAAAAAGGCCAAAAGTGCCCATCTGCCAGCCGAGTTCGAAGGCTTTGGCGCTCGTGCTCGCCAGGGACCGATCCCCTATTTGTGCCCCGAGGTTATAGAGAGCGACCTCAATCGGCCCGATGTCTGCCTCAACTTGGCTCACCATATCCTCGATGGAGTCGGGTTCGACAGCGTTGAGTAGGAGACCCGAAGCGCGCGCCCCGCTCTCCGTGATTCCTGTGACTAGAGAATCGAGGCCCGCCTGATCGCTCCGTCGACAAAGGACCGCGTGATAACCCTCTTGCGAAAAGCGCCGCGCCACATGACCGCCGATTCCCGCGCCCGCACCGACCACAAGACAAACAGGTTCCATCGATGGGCTCTCCTTTTTCGAGCGCTATGAGCGTACAAACCAAAGCCGCCGATTCCATCACGCGCCACGCCCCAAGCCGTTTTCGATAGGCGGACGGCGACACCAAAACCCTGGATAGCCTAGCAGGGCCTAACTCCGACTCCGCCAGGATCGGTTTCGTCCTGAGACCGGTCTCCGGACCCGTCCCCTGCCCTCTCCAAACGAGCCCGACCCGTCGCCCACATTGACCCGGACGCCCGGGACGACTGTTAATAGACGAGAGGTACGACCCGCCAGCGGACTCGTTCGGCATAGGCCGAGTACTCGGGATCTTTCAGGAGCATCCGCTCCTCCGCCAGGATCCGCGCTCCAAGGAAGAGCCAGACCGTCATGTAGACCACCAAATTCCAGATCGATGGCGCGAGCAGGAGGTAGCCCAGATGAGTCAGGAAGTACCCGGCGTACATCGGGTGACGGACAAGACGGTAGAGCCCCTTGTCCATCACTCCCCGAGCAGCGGCGACAATCCCGAAACTCCTTCGCAGACTCAGCTTCGCCCCTGTATGAATCGCAACTCCCAAGACCAATAGAGGTGCGGCCACCGCCGCTGTGACCAGCGGCGCGCCCCCCGGCCCCACGGCCAAGGCAAGAAAGGTTCCCGCCACAGCAATGAACCAATCCCAGGGTCGATCCGAGATCAGTTCCGTGGGTCGCCGAATCAGCACGAAGATCACGACGATCCCTTCACTGGCAAGAAGCAGCAACGAGAACCAGTTATGGACCTGGACCTGCTCTGGCCAGATCCTCAACAGCAGCCAGCCATAGGCCACAACCAGAAGGACCTGCTCGGTCCTGTCGAGCCATCTGGCTTTAACACTCGAGGGCACGACGTTATTAGAGAAGAACACTTCGATTACTCCGTCGCAAGTGCGGAAGCGAGTGTGGCGCGACTATATCAAGCGGCGGCCGGATGGCTACGCCCACCCTTGCGACCAGCGCACTCCCCAAGGACTCACTTGGGCGAAGTCCGATCGCCACTTCGAAATCCCAGCGCGCTATGGGGGAATAGGACATTCAAGCTGCCTTCAGGCGCAACGTCCGGGTAGGTGCATTAGGTATAAGCCCGTAGGGTGTTCCGTGATGGGTATTGGCCGCATCCGCTTCAAAGGATCTGCTTTCTGGGCATTCGCGCGAGGTGTTTTCGAGTGGAATCAAGAATCTGTGTCGCCTTTTGCCGGTGGGCTTCATAAAACATTAATGTGCATTTGAAATGATACCCCTACGCGAAACGACGGCAGTTCTAGTGAAACGAAAGCGCATTCAATGTGCATCGGTATTAAATAAAAAATTCACTCCTTTCAGGATGATTCACATGATCACGGATCTCGACAGGAATTCACTAACAGCTAAGGCAAGCACGATAATTCTGCTTGCTGGTCTTTCCGTGCTCTCGGCCGCAACGGCTTTTGGGCGATACAGCTCGGAGCGTGCATCGGTGTAGAGAGAAAAAAACGCGGACAACGAACGCGGAAAAAGAACGAGGCCAAAGAACGAGTACAAGGAACGAGTACAAAGAACGAGGACAAAAAATGCATTCTTCAGAAGACACCTGCCCCCGACCCCCCAAGTCCGTAACCCGCCGGCTTCTTCCGAATTTGTTTCCGCTGGAGATCGGACAAAAATACTCACAAATAAACATTTTTCAGTTCGCGATGAGCATGGGCATGGTATTCGCCATGACATTCGCTTCCGCAGGCACGGCATTCGCACAGGGACAGCGGATTGGCAAAGGGACGAGGCAGGTCAATCCTCCCGTAGGTTCGCCCGGCGGGCCGTGTATTGACCTGGGCAAGGTCGTAACTCCCGAAACATCCCCGACGTGCTGAAGATCCGCGATAGCCCGGTTGGGCCCCGGAGTTCAAAGACCCATCCTTTCCTGTTGATTCACACTCTCGCTCGCGGCTCTTGCATCCCTCGACGAAGACCTTCTCCTTTGATCTGCCAAGTCACACCGAACGCGGAGGCATTTCCCGACTACGTACTTCTACCGAAAACTCAGCCCGGCTGGAAAATTTATTCTGTCCTAAAAAAACCCCATCTAATTTTCAAAAATATCGGCCTTGCAATGTCAGTTGCATTTTTGTCGACTCAAAACACTTCAGGATTATGACTTGGTAATCCCGACGTTTTTTCGGCGGAAATTCATCAATCGTCCCCTAACGTTCTTTCGTAGGCGGTTAGCACCCGCAATTGCTCCTCAAGATCGAGCCGGAATTCGACCGGTCTTCTGTTTCGGAAGCTCCTACTCCCGCACCCATCCTCGTACATTTTTCTGCTCCTGCTGCTTATCTCACCCGGACTCGATCCATCATGAATAGTTTTAGCCATTCAGAGTTTGCTTCTTTTCCTCCGTCGGCAGACCGCCGCCGCGGGGGGCTCGTTTCGTTTCTGGTCATCGGCACCGTGGTGATCTTCCTGACGATGGTCAGCTTCACGGTGAGCACCGGTGAGATTCTCATTCGCCAGCAGAAGCTGCAGGATTTTGTCGATGCGACGGCCCTGGCAGGAGCCGCAGCCCTACGAGATGGCGACAACGCCCTCCAGGCCGTGTCGAACGCGGTTTCCCTCGCCAGCGAGCCCAGCGGCGCTCCTTTCCCCAACATGACTCTGTCCCCCGGCGCGGTGGAGGTTGGGCGTTATGACTTCATTAACCACAAGTTCATCTCCACGGCTAGCAGCACCGAGGGCGTGCCAGCGGTACGCGTCGTATTGCCGCTCTCTGTCGGGTTGGGGCCAGATACGCCCTCAGACTCTACGTTCATTATGTCCAGCTTCCTACGCGATCAGCTAGGGCTCGATGAAATCTCCCTCCACGCGGAGGCAATCGCGGTGGTACGCCCCCGGGATATCGTGATCGTTCAAGACATCACCGGCTCATTTATTCAAGAATTCGAATATGCCCGCAGCGCCGACCTAGCCCTGGTCGAGATCATCGCCAACTCCTACGGCGGCCTTGGTGACCGTATTGGCGTCGTGACTTTCGGCCGAAAAGCGTATACCGAGTTCCCTCTCACCCCCGTCGCCGAGGGGGCCGAAGACTTGACTGAGTTCCTCGGCTCCACCATGGAGGTCTGTACCACCAGCAGCCAAAGGCACCAGTACCAGAATTCCGGCCATCGCAAATATGATCCCTTGGATCCGAATGACACTGCGGGCAGAAGACTCAGAAGGGTCAACTGCCAGGGAACCGGCACAGGCCCTGGCCTGGTTCAAGCGACCAGCATGCTCGATGCGGCTGTTGCCCGGGGCTCAGACCCTGTAATCGTTCTCCTGACCGATGGCGTGCCCTGCCACTACTCTCGGCGCCTCAGCCCTTTCCAATGGGTTGAGCGTGGAAAAGTCGAAGCCATTGATGCTGCCATCGAGGCCAAGCTCAAGGGCATCCGTATCTTCGTGGTCAACCTCTCGCTCCCTCCATACGGTCCCGAGGGCTCATGCTCGTCGGACGGCAGCGCCTTCAATATAGATCTGGCGAGTCACGGTTACGGAATGACTACCGACGACCCGAGTGATCTGGAACAGAAGCTGCTCGAAGTAGCGAACAAGCTCACTCTTCGGCTCGTGCAGTAGTAGTCATACTCGACCCTTATATATAGGCCTATCGATGCCTCTAACCATACACGCGGAAAGACTTCGCAAGTGCGAAAGAATTCCGAGTGCGCGCAGGAATCCAACATCCCTAGGGATACGGAGAACTGCATACCAAGGGCTCGCTAAAGCGGTGCTCAAATCACAATAGGAGAAACATGATGATTAAGAATTTCCTCTTTGAAGACGACGGAATGGAAATGGTTGAGTGGGCGCTGGTTGCTGTTCTCTTCGCCATCGTGGCAGGAGTTGCATTCACCGGTGTAGGCACCGCAGTGACCACAGCCCTCGGCTCAGTGGTTAGTACCATCGCTCCGTAAGTTGTCCCTACAGAGACAGGACGCTTACCCTCAGTGACCAAGGAACTAGTTAATCCTGCTCCCGCTGCCGCTACAGGCACGGGTGGGGGAAAATCCGGATCCGCTTGGGCCCGGCCGGTTTCGCTCGGCCGCGCTCGTGTGGTCTCGGTTCCGCTCGCCCTTGGGGCGAGTTTGGGCATTCTTGGGCTTGCGCACTGGGTAGGGCTGCCCCTCCTTGCGGGGGCAGCCCTCTATCTCTTCTTCGCGATGGAGTCCGACTTGCGTTGCGCCCGGATCCCCAATTGGCTCAATGCCACCGGACTCCTGATCGCCATCGCAGCCGGTTATTTCATCGCGGGAACGGCCGGCCTGGAAAAGGCGGGCATGGGTGCCTTGGCCGGCTTGCTTCCAGGCTTCGCACTCTATGCATGTGGAGCGATTGGCGCCGGAGATGCAAAGGGCTTTGCTGTGCTCGGTGCTCTGCAGGGTCCGGCAGCGGTGCCCGAAATCTACCTCTATGCCCTGGCTGCCGGTGCTCTTTTCTCCCTGGCTCTTCTGGCCTATCGCGGCGAACTGGACGCGTTCCTCGCGCGTTGGGCGGAGAGCCTCCGCGGTCTCGTCCTCTCGCGTCGTTTCTATCACCCCGCGCCAGCGCCCGGAAGCGCCGCGGCCGGAGGCTTTCCCTTCGCCCTCTGCATGGCCGCCGGACTCTTTGCTCAGACGCTCTCGGGGATGACATCATGATCGTCCCCTGCAGCAATCATTCGGGCTCGAGGAGGCGCCAGGTCTCGGGCACGGCCATGGTGGAAATGGCGATGATCCTGCCCCTTCTGCTCACCATGCTCTTTGGCGTCATTGAATTTGGTCGTCTCTTCGTCGAGTGGCAGATCGTCCAATCCTCGGCTCGCTCCGGAGCCCGGTCGGCCGCGCTCTATCGAGCTGAATGCAACCCCTCTGTCGTTCTGAACGAGGTTTCAGCAACGGTGAGCGCTGTGATCGGCGCAAACCCCATGACCCAATCGAAGGCGCTGGAAGTAGATGTGGCAAATGCATGCTCGACACAGGCCAGCCAACTCTGTTGCGTCACGGTCCGACTTCACACGGACCTAGGAATTCTGAGCGACGTCGCCGAGGTAATTTCCGGCGACCCCACCTTGGTTCTGACCTCGACCGCGGTTATGCGGCCCGAAGCTGCGATCGGAATCGTCGAAGGCACTGCCAGTTGCGCGGGGGGGTTCCCATGACCTGCGCCTGGAACCCATTCTAGATCGCTGTCAGTAATCAAATCTAACTCACTAGGAAACACAGACTGATTCTCTCATGGCCCCTCGTACCCTTATTCTCTTATTCCTATCTCTCGCTCTCGCCGCCGCGGCTGGCTACTCGAATTGGCGTTTTCTAATCGCCGCTGCCGAGAATGAGCCGCAAAGCGCCGAGCCCTCGCCTCTCCAGAAAGTGGTCGTGGCAAGAGCCGACCTCCGCATCTCCCAACCCATGAACTCTCTCATGTTGGACGTAGTCGACTGGCCCGCCCGTCTGGCCCCGAAGGGAACTTTCGAGCGAGTCGCCGATGTCATCGAGCGTATCCCCCGGCGACACTTTGCTCCCGGTGAGCCTCTCCTCGAGTCCGGACTCTTTGGCAAGGGCGCACTGGCCGGCCTCTCGCCTCTGATCGAAAACGGACGGCGCGCGATGTCGGTCAAGGTCGACGAAGTCATCGGTATCGCTGGTTTCGTGAGCGTGGGGGCAAGAGTCGACGTGCTCGCGACTCTGCGAAGAACCGTCGAAAGCGAGGCATTCTCGCAAGTCATTCTCCAGGACGTGCGGATACTCGCAGTTGACCGTGCGCTCGAACCCCGAGAAACAGACTCCGACGACCGAGTGAGTGTAGTGACCCTGGAGGTCAGCCCCGAGCAGGCAAAGAAACTCGCATTTGCGTCTTCCCAGGGCAGTATCCAGCTCGCCTTGCGCAGCCCCGGCGACACCGATCTGGCCCCTACAGGAAGCGTGGGCACCCCGAATCTGAAAGGAGAGGAAGCGCCCAAAAGAAAGCGCTCGCACGAGGTAACTGTTCTGCGGGGACTCGAGCGCTCGTCGCAGAAATTCTTGGGAGGCGAACTCGTCCCGTCCCCGGCCAATCTGTCCACTGCTGGGCTCAGCCCCTATGACTTTTTGGGAATACCTCCCTCGGCGTTAACAAACAGCCAAAGGAGGGACAACTAGATGCGGCCCCTCACTTCTAGCTACTTCCTGAGCTGCCCTGCCCGGTTCAGCCAGTGGGTCAGAGCCGGTAGCCTGGTCTGCGCGCTCCTGCTCCTTGCCGCACCGGCACAACCAGCGCGAGTCGGGGGTGGCCCCTCCGCCTGCGCCAGCCAGGGAACCTCGGGATGCATCCCAGGAATTGTGCGATTGCGGACCGGCCGGACTGCCGCCGATAAGCACAGCACCATGGACCTGGCCGTCGGCCATACCCTGGTACTCGAAACTACTTTCCTCGTCAGCCGAGTCGCAGTCGGCGATCCGAATATTGCCGACGTGCTCGTCATCGATACCCATCAAGTCAATATCGTCCCCCTCAATTCGGGCCAGACCAACCTGATTCTCTGGAACAAAGCCGGTGACGTTCAAGCCGTCGTCGACCTTGATGTTGGCCGAACGCATGCGTACATGGAAAGACAATTGCGGCGAATTCTTGAGAACGACAGTCTCGTCGTTGAGGGCACAGGCGATTCGATTGTCCTCAAGGGAGTTGTCGAAAGCCCCATTCACATGCAACAGACCCTCGATGCCGCCTCTGCCCTGGCCGGCGGAAGCATCAACACCGATGCAGGCACCAGCAGCACCAATCAAGGTCCCCAAATCATCAACCTCCTCAAGGTCGGCGGAAACCAGCAGGTCATGATCGAGGTCATCATCGCGGAGATGGACCGAAAACTCACGCGGAAGCTGGGTACCAACCTAGCTGGGGTCTACGGCTCGGGCGGGACGGATGTCAACCTCTTCAGCCTTCTTCAGGGAATTTCAAGGCTCGAGAACTCGGCCGCTCCTAAAGTCCTTGATCTGTCGAGCCGGGTTAATTTTATCTCGACTATCTCTCGGGGCAGCGACAGCCTCGATATATTCATAGAAGCCATTCAGGCCGATGGGTTGATCAAGATCCTCGCCGAGCCCAATCTAGTCGCCCGCAGCGGCGCAACCGCCGAATTCCTCGTGGGGGGAGAGATCCCTATTCCCATTCCCCAATCGGGGAGCTTCGGAACCATCACCGTCGAGTTCAAACCCTTCGGAGTCGGAGTGCAGTTCACTCCGACAGTCCTAGGCTCTGATCGCATCTACGTCGACGTCTCGACGGAGGTCAGCGAACCCAACGAGACGCTGGGTCTGAATTCCGGAGGCGTGAGAGTTCCGGGCTTCAATACCCGGAGGGCTGCCACGGCGGTCGAACTGCGAGATGGAGAAAGCTTCGCCATTGCAGGCCTTCTCCGAGATGACGTCAGCGAAACGATTACCGAGTTTCCTGGCCTGGGAGAAATTCCCATTTTCGGAGCACTTTTTCGCAGCACCGCGTTCGAGCGAAAGCAGACCGAACTCGTCATCATTGCGACGCCGCGCCTGGTTCGACCCGGCCCGATCGGACGTCCGGCCCTGCCCACCGATCATTTCGTGATCCCCACTGCCTTGGAGTTTTTCCTCCACGGGTCGATGGAGGCACGCGCCCAGCCCGACGAGGAGAAGGCGACGACTCAAGCTCCGGCCGAGGTACCCGCATCGTCAGGCAGCCCGAAAGACCCCGACTCCACGCCCAAGCCCTCAGTGAGCGCCCCCGCCGAACCCGCGGGCCAACTCAAAGATGCCTTTGCCGGACCGGTCGGCCACTCCCTTGATTTACAAGCGGCGGAAGGAGACCTCCCCTAATGGCAAAGCCTCTCGGGAACCTAGTGAGTAGTGCACTCGGACTGGTCCTTTCGATGGGAGCGACGGGGCTACTCGCATGCACAGATGAGCCCACTCCCCGCGTCGGGAAATACTGGGGCGATGCCTACAAGCAGAATATGGCCGCCCAGATCGCCAATCCTAATCCGAAACCGAGAGTAGAAGAGGCCGGCGAAGACGGCCTGGACTCGGTTACGGCGGAAATGGTCCTCAAGAACTACAAGGTCGACGTGAATCGTAAAGAGGAGCAGCGCCGAGACAGCTTCATCATCGAAACCGGTACGGAATAACGAGTACGGCCGTTTAAAGCCCCCTCCATCTCGAGGAAAAGAATGATCGAAAACAATAAAACTGGTGTCCTGATTCTTGCGGAGAACGCATCTCAGCGCTCCGAAATTATCAGTGCCTTGGCAGGGGCGGCCCATATCGAGATCGAGGGATCTCTCAGCGCCGCGGCCGAACTCGAAGACGCCACCTGGAGGCTGGTCCCCGATCTCATTATCGCGTCCCTCGACCCCGACCCCGAAGCAGTCTTCAAATGCATCGAGTCCCTGGGCGACCGCTGCCCCCGAGTGATTCTCTGTGGCCCCGCTGGAGACAGCGATCTGATTCTTCGCTCGATGAGACTCGGGGTGCGCGAGTATGTCCCGCTGCCCCTGTCCGGTGACGAACTCACCGCCGTGGTAAATCGCCTGGCCTTCGACCCGCGAGCGACAACCGATGGCCTCGACGGTCCAATTCTGGGTATCATCGGCGCGAAGGGCGGAGTTGGCGCGACTATGCTCACCTGCCAGCTGGGTGCGGCTTTCTCAGCCAGGGGTGCACGAACCACCATCATCGACCTAAATCTTCAGTCCGGCGACGTAGCGCTCTATCATGACCTCTCCCCCACCTACGGCGTGGCCGACTTGGATCGAGAGAATGGCGAGATAGATACGGTCTACCTTCAATCGCTCATCGAAGTTCACTCGTCTGGGGTCGGCCTCATGAGTGCGCCTCTCCATTCCAACGCGGCCCCAACGCTCCGCCCCTCCCGGCTTCAACATGCCCTGAATCTGATCCGAGGCTTCAGCGAAGCCGTCATCCTCGACCTGCCCACGAACTCCAACGAGCTATCGCTCGCAGCACTCGAACTGGCTGACCATGTCCTGGTAGTGACCTCCCTCGACGTCCCTGCTCTTGCGCATTGCAAGCTTCAGCTCCGCATGCTCGAGCGGGCAGGTATACCCCGAGCCTCGACTTTGATCGTCGCCAATAAGACCGAGCAGCGAACAAGCCTCAGCGAGAAAGATATTCGCGACTTTCTCGGCCGGCCTATCGATACATACATCCCCAGAGATGCGACTACGGTCCTTGAAGCCCTGAACACTGGGCGGTCGGTCGTCGCAATAAGCCCACGCAGCGAAATCGCAGTGGCGGTGAATTCGCTCACCGCTGAAGTTGCCAAGCGCTGCGGCTGGAAGGAACGAGGACCGAAGAAGCCCAAGAGGGGCATCTCGAGAGTCAAGAAGCTGATCCTGGGAGAACGCTATGGCAATCCTTGATCGCCTCCGAAGCCGCACTCAGGGCGAAGCTGAGGCTGAACCCGATGGCGAGTCGCCTGAAGGCCGAGAAACGCCCGAGGTTTCCACTGGCAACCGGGGTGAAACTCGCCGGCGCGCTGAACAGCGGCGCCAGAAGGCGCACCAATATGCCGAGCTCAAATCGCGCGTTCATCGCAAGCTATTCGACCATATCGATTTCACAAAACTCGGCCAAGTCAGTGAAGCGCGGGCCTCTCAGGATATCGCTTCTCTCACTCGGGCTATGCTGCGAGAGGAAGAAGTTCTCTTCAACGCGGAAGAACAACAGACCATCGTCACCGAAATCCAGAACGAGGTCTTCGGACTTGGCCCGCTCGAGCCGCTCCTGAGAGATGATTCTGTTTGCGATATCCTGGTCAATAAGCATGACCAGATTTACGTCGAGCGCGGGGGGGTGCTGGAACTTACGCCTGACCGATTTCTCGACGATGCCCATCTCATGCGTATCATCGAACGCATTCTGAGCGCGGTAGGGCGCAGGGTCGACGAGAGTACGCCCATGGTAGATGCACGCCTAGCGGATGGGTCCCGAGTCAATGTCATTGTTCCCCCTCTCGCCTTGGACGGCCCGTGCATGTCGATTCGTCGCTTCAGTGAAGATGCTCTCACGGCCGAAAAACTGGTCGCCTTGGGAAGCGTGAGCGCCGCTCTTGTCGAAGTTCTGCAGGCATGTGTCAAGGCGAGGCTGAATATCTTGATTTCGGGGGGTACGGGCTCAGGTAAAACCACAATTCTCAACATGCTCTCGGCTTTCATTCCCGAAACAGAGCGAATCGTGAGCATCGAGGACTCAGCGGAACTCCAACTCCATCAAGATCACGTCGTTCGCCTAGAGACTCGGCCGCCGAATATCGAGGGGAAAGGCCAGGTCAGCCAGCGCGAACTCGTCATTAACTCACTGCGGATGCGGCCTGATCGAATCATCATCGGGGAGGTACGCGGCTCCGAAGCTCTCGACATGCTCCAGGCGATGAACACGGGGCATGACGGTTCACTGACAACGATTCATGCGAACACGCCCGCGGACGCGGTCATGCGACTCGAGACCATGGTCGCGATGTCGGGCTTCGAGCTCCCGCCCTCCACGACACGAGCTCAAATCGGATCGGCTATCGACCTGATCCTGCAAGTTCGACGTTTTCCCGATGGCCGGCGCTGCGTCACGAGCATGCGCGAAATTACAGGCTTCGATCGGGACCACGTCGAGAGTCACGAAATTTTCGGAATGGTCCCCGACGGCGTACTCGACGATGGAACCCCCAGGCTGGTGCTCGCTCCCACCGGACGGTCGCCCAAGATCCTTGAGCGGCTTCGAACTTACGGAATTGACCTGGACGTCTCGCTCTTCGAGAAAAAGGAGCTGATTTCCTCGGAACCGGCGCGCGGGGCAACGCCATGAGCCCCTTGGGCGCTAGCCTGCTGCTTCTCTCGCTGATCTGCCTCTTCACAGCCCTGGTCATGGCGCTCAGGTCCTGGCGAACCACCGACCCAGCTCAGTCGAGTCGCCGATTGCGCCTACTGGGCAGTCGGATGGCGGACAACAGGGTTCGCGTTCCTGAACTCTCAATTCTCAGGACTTCAACCGAGGGCTCGGCGAGCCCGGGTGGACTCTTCGGCCTGAGTACAGTTGCCCGAATTCGAGCCTTTCTCGGACTCTTGCTTTACCGCGCGGAGTCCAACATGAGTCCGGGCCGACTGCTAGTCGTATGCGCCAGTCTCGCAGGGCTCTGCTTCGGTGTTGGGATTCAGTTTTTTTTCGACTTCCAAAAAGCCCTCGTGATGAGCGTCTCTGGTTTTTTAGCCCCCGTATTGGTTCTTTACGGCAAGGGAAGACGACGGACTGCCGAGTTCGAGGAGGCATTGCCCGAGGCGCTCGCCCTTCTCGGACGCTCTCTCCGAGGAGGTCACGCACTGCAGCGCAGCCTTCGCATCGTCGCAGACGAAACTTCGGGTCCTATTGCCCGCGAGTTCACGCTCGTAGCGGATGAACTCTCCCTCGGTCGTGAGATGAGTGCGGTCCTCGACGGCCTATCTCGCCGGATAGATATCCCCGACCTCGCCCTCTTCACCAGCGGCATCCTACTTCAACGCGAGTTCGGGGGAAATCTGGCGGAGGTGGTGGACAAACTGGCCACCATGATCCGGGATCGTTTCAAGTTTCAGTCGAAGGTTTTGGCGATGACCTCTGCCAACCGCAACTCCGCTGTCATATTACTATTTATGCCCTTCTCTTTCGTGGGTCTCATGTACTTCGCCAATCGCCCCTTTATCGAACCGCTTTGGACCACGCCCGAAGGTGAGACTCTAGCCATGGTGGGCGCCTCTCTCGCCTTTTTCGGTTATGCCTTGGCGAGGCGATTCGCCAAGGTCTCGGCCTAACTGATGGTCGAGGTCTCGCTCAGCTCTTTGCTTGTTTTCTTCTCGGTATTTATCGGGCTTCAGACGCTGCTGGGCGGCGCTAGCTCAACCTCCCTGCGTCAGCGTCTCAGTCGAATAAAATCTGTTCAGGGTCTCTTGGCCGAAAACGACGATGGAAAAGACCAATCGGGGATTCTCTATGGAGAGAATTCCCCGCTGATCAAGAAGTTGTCCCCTGCCGTCGAAGCCAACACAGGCACAAGTGAGAACGAGAAAAGCGCGCTTCGAAGCCGACTCGTTCGCGCAGGTTTTCGAAGACGTGATGCGCCGACCCTCTACCAGTTGATCCGGATGACCGGAGCCGTCGGGCCATCGGTGATGGCATTCTTTCTTTCCGGCTTGGCAGGCCTCGACCAAATGTCCGGGCTTGGACTCGCGAGCATAGTCGGCATCCTCGGCTTCCTGCTTCCCAGTATGGCGCTCGACAATCGCGCCAAGTCGCGGGTCGCCAGTATCGAGCAGAACCTCCCCTCTGCAATCGACCTCCTCGCAGTTTCGATTGATGCGGGAATGGGAATAGGCCAGGCCCTGGAACGGGTCGGAGTCGAATTTAAACGGCTGAGCCCCGTGTTTTCGGAAGAATTGCGGCTTGTCGCCATGCAAAGCTCGGCGGGTAGAACCAGCAGCGATGCTCTCCGAGAACTATCCCAACGCGCGGGATCACAACAGCTCACGATCCTCGTCAACACCTTGATCCAAACCGAGCGATTCGGCACCAACGTTTCGGAGGCGCTGCGGAGCTACAGCAACGATATGCGAACGCTTCGAATCCAGGCCGCCGAGGAGCGCGCCGGGAGGGCCGCCACGCTCATGCTGCTCCCCACTGCCATGATCATGCTCTCCATCCTAATCATCATCCTGGGCCTGGGCGCTATCAAAGCGTCCTCTCTCCTTAGCTAGAGGTCACGCGATGCAATTGATAAATAGAAATTCTACTGCCCTCGCGCACCGGCCAGGGACGAACCGTTCCGGTCTGGCGGGTGCCCTGGGCCTGATACTGATTTTGGGGTGGGGTTGCGCGAACCAGGGGTTGAAGCTGGGCGCGACTCCCGATGGTCAGGCGCCCCATGGCGCCCGGGCCGCCCTCATCGAGCACAACAAGACAGCCGAGGCGGCGACCCCGGCCGAGTTGATCGCAGCCGGCGACAGCGATCGGGCCTCGGGTAATTACCAGAAGGCGCACCGCGCCTATGTTCGCGCGCATCTGGCGGACCCCAAGGACCTCAAGGCTCTCGAACGCATCGCATACCTTTCACTTCGCTCGGATCCCCAGGACTCCTCCCGACTCTTTCAAGAGCTTCTCTCGGAATCACCGGGGGATGCGAGCCTTTTTGTCGGCCTCGCCTACGCGGAACTGCACCGAGGTCGGATGGATGCGGCGAGCGCCGCCTTGGACGGCGCCCTGGCCATTGACGCCGAGTACCCTGCTGCTCACGCCGCCTACGCCATCGTTTACGACAACCGGCAAGAATATCCCCGGGCCCAGGCCAGCAGTCAGCGGGCCACCGACACACAGGAGAAGCCGAAGCCTCAACTCCTGAATAATCTGGGTGTCTCGAACCTCCTGGCGGGTGAACCCGCTGCGGCGCTGGACTTCCTCGCGGAGGCGAACCGAATGGATCCATCCAGCGCACTGGCGGCCAACAATTTGGGGCTTGCCTTGGGTTTTCTCGGTCGGGATCAGGCTGCCTACGACGCCTTTCGCCTTCATGGAAACCGAGGGGATGCTCTCAATAATCTTGGCCTGGCCTGCTATTTGCGGGGCGATCACGAATCTGCCCGTGAGCATTTCGAGGCGGCCCTCTTGACCGGGGAGACCGACGAAGTGCGCGTTCTCCACAACTTGGAGCGACTGAATTCGGAGGCGGTGGCGGGCGTACCCGCTCTTGCCGGAGGCTGGCGATAAGCCCTGCCCAACGGGTACTTTTCGCCTCAGAGGGACAACATCGTGTAGAGTGATCCTTTCTCTAGGAGGACACATGCCGGGACCCCTCGAAGGAATCAAGATCGTCGACGCCTCCGCCGTGGTCTCTGGCCCCCTGGCCACCATGATGTTGGCCGACCAGGGCGCCGAGGTCATCAAAGTTGAGCCCACTTCCGTAGGCGACGTTCTTCGGCTCTCACCCTTCGAGCGCGGGGGCTTGACCTCGTTCTACGCCAACTGCAACCGCAACAAGCGCGGCATCGCCATCGATCTCACAACGCCGGAGGGCCTCGAGATCGCCCAGCAGCTGATCAGGGAGGCCGATGTCTTCGTGCAGAACTGGCGGCCGGGCGCCGCCGAACGCCTGGGACTCGGTGCCGAGGCCCTCCGGACGCTGAATCCCGACCTCATCGACTGCTCGATCTCGGGCTACGGCCCCAGTGGCCCCTACAGCGGCCGGCGGGTCTACGATCCGATCATCCAGGGTCTTTCAGGCCATACCGCGGTTCAACTCAACCCGGAGGTTCCGATCCGGGACCTGGTTCGAAATATTGTCGCCGATAAATCGACCGCCTACACCGCCGCCCAGGCCATTACCGCCGCTCTCTTCGCCCGCGACCGGGGCGCTGGCGGTCAGCATATCGAAGTCCCCATGATCGATTCGTCCCTGGCCTTCTTCTGGCCCGACGGAATGCTGGCCCATACATTCGCCGGCGAAGATTCGCCCAGCGGGCTGGCGCTCTACCAAATCTATCGGCTGTCCCAGACCAGCGACGGACATCTGGTCTACTTCGCCGCCACCGATGTCGAGATGCACGGGCTCTTCCGAGCACTTGGGCACCCCGAGTGGGCCGAGGATCCACGCTTCGCGGTGGCCGCGAGCCGTTCGGTACTCGCAAATGCCGAGGCCCTCGGCGAAGCGATTGCCGGAGCCATGCTCACCGACACCACGGAGAATCTATTGGAGCGCCTCATCGCGGAAGATGTCCCGGCCGGCCCGGTCCTCGACCTCGATGAACTCTTCGAGAATTCCCAACTCGCGCATAATGAGAGCATCCTGGACTTCACGCACCCCACCGCGGGTGAGTACCACCAGGCAAGACCCGCCGCCCGATTCGGTGCCACCGCCCAGGACCCTCACCGCAGAATGCCCCCTCTGCACGGAGAGCACACCGAGGAAGTCCTTCGCGAGCTTGGCTACACCGAGGAAAAAATTACGGAACTGCGCGAGGCCGGTACTATTCTGGGAGCCTAGCGGTCCCCGGCCCGAGCCCATCTCTGACCCTCCGCCCTTCTTCTACCCGGGAACCCGGGTCAGTGCTGGATCGAAAATAGCCGACTCAATTCGAGGCTCTCGCTGGGGCGTCAGCCCTGGGCCTCGGTCGACGAACTCTCCAGGATCTCGAGGACTCCGCGATCCGCATCGAGGCGGATCCAGTCACCCGTCCGCACCACTTTCGTCGCCACGCGCAGGTTCACGATCGCCGGCAATCCATACTCCCGGGCGATCACCGCGCCGTGGGAGACCGCGCTCCCGACATCCGTGGCCAGACCGGCGATCAGGCTGAAATAAGGGGTCCAGCCAATATCGGTGATATGGGAGACGAGGATCTCACCCGGCTCCAACTGAGTGGCCTCCTCGGGAGTCAGGGCCACCCGGGCCCTCCCCTCGACAACGCCCCGGCTAACCGGGCGCCCCAAATACTCTCCCTGGCCCAATATGGGCTCGCTGTTGGTTTCCAGGGGCTCGGCGAAACCCACGTAGATATCCTCGAACTCGAGCTTCTCCTGGAATTCCAGTGCCCGCCGCCGCTGGCGCATCAGGCTCACCGACGCGGGCGAGGGCCGGCGGACAAAATCCGAGAGTTCTTCCCGAGACAGGAAGAAGACGAGGTCGGCATCGGGGAGTTTCCCTTCGCGCTCGAGTAAAATGCCCAAATGGCGGTAGCCGCACTTGAGCCGGTGGGTCGCCGCCACCAGCATTGATTTGGTGTGCTCACGCTGACGAATCGAAAAGTGGGCCCTGGGGAGCAAAAAACGAAGGGCCCCCTTGAGCTCGCTCCAATCGAGTTCATCGACCTGCTTGGCCCGATAGCTCCCCGAGAGTCGGGCCACGATGCTGGTTTGCATCGTCCGAATCAGCGGGATGGGATCATCGCCCCAGGCCTTCTCTCGCACACAGAGCTCGCGATAGCCCCGATGTCCGTGTCTCGCCAGGAAAGCCCGGAATGCCTGACCGGCCTCACCCGAAGGCTCCGCTCGCAACCAGGCCAAGGCCTCATCGGGATCCGCCTCCCTAAAGCTCTGGCCGCGTCGCGAGTCTCCGGCAATGGCAGCGGTGATGGCATCGAGTTCTTCCACCATGACGGCACTCTCCACGCCCGTCGCGCCCGCGAGCAACCGCGCTGCCTCCGCCTGCTGAGCCCCCGCATTGGGACCAGGCGCCCTTCCCACCACAATTCCCTGAACCACGCCTTCCATCAGGCCCGAGTAGGCCGACGATCGAAGATGCACTTCGTCGGCCTCGAGCAGCCAACGAAAATGCGTCTCCATCTCCTCGACCATCGCCAGAGAGGCGTCGCGATGGGAAATTTCAAAATGCTGAAAGCGCGCTTCAAACTCACGGATCACCCGGCTTGCCTTGAGGCAGTAGCGCACGAACTGCAGGGAGCCCCACCAACGCCTGAGCAGGCTGTGTTTTTCCGAGGGCTCTTGGAGTTCGGGGATTTCCCGACCGCACATCGCTTGGCCAATGCTCTCGGCGCTCGTGATGGAGACCTGACGCGCGGCCTTCACCCCACCCGAGAGATTGATGAACATGTGGCCGTAAAAAAGATTGATCTGGGTCCACTCGTCGGTGATTGCCGGGCGGCCCGCATAAGAGACGTGCATGTGTTGCATCCCGTTCTCGATGGCGCGGCCCTGGGTCGAAAAAGTCAGGGGACAGACCGGGCCCGGCATCATCTCGCCCACGTTGCAGCGGGTGATCACGTCCGTCGTCTCGATAGGCGTGAACCCCTCATTCAGATCGCCACCCAGGGTCGTAATCGGCCGGGCCTGGAGCCAATTAAGCTCACCCCCGCCATCCATGGCGAACTCCATATCAACAGGCCCACCGAACTCGAGAGCGACTCGTCGAGCCTCCTGGGCGAGCTCTGAGAGTTGTCCGTCGCCGAGCAGGGCCTTCTCCGACACGATTTCGCGGCGTATCACTTCATTCTTGAGCCCGAGCTCGTAATGATCCGGCGTGGACTCGCCGCTCACCAATTTCTCGCCGAGTCCGGCCACCGCGTCGATGACCAGGCGGTCGTGCCTGCCGGAAACGGGGTCCGCAGTGAAGAGCACCCCGGCCACCGAGGGCTCGACCATCGCCTGCACGACCACGCACATCGCGGATTCCTCGGCCTCGTTTCGCTCTCGGCCGTAGGCAACAGCCGCCGCCCCCTCGATGGAAGCCAGGCATTCGCTCACCGCAGTCGAGAGCGCCTCTTCGCCTTCGACATTGAGGAATGTGGCGTACTGCCCAGCGAAGGAGGACTCCTCGCCATCTTCTCCCAGCGCCGAGGAACGAACGGCCACCCGGCCAGCTCCGAGCCCGCGATAATGCGCGAAAAGGTCAGCCGGCAGGCATCCCGGACTCGCCCCCACGACGACAAAAGCCTCGGGGACCTTCAGCCCCAGGCCCGCCAGGCGCGCTAGCCCCGCCGCTTTGCCGCCGACCGGCTCATCCCGAATCTCACGAATCCCAATAATTCGGGGCAATTGCCCGATTCCTTCCTGCACGTTCCCCAAATCCCCGCTCACGATTGCCCAGAATGAGCCGCCGAGATTAATTCATCCCCGAACGCACCGCCCCAGGCCCCGCGCGCCCGAGGCCGCCGGTCTCATGCCGGGAGGCCATACTCTCGTGCTGTGGCGTCGAGGGTCCCGGGGATGGCCTCGACCGAGGGAGCCATGGCGAGGACAACGAAGCGTTCGACGCCGAGGGCCTCGAAGTGCGGGAGATCCGCTCCCCGACTCGGTTGCAGATAGGGGGAGAGGGAGATCTCCAGATCGGCGCGCGAGCGGCCTTCGGCCTCTAGCGCGGCATCGAGGCGGGACAAGCATTCCTCGGCGCTCTCCAGTGTGTGATTGAACCCAAACCAACCGTCCCCCAGCCGGGCCACCCGTCTCAGGGCGGCGTCGGACTCGCCCCCGAAGAGAATCGGCGGATGGGGTCGTTGAACGGGCTTGGGATAGAAGCGGGCCTCCGCGAGTTCGTGAAATTCCCCCGAGAAATTGGAAACTGGATCACACCAGAGTCGCTTCAAGACCTCGACATATTCGGTGCAGCGCGCGCCGCGTCGGTCGAAGGGCACCCCGACGTTTCGGAACTCTTCCTCGAGCCAGCCGGTTCCCAGCCCCAGGAGCAATCGCCCGCCCGAGAGCCAGTCCAGGGTCGCGGCCTCCTTGGCCGTGTAGACAGGATTGCGTTGGGGAAGGATGCAGATCCCCGTGGCGAGCTTGATCTCCCGGGTGGCCGCTGCCGCCCAGCTCAGGGCGAGAAAGGGATCGAGCATGCCGCTTTCTCCCGTGAGTCCGACAAGTTTTCCGTCGCTGGAGTAGGGATAGGCCGACTCGTATTCGTCGAAGAGAAGGACGTGTTCGCCGACCCAAAGCGAATCGAATCCGCGCTCCTCGGCCGCCTGGGCGAATGCCGCGATGTACTCTGGGGTCGCGATGGGATTGATCGTGGCAAGAAAGAGGCCGACTTTCACGTGAGGGTTCCTTTCCTTCCGGCGGCAGGGCCGGCGGGATCAGCGAAGCGAAAAGCGTATGAGTAAACGGTCAGGGCCGCGCAGGACTGCCCCGCGCATCACGGGAACAGTTTTCAATTCGATCTCGCCGAGCCTTTCCGCGAGGACGGCGAGCGCCGTGCGCATTTCAGCGCGTGCCAGGTGGGAGCCGAGACAGAAATGGTTTCCGTAGCCGAAGCTCAGGTGCTTCGACGCATCCCGGGAGGGATCGAATCGGTCGGGTTCATCGAAGACCGAGGGATCACGGTTGGCCCCGGCGATTCCGAGCAGGACGGCGGTCTCGGGACCGAGGTGCTCCCCCTGGAACTCGCCTCCGACAGTGGTCATCCGGGGGAGTAAGGCGGTCGGGGGTTCCCACCGAAGGGCCTCCTCGACCGCCCGGCCCTGGCCGTCGGGGTCGCCCCTGAGCGCCTCAAATGCGCCGGGCTCCTGAAGAAGACCCAGCATCAAGGAGCCGAGGCCGAGGTAGGTGGTGTCGGCGCCGGCGGGAAAGAGGACCCGCACGAAAGAAAAGATTTCCTCGTCGCTGAGGCGATGCCCCTCGACCTCCTCACACGCGAGAGCCGAAAGCAGATCGTCACCCGGGGCCGCTCGGCGTTCCTCCAGAACTTCCCTGAGATACTCGGTGAAGGCTCGGGCCGAGACCAATGCACCCTGGGGATCCCAGGGATAGCTGATCAAATCCATCGCCCACGTCCCCAGGCGTTCATCGTCCTCGGGCGGAATCCCCAGTAGCCTGCAAATCGCGATCAAGGGCAGGCGTTTGTTAAAGCTCTGCACGAGATCGGTTTCGGGGTGGGCTGCGAATTCGTCGACCAAGCGATGGCAAAGCGGCTCGATCAACTCGCCGACCACGCGAACGACCTCGCGCAGCTTGAATTTGGGCGAGGCCAGGGCCCGGTTGATCCGATGCTCCTCGCCTTCCATTCCCATGATGTTGCGGCCCATGACCGGAAAGGTATTGAGCTCCTGGATGGCCCTTGCCGAAAAAAGGTTCTCGTCCCGGAACGCTGCCGCCACATCTGCGTGCCGGGTGAGGAGCCAGGCGCGCTCTCCATGGAAGAGGACCGGAGCCACGGGCCGTTTTTCACGGAGTTCGGCCAGCATCCGGTGGAAGTCGGGCATAACGCCCCCTTGAGGCAAGAGCGCAAAATCCGTCTCCGGAAAAAGGGGCAGTTCAGCAAAGGGAAGCGACATCATTGACCTCGAGCATTGGGGGCACAGCCAGCACTCGGGCCCCTTCTCAACATAGGGAAGGCGGGCTCGCCTGGCGGAAGGGGCGTGAAGGGCCCCGGCCCTCCGGCGAGGCGACTCTCGGCATTACCCATTTGTCATTTTCTGCATTCGTCGATTGTATCGCGCCAAGCGCCGCACAGGGTCCTCCGCCGCCCGAACTGCAATGGGGGTTGCTGCAGTGCTGCCGCTCATCTGCGGACGGCGGGCCTGCGACAATCGACCGCATTGTCGAAGTACAAGCCCACATTTAGTTTGGAACTCGTTAACGCCATCGCAGGCGCTCTTCGGCCCGCGACACACCGAACCGGGAGATGACAAGCTGTGGTGCAGAAAGCTCTGATCTCAAAAGTGGGTCTTCGCTTTGGGGGAATCCTCCTTGCCCTTCAGTTCTTCCTTGCGGTCGGGTTCGCCGGAACCGCCAGCGCCAACTTCGACGGCAGTTCGGTGACGGTGAGTTGGGAATTCTGGAATACGGCGAGCCCTGGCCAGGGCGGATCCCTGATCGCGGCGACCGATACCACGGCCATCACCGCCAGCGACTCGACGAGTCCCGACATCGGCGGTTTCCATACGAGCACCGGCAATGATTTCGAACTTTGGGATGTCGATTTTCAGGGCGATACGATTACGCTGACCTACACCAGCATCTACGCCCAGGATCACGAACACCAGTACATGTACATGATGCCGCTGGGCTTTCACATTTCGGACACTGGGGCGGGCCTCGACGCTTTCGACTCCATCTCGGTCGATACAAGCTTCGCTCCGATGAATTTCGATCCGGCCAAGGTCGCCTTCGACAACGACGATATCTGGGTGAACCTGCAGGGGTCGATGTGCCATTACGCAATGCCGGGCGGAACCATGATGCCTTGCAATAACGCATCGAGCCCGACGGGCTACAACAACCAGATCGTCCTCACCGTCAGTAGCGTCCCGGAGCCGACGAGTGCTGCCTTGCTCCTGTTGGGCCTGACCGGGCTCGAGGTTTCGGTACGAAGGGGTCGCTCCCATCGCGCTGGCTGATGCGTGGAGCACCCACCCGTCGAATCAGGCGTGTTGTTTGCCGAGCGGGTCGCTTTCGATTGACCGGTTCGGGAATTTACTTTGCCCCGCCAGCCCGACTTTTCCGGAGAGCCCCGATCTAAGGGCAGGCAGATTTTCACAAGGCGCCCGGGCCAGAAGACAACCCTGGAGGGTTCGAACCCTTGTTGAAGAGCGCGCCCAGCGAAATCGGCATCGCCGCCACCGCCGTGGCCTTCGTTCTCCTGGGCCTCTGCAGCACTCCCGGGCGGGCGGAGCCCATCAACGCCGCCGAAGCGACGGCTCCGGCGTCGTCCGTCTTCACCCCGGCCCCGGAAGCCTTCTCGGAGGAGAGGGACGAGTCCCAATCTACCGGCTCCAAACATCGCGGGATCGAAGTGATTAGCGTCGTCGGGCAGAGCCCGGATAACGGCGCCGAGGACTGGGTGGACATCCGCTCCCAGAATCGGCCCGAGGGCGACGGCGCCGCGGTCCTCCGGGATATTCCGGGCTTTGCCCTGATCCGCCAGGGCGGAATCGGCAGCGACCCCGTCTTTCGGGGGCTCGGGGGCAGTCGACTCAATGTCCTCATCGACGGCGTTCCCTACGCAGGCGCCTGCAACCACGCCATGGATCCCCCCACCGCCTACGTCAATCCCGGCGAATTCAGCGAATTGCTGATCCTACGCGGCCCCCAATCCGTCCGAAATCCGGGTTCCATCACGGGCTCGGTGGATTTCAAGCGGAGCCCCGTGGAACTCGAGGAGCCCGGGGCTCAGGTCTTCGCCACCGGAGCCGTGGGAAACTACGGCCTCAAGGAGTTTTCAGGGGATGTCGCCGTGGGCAACTCCCAAGGCTATCTCCGCCTGAGCGGCGGGCGCGACCGCAGCAACGATTATCTCGACGGATCGGGAGTTCCTGTCTTCAGCCGCTATAACCGCTGGAACGGCCGAGCCGCCGTGGGGTGGACGCCTTCCAGCGACACCCTCCTCGAGGCCAGCGCGGAATTCAGCGACGGCCAGATGGCCAACGCCACGATTCACATGGACGCGGTCAGCCTCGATCGCCAAGCCGTCGATCTGCGCCTGGAAAAGCATAATCTCGATTCCTGGCTCGAGGGCGTCGAACTCCGCTTTGACTACATCACCGTCGACCACGAGATGGACGATTTCACTCTGCGAGGACTGGAGACTCCGAGTCCCAACTTCACTGGCCCCCTGAATAACCTGATCATGGGCCAGCAATGGGACGACTACGCCGGGCGCGCGACCCTCTTTTTTGAACCCGTTGAGGGGTTCAAGGTCGAAACCGGGGTCGACGTTCGATCCACCGAGTACCTGGCCAGGGCCGACTCCGGAAGACGATTCTATGCAGCCGGTACACTGATCGAAGACGATCCCATCGATCTCGCTTCCGTGCCCCAGAATCCCATCCTTCACTTCATCAACGCGGGGATTTACGCCGAGGCGCGCTACGCCTTCGCCGAGGGCGATCAAGTGATTGCTGGCGTCCGCTACGACCATCTCGAAACCGAGACGGGCACCATGCACGCCGCTGGCGAGACGAGTTCTACGATCTTGAGCGGGTCGAACCAGGAACGCGGGCAGAACCTCTGGGCGGCCTTTCTCCGGTACGAGAAGCGCTTTCGGGACTACCCCATCCTCGCGGCCATCAGTATCGGGCACGCCCAGCGCCCGCATGATTACTGGGAGGTCTACAGCTACGACGCTTTCACCCTGAATGCCGAGCGAAATACCGAGATCGACGCGGCGCTCTATTTCGGGGGCGAATCCTGGACCGCCAATATCAGCGCCTTCGTCAGCCAGATCGACGATTTCATCATTACGTATAACGGGATTGAGGCGCTCAATGTGACGGCTCGCCGAGCGGGCGCTGAGGCCCTTGTGTCCTACCAGATCCTGCCCGGGCTTTCGGCCAACGCCGAACTCTCGTATGTCTACGCCGACAACGTGACCTTCGGCAGCCCCCTGGCCCAGACGCCCCCCCTCGAGGGCGCCGTTAGCCTCTTCTACCAGCGCGAGTTTTTCTCCCTGGGATTCGAGACCCGAATGGTGGCGGCCCAGGACCGGATTCATCTCGACTACGGCAACCGGCTCGGGGTCGATACCGGAAAGACCCCGGGCTTCGTGACCCTCTCCGCCGATGCGAATATATCGCCGTGGCCTTTTTTTGAGATCGGGATCGGCGTCGACAACCTCCTCGATCGCACCTACCACGAGCACCTGAGCCGTCGGGCGTCGCCGGTTCCTGGCTTCCCCACGAGCCTCGCAAAGATCAATGAGCCCGGTCGGCAGTTCTGGATCCGAATCAGTGTCGACCTCTAATGCCCCCCATCGTCAGGGAGAGAAAACCATGACCCAACCCCCGATTCGAAGTTGCGCCGACGACGAGGCAACGCTCTGGGCCTGGGGCGACCGGGGCCTAGTTTTCCTCGCCTGCCTGGGATTGTTCCTCGCGTCGCCGGCCTACGCCAAGACCCAGACCGGCTGGGCGAGTTACGCCCCCAGCCTCTCGGGCTCGAGCGGGGTGGCGCGAGCCCCGGGCGCCTCGCCTTTCCAGGGAGAGGAGGTCACCGCGACTTGGGAGTATTGGACAGGCGCCAGCCCGGGGGCTGGGGGAACTGACCTCTTCACCTCGGATACAGTGGTCTTCACCGCCGAGGATTCCGTCGACCCCGACTGGGCTGGCTTTCATACGAGTACGGGGACGCTCTATGAGTTGTGGGACATCGATTTTTGGGAGGACGAGATCCGCCTGACGTTTACGAGCGCCGCGGCGAATCAACTCCACTACGAGTACATGTATTTCAGCCCGGTGGGTTTCCACTTCGAGGACACCTCGGGCCAATGGCCCGCCATTACAAACGTGACCGTGGACACCCATATCGCCCCCTTCGGCTTCAATCCGGCGAACGTGACCTTCGACGACGACAATATCTGGGTCGATCTCGCCGGCTCCATGTGCCACCTCGCCAGCATGGGGAGCATGCCCGCTTGCCAGAACCCCCTCAGCCTCACGGGCTACGACAACGAGGTCGTCCTCATCGTGGAGACCGTGCCCGAACCCGGGCTCGGGGTGTCCCTCTTCTTCGGCGTGCTGGGGCTTCTGGGTTTCTCTCGGCGCCAACACCGGAGACCGACCCCGTCTAGGAAATCGGCGCTTTCTTTCGCCGAGGCGGGATCCCGCGAACTATACTGACGCCATGAATCTGACTCCCGCCGGCAGCCCGCCTCCGATGTTTCAGCCAGAGGGCGTGAGGCAATCCTGGTTCGTTCGAGCCCGGGCGCTCTTCTCCGCGGGCGGGATCCTGATCGCGCTGATCGTCAAGACCTGGGGAGGCTGGGAACTTCCCATCGCTCCCATTCTTGCCCTGCTCGGCATTCCCCTGGCGAGCAATTGGCTCCTCTGGCGCCAGCTCAAGGCGGGTCGACTGCTCAGCGATGCCACGGTCGCGGGGGTTCTGGCCATGGATATCCTGGCCTTGACGGGCACCCTCGCTCTTTCCGGGGGAGCCTCGAATCCCTTTAGCAGCGCCTATCTCCTCTATGTCCCGATTGGCGCGCTGCTGCTGCCGCCGACTTGGATCTGGGGCGTGGTCTCCTTGGCCGTCGTCGCGTACTCGATCCTGTTCTGGTCCCCCAGCTTTTCAGAGCACGCCCACCACCAGTCCATGCGCGCCCACCTTGTCGGCATGTGGGTCGCGTTCATCATCGTCGGGCCCGTGGTGGCCTACGCTGTGGAGCGCCTGCGCCGTGCCGTGACCTCCGCCGAAGACGAACTCGCCGAGTCGCGACTTCAGCAGGCCCGGGCCGAAAAGCTCAGCGCCCTGGCCACCCTCTCCGCAGGCGCGGCTCACGAACTCTCGACGCCCCTGGGCACCATCGCCATCGCCGCTGGCGAACTCGAGCGCAAGGGAGTCAATCCCGAGGTCACCGAGGACGCGCAGTTGATCCGCCGAGAAATCGATCGCTGCTCAAATATCCTCTCCCAACTCGCCGTCGACGTGGGCGCTGGGATGGGCGAGGCTGCTCAACCCCTTCGGGTCGCCGACCTCCTCGAAGACCTCAATGCCTCCGCCACAACCTTCAGTGTGGAGGCCGACCCCAAACTCCTCGAGGAATTCATCCCCCTACCCCGTCGCCTGATCCACCAGGCTCTCAGAGGTTTGCTGAAAAATGCCCGGCAGGCCTCACCGAGTGGAACTCCGGTCGTGCTCCGCGCCTCGCGAGACCACGCCGATTTCCAACTCGAGATTGAAGACCAGGGCTCGGGCATGAGCGCGGAGATCCAAGAGCGCGCCGGGGAGCCCTTCTTTACCAGCAAGCCTCAGGGCGAGGGCATGGGCCTTGGCCTCTTCTTCGCGCGCTCGGTCGTCGAACAGATCGGAGGGCAAATGGAGATTTTCTCGGAGCCGGAGCGCGGAACTCGGGTTCGGGTCCGGCTTCCCTGGGTGGCGTCCGGCCGATCGGACCTGCCCCAGGACCCGGCGTAAGCGTGGAGCAGGACAACGACAAGACGACCCGGCCCGCGGGCCCCCAGCCGGAAGACGAGATCTTCCTCGTTGACGACGACGAGCGCTTCGCGGGGCGGCTAGCCCGGGCCTTCGAGGACCGCGGTTTTCGCGTCCGCAAATCCCACAGCTACGCCGAAGCGATCGCCGAACTCGAACGAGAGCCCGCGGCCTGGGCCGTCGTGGATCTTCGTCTGGGCGACCGATCGGGCCTCGAATTGATCCGGGATTTCCTCAGGCTCTGCCCCGAGGCTCAGATCGTCATGCTGACGGGGTATGGCAGCATCACCACCGCCGTGGATGCCGGGCGCCTGGGCGCGGTGAACTATATCGCCAAGCCCGCCGACGCGGACATGGTCCTCGCCGCCTTCACGAAGAACCCGCCGGGCGAACCCGGACTGTCTTCCCCTGAATACGCGCCTCCCTCCCTGGCCCGCACAGAGTGGGAACACATCAACCGGGTTCTTGCGGATTGCGGGGGCAATATTTCCGAGGCGGCCAGGAAGCTCGGCCTGCACCGCCGGACCCTGCAGCGCAAGCTCAAGGCCTTTCCCCCCGACAGCTAAGGCCGATTCGGGGGCGAGCCCTTCGGCCAGCGGTTTTCGGCACCCCACTAAAACGCCCGCCCCAGGGAGACCCCGGAGCGGGCGTGAAGAGCGCTCATGAAGAGCGGTCGGGCCTCTGGAGCTTCGAGTTAGAAGATCTCGAAGAGCCCCGCGGCGCCTTGTCCGCCACCGATGCACATGGTGACGACGCCCCACTTGGCCTTGCGGCGCTTTCCTTCGAGCATCAGGTGGCCGACGCAACGGGCCCCGGTCATTCCGAAGGGATGACCGATGGAAATCGATCCGCCGTTCACATTATATTTCGCGGGATCGATTCCCAGGGTGTCTCGGCAATAGAGGCACTGGCTCGCGAAGGCCTCATTGAGTTCCCAGAGGTCGATATCGTCGACTTTGAGCCCCGCACGGTCGAGTAGCCTAGGAACGGCGACCACTGGGCCGATGCCCATTTCATCGGGCGCACAGCCGCCAGCGGCAAAGCCTCGAAAGGCACCGAGGGGTTCGATGCCGCGACGCTTGGCCTCATCGGCCTCCATCATCACCAGAGAAGCCGCGCCATCCGAAAGCTGGGACGCGTTGCCCGCGGTGATGAAGTGCTCCTCACCGCGAATCGGCTTGAGACCCTGAAGACCTTCGATGTTCGTCTGGGGGCGGTTACACTCGTCCCCGGTCACCGTGTAGTCGACCTCGGAAGTTTCTCCTGTCGCCTTGTCCTTGACGATCATCGTCGTATCCATGGGGACGATTTCGTTGTCGAAGAGACCCGCTTCCTGGGCAGCGGCGGTTCGCCTCTGGCTCTCGAGGGAGTACTCGTCCTGGTATTCACGACTGATCTTGTACCGGTCGGCCACGATGTCTGCGGTCTCGATCATCGGCATCCACAAACCCGGATACTCGATCACCAATTCCTTGTCGACCTGGTGCGAGAAATTGCCCCCGGCCATACTCAAGCTGATGGACTCGACGCCGGCACCCACGACAATGTCCTCACCATCGACGATGATCCGGCCAGCGGCGGTGGCCACGGCATTGAGACCGGACGAGCAGTGGCGACTGACGGTGACGCCGGTCGTCGTGATCGGGCAGCCCGCCTTGAGAGCGGCGACTCGACCAATATTATTGCCCGTGGTGCCCTGGGGCGTACCGCAACCGAGAACGACCTCGGACACTTCGCCGGGCTCGATCCCCGCCCGCTCGATGGAGTGTTTGATCGCGTGGCCGGCCATGGCAGCCCCGCCGGTATTGTTGAACCCGCCACGATGGGACTTGGCCAGCCCCGTGCGTGCGGTGGAGACGATGACAGCTTCGCGCATGGATTGAGAACTCCTGGTCAGTGGGGGCCTGGAAGGTCGAGCCCCGGGAAATGGGCGTCCGCAGTTTCGGGATCGCCGTTTCGGCCGAAGTGGCGGGCAGAGCATAGGGAACTCGGGCCGATTGGGCAGAAGCGCTTCTAACCCCGGGGGATCGACTTCGCTCCGGGCTCAGCGAACCAGGCCCCTCGCGGACGCCCGAGTGGTGGCGCTACTCTTTGACTGCGGCGCACATCGCCCCGCGCGAACTCGATTTGGAGAAAACCATGCCCCCCACCCTGGTCTACACCCCCGAGCAACTCCTTTCGAGCCGAGTATTGGCCGAGCCGCTGATTGCGAACGGTGTTCGCTGCCACGGAGGTTTCGACGCCGACGGCCACTATCGTTCCCCGCGCACCCTATGCCGCGCGCCCGCCATCGAGGCCTGGCAGGCCCAACTCTCCGAGGAAGGGCATGGCCTACTCGAGGTCCCGTCCCGCGCGATGCCTCCCCAATATCCCAATGCGGCCCAGGCCAAATTACTTCTCCGGCATGGTGTGCGAGAACCCTTGGTCCGAAGCTTGACGATCATTTCCATCGTCGAGGGCTTCGGAGCGATAATCCGGGACGTCCAAGTTCCCGACCTCGAGGAGCTCTTCGTCGAACCCCTTTCGGGAACAGCGCTCACCCATCTGCAATCCGGTCTCTTTGAGGCTCATGCCCGGGACGAATCAGGCTACAGGGATGAAGGCGGACACAAGCAGATGTGGGAGGCCGCTCGCGACTCGGCGCTCGAGAATCCGCATATTCCCGGCGACGTGCTGATGCGCCTCATGGGACGCCGGAGCCAGGGAGCCCGCCCCGCGCCCGTCTTTCCCGAGATCGGTCAGCCCCTCGAGCGTATGCTCGGCTTCATGGCCAACGTACTCGTCGTGGAAGTCTTCGCCGAGGAAACCTTTCGCTGGGGAATGGACATCCTCTCGGATCCCGAGGTCTCGGCTGCTCCTGAAATCGCCGGCGATATGATCAGCTATATCCAGGCCGACGAAAAACCCCATGTGGAGTACCTACGCACCGCGCTTTCCGAGGTCTCTGCCCGAACAATCAAAACCGTGGAGGGCGGAACGATCCCGGGCAAGCAGGTGATCGACGCGCTGATGCATCGAATTCTCGAGCAGGCCACTCGCACGCGCCCGGCCGATCAGCGCGATGATCTGCGAGAGAACCTGGCCGAGAGCATCCGCACAGCCACCCACCCAAGCGCCCTCCAAGACGACTTCGATGCCCTCGAAACCCCTTGGGCGCCGCCCACGCGGACGGGTTTCGAAGCCGCCGAAGACGCGGCCTGAGCCCTCATGCGGGTGATCCGAATCATACGCAGTCTCCAGATCGGCTGGACCGCAGCCCGGGTCTGGAGCATGTACAAGATCCCGCATTGGTCAAAAAAGCTTCGCGGGCGGGAATTGTCGGCGAGCGAATGGTCCGTCATTCACGAGCGGGCCGCGCAAAAAACCCTCGACCTGGCCCTTGGGCTGCGTGGGGTGATGATCAAGATGTGTCAGGCGGTGGCCACCCGTGCCGACATCTTCCCCCCCGAGATCATCGACAAACTCAAACAATGTCATGACGCCGTCCCCCCTAAGAGCTTCGAGATTGTCCGCAAGATCGTCGAGAGCGAACTCGGGAAATCCATGGACGCTGTTTTTTCGAGCTTCGACCCCCAGCCCCTCGCCTCGGCTTCTCTCGCCCAAGTTCACCGCGCACGCTTGGTCGATGGACGCGAGGTCGCGGTCAAGGTCCAATACCCGGACATCGAGACGATCATCCGAACCGATCTCGCCAACATGCGGCGGGTCTGCCGCGTCTACGAATTCTTCGACCCTCGGCCGCTGCCCCTGCTTCCCCTGCTCTCCGAATTGACCCGGCATCTCGGCATGGAACTCGATTTCGTCCGGGAGGCCGATTGTGCCGACCGGGTTAGGGAACTCTTCGTCGATGACCCCCAGGTCAAGATTCCGGCCATCCATCGCGAGTGGAGCACTCGGCGGGTCCTCACTATGGAACTCGTCGGAGGCATCAAGATCACCGAAAAGAAAAAGATTGAGGCCGTGGGTCTGGTTCCGGCCGAAGTGCTCCAGAACCTCATGTATATCTACGTGCGCATGATCCTGGCCGCGGGTTTCTTCCAGGCGGACCCCCATCCCGGAAATCTTTTTGTCTCCCCGACAGGACAGATCGTCGTCCTCGATTTCGGCCTTTCCAAGGAATTGCCCGAGGGCTTCGGGCTCGGCCTTTTCGAACTCATGTTTTCCCTCATGACCTTCAACGAATCGGCGATGGTCCGGGCCTTCGACGAGCTCGGCTTTCGCTCGAAGACCGGCGACAAGACGACCTTCGTCGCCATCGCCCGGCGTATGGTCAACCGGAGCGATACCGGGGCCTTCGAGGGTGAACTCACCGAGGACATGACGGACGAACTCTTCGAAGCCATCCGGGAGGACCCGGTCGCCGAGGTCCCCAGCGACTTTGTATTGGTGGCTCGGGTCTTCTCGCTGCTCTCGGGCATCGCTCATAGCCTGGGCAGCCGTGCGAATATTCTCCAGGCCATGAGCGGCGGCGGGCCAGCCCCCAGCCTGGAGAGCTAGGCTCTAGGCCTCCGGCGGGCGACGCGATCTCGAAGGAGAGTGCGCGCGGTCGCCTCAGTGACGTATCCCGTCCCCGTCCCCGACTGCATCCAGGACCCCGACTGCATCCCGTTCATCCGATACCGAAGGAGAAACCCATGTCGCCTTTCCTGTTCGCCTGCATTCTTTTCGCCTGGCTCCTCCCCACGGGCGCCCTGGCCAGCGAGGAGGGGCCCGAAGGGTTCGATAAACTCGCCAGCGTCGCGGCCTTCGACGAACTGATGCAGACCGTCAACCAGCTTCGCAACGCGATTCTTGAAGACGCGGCCAACGAGCGCGAGGCCTCCGAGGGAATGCGTTTTATCCTTCGTACCCTGGCCATGTCTCAGGATGTGACCGGAGACGGCTACCCCGCTGCCCCGCATTTTGCGCGCATGGATACCGCGCGTCGAAAGGCCGGAGGCGATAACCCGGACGGCGAGTATTACACCCTGGCCTGGGAGGGGACCCGGGACTACAAGATCACGGGAAATATTGGCAGCGCCGACCATTTCTCATTCAGCGTCCTCTCGATGCAGCCCACGGGAAGGAGCAAATCACTCGGCTACGCCAACGAGCGCACCCTCGGCGCCGACGAAAACGGTGATTACACGCTCTGGCTCACCGCAAAAAAGCCCGAGGCGCCGGGCTACTGGATCAAGACCGGGCCCAGTGCGGGCTTTGGCTCGGTTCTGGTTCGAGAATATTTCGGCGACCGCGAGACCGAGAGGCCCGCCACCCTCGAGGTCGAGGTCATCGGCCGAAAGCCCTCGGACCCATTATCGCCCTCGTCGGATCAAGAAATCGCCCGATCGATCCAGATGACCCGGTTCGCTTTCCAGGGAATCGGACTGCTGCACCGCTATGTCTCTCCGTCCCTCGACGCCACGCCCAATCAGTTCAAGCGCCGCAACAGCGATGATTTCGGTGCCGACATCAGCAGCCCAGACAACCTCTACCTCATCGGGACCTATGCCGTCGGTCCGGATGAAGCGCTTATCGTCGAAGTCGACCCCCTCGACGTGCGTTTCTGGAATTTTGCCATCGAAAACCCGTGGCACGAATCCGTGGACTACGCCCAGCGCACAACCTCACTTACCCACGACGCGGTCTCCCTTGACCCCGACGGAAAAGTTCGGTTTCTGGTTGCCCAGGGCCCCACCGACTACCCGAACGCCCTCGAGACCGCGGGCCACAGCCGAGGTTTTATGACCTTCCGCTGGGTGGGCGAGCGCGACACAGTGACGCCTCTGCCCGAGGTCACCCGACTCCCCCTGGCCGAGGCCTTGAAACAGGCGCGCGCGCAGTCCAAGGCCCAGCCCTCCGCCGAGTAAGCGAGACCGGGCCTTCAGGGGCCGCTTCGCCCGCCCGAGCCCTAGGCTTCGGCGTCGAAACTCGACGCCGCGTAGAGCGCTACGCCGGCGATCAGGATTTCGATGCCGATGAACACGGTCGCGAAGGTGGCATCCTGGATGCCCCAGGCCAGAATCCGCATGACCGCGACGGCGCCCACCATCACGGCGGCGGCTCTCAGCCAAGCCGAATTCTTTTGGTAAGCCCCGAGCAGGAGCATTGCGCCGCTGCCGAGGAAGAAGCCGCCGATATCACCGACCTGGCTGCTGCGGCCCATATCGTCGAGCAATTCCATGCCGAGGCCGATCGCCGCATCCACCGGCGACAGCAGAAAATTCACAGCATTGAAGAGGAACATCACGCCAAAGATCCCAAGGATGACACGGAGCCACATAATCCCTACCCCCATAATTGATAGTGCGGAGGATATGCTCTGATGCCAGCGACTGCCATCGAGACCCGCCTTAGACTTGCTCCTCCGCTCAAGAAATGACATATCGCACGCTTTATCGACGAGAGCAGACTCGGCGTCGCCAACGGCACGCTGCAATCCCATTGCCAGCCCGGCAGCTCAGACGATCAGATCTACGAGGCTACGGCCGCGGCCGCAGGGGCCGAGGGCTTCGAGGTGATCCGAATGGACTTCCGCACGGCCATCACCGGCCGAAGTCACCTTCGATGCCGACTCCATGAACTGGGTTGCCCCGCGAGAGCCTTCGCACCTGATGCCAGGCAAAAATGGCCAAGAGCCCGAAGGGGAAGAGCAGCGCGGCCCAATTTTCTCCCCAGGCTCCTCGTGCGGGTTCGGCCCGGCCAGTGAATACCCGGCTCCCGGTGGCGCCTTCGGGGCCTTCGACACGCACTCGCCCCCAAACCGGGCCGGCCTTGTCGACCCGAGCGGAGACCGAGTAGTAGCCGGGATGCGTCCCCAAGCGCGCGAGCCCGCCGGGCGCGTCGGCCCCCACCGGTTCGGAGCCGAGCGCCAGGTGAATGACCAGATCGCGCCGAACTTGTCCTGTGCGGGTGTCCTTGACCAGCACCCTCCACTCGCTGGGACCGGCACGAAGCGGCCAGGGAGCGGCGAGCACCGTCAACTCGAAAGGGCCCGAAGTGCCCTGGGCCACTAGGCCCCCCAGATCGGCTCGGGCCGGACCGGCGACCCCTAGCGCCAACCCGAACGCGAGGAAGCTGAAGCCGAGTCCCCGCCCCCTTCCCCCCCGTAAAACTCGCCTCATCCCATCATCCCCCGCATCGCCATCGGCGAAACAAAGATGAAGGCGCCGAGCGCCCAGAGCCCGGCAGCGAGGAGCGACCACGGGGCTGCCAAGGCCAGCGCCCGGACGGGACTGACCGCCACTTCCCGGGACAAGCGCCAGAGCACCGCGATGCTCACCACCAGGCCGAGCCCGAGGATGGTCAGCTGCAGATCCACGGTCCAGCCCAGGGTGTAGGGCATGCCGATCTCAGGCCGCGAAAAATGGTCTGGCGCAAGATCGTGGAGGGCTCTCCCCAACGCGGGCAGCACGCTGAAGAGCCCCGTCAGAAGATGGAATCCAAGATGCGCGAGCCACATTGCGAAGCCCAGGGGCACGAGCCCCGGAAGGAGCGCGCGAAGGCCGGCCAGAGCGGAAATTCGCGACCCGCCCAGAACGCGTCCGAAACCCGCCGCCGCAACCGTTAGGACAAGAGGAGGCCCGACCAGCGCGACCCCCAGCACCGCGCTCGCAAAGCCGGCGGATGGGGCGAACCCGAGCCGTGCGGCGAGTCCCGCCTGGGCGTGGACGAAGGGCGCCGACATCGCCATGGCGTTCACAAAGGCCCCCCATACGAAGAGACCCGCCAGGACGGTCAAGTCGAGACCCCAGCCCTGGCCCCGGGCCCTGCCCCGCCCGAGGGACGCTCCGGGTCGCACGGAGATCACCCCCACGTTGTCTCGGGGGCATGCCCGGGCGCAGTCCATGCAGAACGTGCAGTCGAGGTTGCCCGTCTTGGCGGGCAAGTAGAGGCCGGTGGGGCAGCCCGGCTCCTCGGCGTTCCCGAGCAGGCAATCCCGGGTTTGGCAGCCTGCGCAGCCCGCCAGCGAGAGCGGCGCGACTTCTCTCGGCGAAAGCGTCGCCTGAACAAATTGGAATTGGCCCACCGGACACACATAGCGGCAGAACGTGCCCCGAGGAAAAAGCCCCTCGACCAGAAAACAGAGGCCGAAGAGGCCCAGGATCCAGACCGCCGTCGCCGCGGGCCAATCCCACAGGCCCAGAACCTCATAACTCCAGAGGTAGACGACGAAGAGTGCCGCCGACAGCCACTTGTTCTGAAGCCGCTTGGGCCAGCGGAAGGGTCGTCCGAGAAGGCGACCGGCGAGCCTGCGGGAAAGCGTCAGCGGGCAGACCCCGCAGAAAAAGTTCCCCCAGCTCAGGAGCAGGATCAGCGAGAGCGAGCGCCCGTAGGTCCAAGGCAAAACCCCGGCCAGGTTGAGGGAGCTCGGCAGCTCGGGGCCGAGCAGGCCGTCGAGAATCACGACCGCGGCGAGGCCGGCCAGAATCCATTGCAGGAGCCGGCGCGCCCGCCGCCGGGTTAACAGCCGGGCCAGGGCGGAGCTTGCGCCGGGTGCCGGGCGCTGGAGCCGCGCACGGGCCGGGGCGACCGGGCGGCGGAGAGTGCCCGAACTCGCCAGACCCGAAAGCGTAAGCCCCACGGCCGCCGCGATCATCGCAAGGCTGCCGCCGATCCACATAAAGGCCCCCGCCGTGTTCTGGTCCTCGAGCGCCGGAATCAGCCACGGATTCGCGATCTGTGCGTAGAGCGGATAAAAGACCCGGCCCGAGAAAGCAAAACTCGCGGAGAAGATCGAATTCACCAGCCCCGCGCCGGCCACGAGGAGTAACCGGGTCGTGAAGGGTCTCGGCCGCCGAACCGGCCAGGGTTCGAGAATGCAATACCAGAGGAGCAGGGAGGCGGCGAGGAAACTGGCGTGCTCTAGGTCATGGGCCGCGCGTGAAACCAACGCCCACTGATAGGCGGCGGGCGCATGCCACGCCCAAGTCACGCCGGTAAAAATTCCCAGAGCGAGCGCAGGATGGGTCAGCACCGAAAGCACACGACGCAGCCGGGGCGATGCCAGCAGCGGCCCAACCCCGGCCCCGAGGAGATCGCTCGGCAGGCCCCGCAGCAGGGGCACGACCGGGGCACCGAGCCAGATCAGCGGCGGAGCCAGCATGATCAGCAGCCAGTGCTGCACCATATGCGCCAGCAGCAGCAAATCGGCAGCGCCATCGAGAGGCGAGCCCAGGGCCACGAAGATCAGGGCCAGACCGAGGAGGAAAAGATTGCGGCGCCAGGGCTGGAAATGCTGAGGACTCTGCTGACGCAGTAGCCGGTACCCGCGAAGGTAGAGCCAGGCCGCGGCCAGCGCGGGCAATACCAGCGAAGGCGCGAAGGTCCACCCCGCCCCTAGCCACGCGATCATCGCTTGTCGGGATGCCCCGCGGCCGCTGGGGAAGGCGGCGCCGAGTTACGAGCGGCGGGGGCATTGGCCGGATGCAGAGTCTCGAGGAAGGCCACCAGGGCGCTGACCTCGTGGGGGGCGAGGTGCTTGCCATAGGCGGGCATATTGCCCCCCCCCTGAAGGACCTGGCGAACGAGTTGATCCGGTGTCAGGCGCGTGGCCACCCCGGCCAGATCGGGGCCGCGCTTGCCGCCCTTCCCGTCCAGAGCGTGGCAATTGCGGCACTGCTTGACCTGAAGAATCGTCGCCCCCACATGCTCCAGGGGAGAGCGCCCCTCCACGAATCGCGGTTGCACGGGTTGGCCGCTCCAGGCATCCATTTCTGGAGACCACGGCGAGCGCACGCCCTCGGAAGTCAGGGTCACGAGACTCACCCCCACGAGCACCACTAGGACCACGGCCCCGGGACGCCGGCTCGGATGCCGCTCGGCCCCGCGCGACAGAAAGGGCACGGCAAAGAGGAGGACCACCGCCAGGGGCATCAGATAGACGATCACGAAGCCCTCGAGGTAGGGGGGCATCAGCGCGAAGGCGGCAAAAAGCGAGAGGAAGTAGAAATCGGGCCGGGGCACCGTGTGGATCAGAGAAGGGTCCGCTGGGCCATTCGGGATCTTTGGCCCGATGAAGGCGGCACAGAGGATGATCGCGGTCAGGATCAGCGCCGAGAAGACGAGGTCCTTTCCGCCTCCCTCGGGCATCAGGCGAATTCCGGCTCGAGCGACCGTTGCCTCGTATTCCTCGGCATAGGTCTCCTTGTCCATAGGTTTGCCCGCTTCCGGGTACTCGCTGATCCCGAGAACCAAGACCAAACGAATGTGGACGACGAGCAGAGAGATAAGAAGGCCGGGGATCACGAACACGTGCAGAGTAAAGAAGCGCGAGAGGGTCTCGGACCCGACGATGGGCCCCCCCTGAAGGAGATGGGTCGCGTACTCGCCGACCAGCGGCAGGCGGCCGAGGATCGAGACAATGATCTCGACGCCCCAATAGGCGTCCTGGTCGAAACGAATCGTCTGGCCGGTGAATGCCATCCCGATGGTGGCCAGGAAGAGACCACTGCCCACCATCCAGGTGAGCTCCCGGGGATATTTATAGGCGCCGAAGAGGAAGACCTGGATCAGGTGAATCGTCACCAGAGCGACCATGAAATTCGAGCCCCAATAGTGCAGCGCTCGGAGGTACCAGCCCAGGGGCTGTACGTAGTCGAGGTATTCGATGCTCGCGTAGGCCTGGTCGGGGGCCGGCACGTAGACCAGGGAAAGGCAGATCCCCGTGACCAACTGGATGATCAAACAGAGAAGCGTCGCGCTCCCAAAGACGTACCAGGCACTCGCCGATGAGAGCGGAATCCGATGGCCGAGGGTCTGGTCGTAAAGCCGGCCCAGCGCCAACCGGTCGTCGAACCACTTGCCCAATGCCCGAAGTCGATTCATGAGTGCATTCCCTAGACCGGCTCGGAGAGGTTCGGGGTTTCGCCGCCCCGCACCTCGAGGTGCCCGGATCGGACCCGAAACTCGTATTGATAGAGCCCCCGCGGAGGCGGCCCCGAAGCCCTGGAGCCGTCTTCGTAGTAAACGCCGCCGTGGCAGGGACACATAAAGAGCCCGGATTGGGGAAACCATCGCACCGGGCAGCCCAGGTGCGCGCAATTGATCGCAAAGACCTGAAAACCGCCATCGGGTTTTCGGCGTACCCAGCAGGGGATGTCCGCGGTCGCCCCGTCCCAGGGCGTGGTAAAGGGGTTCCGATACGAGGCCAAGCGAGTTTCACCCGTCGGGAACGAGTCAAGGTTTCCCAGGGCCACCCAGGCCTGCTGGGCCTTGCCCTTGAACATCGACGAGGCGACATAGCCCAGCACGGGGATACCTACGAAAGCCGCCGCGACGGTATTCAGCGCAAGACCCAACCGAAAAAGGAAATCCCTCCGGTTCACCGGGGGGACCGCCGGCGGAAGCGCTTCGTGTTCGTGTTCTTCCATGAATTCCCTCCTGGCCCGGGGCTAGCGGCCGTCGCCCGACGGGCGGCCCTGGGCGCGGCTGGGCCTTTGAGCGGCCAGCCACGCGACGACATCATTGATTTCGCCGGCCGATATTCGGCGGCCTTGGCTTGCCTGCCAACCGGGCATCCCCAAATCCTCGCGCCCCACGATCACCGCGGTTCGGAGCGCCTGGTCGCTCACGAGACCCAAATAGGCAGGCTCCACGAGACTTCCCGCCTTCTCGCCCCCCTCGCCCGCCGGCCCGTGACAGTCGGCGCAGAACGCCGCATAGGCGACCTTGCCCCGGGCCTGGGAACCCGGACCCTGCACCGGTGAAGGGGCCACTAGCGACG